>NZ_CP017181.1:1830096-2135112 GCF_001729765.1 Enterobacter kobei
AAAATGATTTGCGCCATGCTTAACTCCATGACGCCGCCACGATACCGCAGCGGCAGATAGTAAATTGATTGTCAAAAATCACCGACCAAGCCCGGGGAGGCATTGCAGATGTCTGGCTCTGGTCATTGCCGTGGCCACATAGCTTCGTGGCCTGTTAACAACCTCGACCGTAATTTTTCTCCCTTGGATCTTGATGGTGTAAAAAGTCTGTTTGTCGCTGCGGCCATGCTCGCCATATTTCTCAAAATGGCATTTAAGTGCGGCGGCGCATGCTGGCCCGCCGATACGGTCCCCCTTGCTACGGTTAATCAGACGCACAGGAGTCTTCCAGATGGTTGATCACGCTACGGGCAAGGCCGGATGCCATAGCCGGTAATTCCTCGTACTGATTGCAATATGCCGGGTTGGAACATAAGCCCTGCAGCGCTGCGATCGTTAGCTGTTGCAGGTATGAGGGTGACGTCCACCGATCGTGTTCCTCAGGTTCTGGTGCAGCCGCCTTTTGAGGTTTTGCTTTGACAGCTGGTGGAGCGAGCACTACCGGTTTCGGTACTTCAGGGCGCCGGTATTCCACAATCGCATCAAGCGCTATTTTCTGACGAACGCTGATATCGTCAGACCACTGTTCAAGAATCGTAGTAGCAACGTCTTGTACTTCTTCATCACTGAAATAAGGCGACAGAGAGAATTCAGTTGTGGTGATATCTGCAATCAGTAACGGGAAAATATGCTCGATGTCTTTACCCGTGGTGGCGGTGAGAGTTTCGATATCATCCTGGTCACCAATGTTTGTGCGCCCGGACATCAGCTCGTTTAATGCATGGGCGATTTCAATCTCGCGATCATTAAGCGCGGGAGGCACTTCCTGTTTTTCGACTTCATTTGAGGAGGTGGTGTTTATCAGGGCATCAACTGAGAAGACTCCGCCGCCCAGATTCTCCACCCGCGGCTGATCACCAACCTGCTTTTCAGGTGTGGGGGCCTGAGCGAATGCCTCGTTGAGTTCTTTGTCGAGTTGCGCTGCTTTTCCAGGGCAAACTGATGGTGGCAAAGTTTCGCCAGATACAGTCGGTTTGGCTTCATCATTTTCGATTTCCTCAGGGTTAGCGCGCGGTTTTGGGCGGCAAGCCTTATCAACCGTTTTCTGATCAGGGTGCGCGTGGTCAGATTCAACCAACTCGCGATTGATGTACTCACGCAAGGCGACGGGATCCATCCAGAGGTCTTCCTGAGCAGATTTAATCAGGGCGATAATGGCTGCGCGAGAATAGTCCAGAATGCCTGGGGTGCCGCGCAGCTTTTTCCACCAGGCTGTGAAGCGGGTGTCCTGCTCAGCTTCGGCCATGGCCTTAGCGGGAATGAAAAACTTGTTTGGAATTGAGTAAATATCGATTTCGTCGAAGGTACTTAGAATCGCAACAGCAACCTCTATCTTGAGCGTAGAGAGGTTGTGTACCAGATCCGGGCTTCGGTCTGTCTTATTTCCCCCGCCCAAAGTGGAGCCAGTGTCTGTGAGGTTTTCTTCGGTGGTAGTACGAACAGTTTGAGGACGCTTATCTATCGGGGTATCGATCCATTTAGCGATCTGCTTTTTGATATCCGGCCACTGTGCAGAATCTTTTGTGTTCTCAAGTACCCATGCGAGCAGCTGCTCCTGCCGTTCCGGCGCCAGCGCCAGCGCGCGGGTCTCTTTCGCCAGTGCCTCTGCCAGTTCTCGGGTAAAGCTACCAGCATCATCGTTAATCAGGTCTACGATCTGGCCGTACTGCGCCGTAGTGATTCCAGGGACCGGTCCGAACAGTGCCAGACAAGCTGCTCGCGATGCCAGATCGAGCTGCGCAACGGTTTTAATTTCTTCCTGTGCCTTGTTGTCCTCCCAGTCTGCTTTTTCATCGGTTTCTGGCTGTGGCGCCGCAGCTGGCTCACCTGCGTTCACATTCCATATAGCAACGGTATCGAAAAATTCAGGTGAGAAAACATCAAGCTCAGGGCAGGGTAAACCTTCTCGGTGTTCCCAGATTTTCACTTTGAAGAAATCATCAATGTGTTCCGGGTGTTCAGCTGCCAGCTTGCCAAAAATAACGGCTTCAGCTATAGCTTTTGTGGTCGCATTAACAGCAGTGGCAAGGGGTTTTAAATCCGGATATTTTTTTAATGCTTTATCTTTAGGGAAATAAGCACCGCCGAAAACTTTTAATTCAATAGACATGATTACCTCTATAATTTTAGGAGAATGAACTTTAGCGATGTTGTTTTCGAATAACGCGCTTTACATTTTTTAACGCGTTACGCCTTTCTCTATTTTCATTGCATTGCTCACATAAATAAATCGTGCGCTTAAAGGGGTATATGTCTGTTTTCCTTTCGTGCATTTTCGATTTTTTATATTCGTGGCAGCAAACAGCGCAATGACAAATGGTGTCATCCATATCAGTTCAGATATTGGCGTTTGTGGTCGTAATAGGACATGTAACAGGCGTTCTGTGCTTCTGCAAAATTAACAGCCAGCAAGCTAATATGCTTAACTGCGCAAACTGGGCAATGAAATTCACCGAGCACGTAGCCACCGTCAAGCACGACGGTTACAGGACCTGATGAAGGCAAATGAACTACACCTGAAATGGTACCGTTAATATTGAAGGTGGCAATTTCTTTATTTACGATAACAAGATTCAGCTCAACGGTTGTAACGCTCACTTTCATTTTTAACTCCTTGACTCAGGATGTGAGAATCCCTGCCGTTTAAGGCATAGGTTTTAAATTGAGAAAATTAAATTGCTTTTAAACTATTACGCCATTCCTGGTGAGGTTGGCGATGCACAACGAAATTTCTGTATTTCCGTAATACTTTCCAGGCGGCATGGCAGCCAGCAACATCACGAAGAAATACTGAAGTGACGAGTTTTCCCTGTGCCCAGGCAATTTGTTGTTCCGGTGTTAATTGTGTCTTATCCATATATGAACACTCCACTGGCTTACGCCACATTCAAGAAACTGCCTGGACGAACTCGGAAAAGCTCAGTGCTTCTTCACCCTCCGCCAGACTGTTGAAATACTCTTCGTATGCTTTTTCCATCTCGAACCCCTGTTTGCTGCTTTGCTTGGCTAATCACCCTTATCGCCGGGTAGGCGGAACGTTTACTGATTACTGCTGTTAAGTTTTGATAACGAATATTGTTATTTAAACCTAACAAAACGTCAAGGGTGAATTTCGCAAAACCTAACAACAGGATCGTGAAAAACACAAAAAGGCCGCTATTGAAGCGGCCTGGCGTGAAGAAAAATTATTTGATATCGAGGTTTTTGAGGATCTGCAGGATTTCTTCTTTGCTTTTGGTTTTTATCAGGTCGTTGAACGTTTCATCGTAGTCTTTGACCTTGTCCCGCAAATTGATGATGTGTTGTTCTTTCTCAGCGTTGGGGAGTTTTTCAAACAGTTCCAGAAGCTGAATCTGTTGCGGTGAAAGCATCCGATGCGATTCTGCTGGGGCTGGTTCGTATCCGTCATCGCCTTTAATGATCCAGCCAGGTTCAACGCCAAGAGCCGCAGCTAACTTGAAGAGATTATCGCCCCTTGGAGAGGTTTCATCACGTTCCCACTGAGAGATTGTGACATGAGCAACCCCAGCCTGTTTGCCTAGGCTGCGCTGGGTATATTTCAAAGCAGAGCGCCGCTCTTTTATACGCTGACCGATCGTTTTCATAGTTCGGAAATCCTAACGCGCATTGACTCTTGTTTCCTTAACATATAAAGTTAGGAAAACTTACCAAGGAGGACAAAATGAAAACCGAAGATGTAATCAAACACTTTGGGAAAAAAGCCAACGTGGCGAGGGCTCTCAACATCGCTCGATCCTCTGTGAGTGAGTGGGGGGAGTTAGTACCTGAACGACGCGCCGCTCGACTGGAAAAATTAACGGGTGGTGCATTGAAGTACGACTCAGTTTTGTATGAGCACAAGATTAACCTCAATGCCCCTAAGGAGTCTGACTGATGGAAATCAAAAAGCTGGCATGCGAGCTGGAGTCCTGGGCGCAGGAAAAGGGCTGGAAGACGGTCACGCAGCTGATAACCCCGCATCACTTTGGCGATCTGCTTCAGTCACTTGATGACGTATCGGATCCGGACGAGTACGCGCGCCGTTTGCACAACAACAAGCAGATTATTCAACGTGCTTTCCGCAACGATACGCCTAACTACCTGAAACAGGCAGAAGCGCTGAGCTATGCCATCCGTACCGCCATTGATAACGAACTGGCGCAGAAGGACTGCATGCACTACCGGGCGGCCAGGGTTAACAAAGAGTGTATCGAAGCCACCAATGCGGTCTTCACCGGCAAGCCGCAACCGATAATCCGGCGAGAGACCTTGGAAGCCATCGACGCGCTGGCGCAGCTGGTCGGCGTCAAAGTGAAGCTTGTTTCGACTTGTTCGAACGCAGTCTAGTTCAGTTGTATCGAGGTGTTCTATGAGCATGGAACTGATGGTTCAGGCGATGAAGGTCAAAGTAGGAAACCCGCTGCGCAAGCTGGTTCTCCTCAAGTTGGCTGATAACGCCAGCGACCAGGGCGAGTGCTGGCCGAGTTATCAGCATATAGCTGATCAGTGCGAGATCAGCCGTCGTTCAGTCATGAATCATGTTGCCGCACTTTGCGAGTCTGGACTGATGCGAAAAGAGACAAGATCGGGACCGAAAGGCAATGGCAGCAATTTCTACCGGCTAACCCTGAGCGGTGCAAACCCCAGTGCGAAGTTAGTGAATGAGATTCACCAGGGTAGTGAAGCAAATTCACCAGGGGGTAGTGCAGGAGATTCACCAGATGGTGCACCACATTCACCAGGGGGTAGTGAAGGAGATTCACCCAGAATCAGTCACTCTTTTGAACCAGTCAAAGAACCTTTAAATCCTTCTTGCCCGGACGCTTCGCTATCGGACGGAAAAATGACAAATGCTGAATTTTTGAAACGTCATCCGGAGGCTGTGGTTTGTAGCTCAGCGAAACGCCAGTGGGGCAGCCAGGAAGATTTAACCTGTGCGGAATGGATCTGGAAGCGCGTGCTGAAACTTTACGAGGAAGCCGCGACCTATGACGGCGAAGTGGTTCGTCCAAAAGAGCCGAACTGGACGGCCTGGGCAAATGATGTCCGACTGATGCGAACGCTTGATGGTCGAACTCACAAACAGATTTGCGAAATGTTTAAGCGAGTTCAAAGCAATACCTTCTGGGTGCGCCAGGTTAAATCTCCGGCCAAACTCCGCGAAAAATGGGATGACCTGGTTATCCGCTTAGCTTCACCGGGGGCAGGGCAGTATCAGGCTGGTGGACGGGACATCAACCAGATTTCCCGTCCGGACAACTCCGTTCCGCCAGGATTCAGGGGGTAAGCATGCAAAACGCAGGTTCGGTTCTCGAGCGCCTTCGCCGTGTGATTCCGGCAGGTGTTGAACCAAAATTCAAAAGCGCCGCAGAGCTGATGGCCTGGCAACGGGAGGAAGGGCAAAAGCGCGCCGCTGAAGTGGACAAAATTAACAAACAGGCGCGGGCAGAGAAAATTTTCGGGCGGTCCGGGATCCAAAATCTGCACCGCAGTTGCAGCTTTGCGAATTACAAGGTGAACAGCGACGAACAGCGTCACGCGTTGAGTATGGCAAAAAGCTATGCACAGAATTTTGGGATCGGCTTTGCCAGTTTCGTTTTTGCTGGGAAGCCCGGCACCGGTAAAAACCACCTTTCGGCGGCCATCGGCAATTACCTGCTGAAGCAGGGGAGAACGGTTCTTATCGTGACTGTGCCCGATCTTACTCTGCGGGCCCGTGCCTGCTATGACGAAGGACAGTCTGAGGCCGCGCTGCTGGATGACCTCTGCAAAGTGGATTTGCTGGTGCTTGATGAAGTCGGCATTCAGCGGGACAGTCGCGGCGAGAAAGTTTTATTGAACCAGATTATCGATCGCCGGCTTGCGGCCATGCGACCAGTGGGGGTTCTGACCAACCTTAACTACGACGCGCTGGTTGAGACTCTGGGGGCAAGGGTGATTGATCGCTTGCGCATGGATAACGGCATTTGGGTGAATTTTGACTGGGAGAGCTATCGCGGAAACGTTAGCGACCTGAGATCTGTTAAGTGAATTTTGAGGATAAAATTATGGAAACTATTTTAGACGCACTGAAAGCAATGGGCAAAGCTACTTACCGTGAGGTTGCAGCGCGCCTGGATATCGAGCCTGTGGAAGCGCTGAACATGCTGCGCGAACAGAAAGAGCAGGGTTTATGTGATTTCTTCGATGGAGCCTGGTCAGTCGGTACCGCAAAAGAACAGGCAAAGCAGCGAGCTGTCGCGCCAGTGAATAATGCACCACGCCTGAAAGGTGAGGAACCGGCTCCTGTTGCTGCTGATATGATCCGCCGACTGCTCCGAGATAATAGCGCAATGACCACAGCGGCGTTGGCTGGCGCAGTTCAGCGTAACGCTCGCGGAATGGTCTCAGTGATGCTGGCATTTGAGCGTCAGGGGGTTGTCGTCAAGAACGGGCAGGGGAAGGGTGTAACATGGTCTCTTCCTGAAACCGAACCTGTTGCAACTGATACGGCTAGGTATGCAAAGCCAGGAAAAACGACCGAAGAAATCATCCAAACCATACCTGCATTTACTGCAAGACCAAATGATCTAATTGTCCCGTCGCCCCGATTTATCTCAGCAGAAATCCGTCGTACAAAGGCAAAGCTGACAAATCTAAAACGACTTCAGGATGCCGTTCGCCAGTTGCGCCGCCATAAAAATCTACTGGAGTTACTGACCGATTAATAAAAAAGATAATAAAGATTTTTAGTAAGAAAGAGCATTTGAATCACAAACTTAACCTTATAATAAATGTTGGTGTTCATCAAAATATGTTAAATGATAATTTTATTATATAACTTATAATAGTAGAAAATAATACCAATGAAATAACTTACCTAATTCTCGCCAGATTGTGCCTACGAATCAATTATCCTTACATTAATGGAGATGAAATAAGCCCTCTATTGGAGAGGGCTTAACACTTAAGGTAAATAGTTTTATATTAATTTTTTTATTATAGGGACATAACCTCTTTCACTTTACCTTGATTTTCGAAAAAGCGAGGCATGTGGCTTGTTGCATAATTATCATCTATATGAGATTTTATTTTCTTGAAGGTCTCGAAGATAAATGGTTTCAGGTCTGGGATGCTATCATTATGAATAACTGAGTTTTTCTCAATTAATTTTCGATATTTATTCATAACTAAAGAAATGAAAATGTACTTACCATGAATAACAATCTTTTCGTCGCGCTTTGTTTTTCTGTTTTTTTCCATGGAGCTAAGTACTTCATTCGCGGAGCGATAAATGTTTACCGTATTGATTAACATTACACAATGAACACTAGGATTAAACACCGCCTTATATAGTGGGCTAGTTATAGATTCAAAAAAACGTCCTCTATTTGATTTCAATAACGCCATATATCGAGGTGAGTTTAAATTGCAAACCAATGCAGAAAGTGCATCTTCTATTGTTATGATATTAACACTAGGGGATTTAATTGAATCTTGCTCACTTCTCTTGATTTCATAAACATATGGCTCTTCAAAAGAGAAAGACCTCTTCAACTCTATCTGGAACGGGTCCTTTGAGATGAAATCTCTAGCTGTAACTTTATTCTGGCTGTTGTTAGCTATGGTTATTGAAAGAGCGATATCTAATCCTCTACCATCTTCATTGCCATAGTCTTCAACTTTGATAAAACGGCAAGGCAATTTTACTTCAGCCAACTGATCTAAGGTGACTTCATTAGCCAAATAGGCTTTGCCAATAGTGCTAATAGTTTGAGCACCGTTAATTACATTCACATTAACTAAGTCAAATCCACCGCTCTCTCGCCTTGCTTTACCATTTCTCATTTTTGGAGTAATAGAATTAACTAATATAGTTACTCCATTATTAAAATAGTAGAACATTTCGGGACTGTCTATCAGTGTTTTCTTTATACCTTGGTTTACATCGGATAATTCACCTAATCCTCCTCGAATATTGTCTTCTAAAAGTAGATCGCCATAGGTTGCCCACCAACTAGCGACCTGATCACCAGTAATCAACCCATGAACAGCTTTCAAAGGTTCTTCTGTTACTCCATATTGAAAAATCTCAACATCAGATATATCAATATTTCCAAGAGATCTTCTACTCAAATAGTCTTTTATTTTACTTAAAGGTAGGGTCTGAATATCAATATAATCACCATCAAGATCAAAGTTAAACTCTTCCTTTCGTTGTATAATTTGTCTTTGAACATCCTCTGATAATTCATCTCTTCCACTATAAGCAAAAACAAAAAAGTATTTGTAGGAATTGTCATAGGCAATTTCTAGTGATTCTGAGAATCTTTTAAATCTTTCGTTGAAGAGATTATATTCCTCCATCAGTACATCTCTGCATGATGTTAAATAATCCGCCATATCTTGTCTGGATATTGAGCCGTTTCCAGATTGGTCAAATTTCGACTGGACTATAGTTACTTGTTTTTTATCGTGATTGACATAAACAGCATCTATACATCTATCATCGCTGCCATCGCATACTGAATCAGAACAAACATCCTCACTTAGTTCTGGATTTAATACATTTATAGCTAATGCGGCTATTGCTCTTGAGACTTTGACTACCTCTTTTGATTCTTCACTTCCACCTACATTATCCATATTTATGAATTCACCATATCTGGATAGTAATCTTTTCTTTATACCTGAAATGGTTATTTCTCTTACTCCAGCCATGGCTCAAATCCTCTTACATTGAAGGTATGTGTAAAAAATTATCATATAATCAAGTGATAGATAATTATACGGCAGAATGTGACCGTTGTGTCTATCCTAGAATTGGTAGATTTAAACCCATACTTTAACATGTTAGTTATTATGTAATCTACATAAGTAGATGTTTTTTAACTTGATATGCTTGGCCTTAAGGATCTTCATCCATGTTACCGTAGAAGAGCTTTCCAATCTTGATAAGTGGTCTGCCTTGAGATTTACGATGCTGGTTGGTGTCACGAAGAGAGTACACACAGCCACAATATTCTTGCTGGTAGAACTGCTCCCGTTTACTGATCTCAATCATGCGCGCGGAGCCACCTTGTTTGCGCCAGTTGTAGTCCCAGTAAACCATTCCCGGATAGTGCGCAGCAGCTCTTTGCCCACAATCATTGATTTGCTGCATGTTCTTCCATCTTGAGATCCCCAGCGAACTACTGATAACACTAAACCCATTTTCAGCGGCGTAGAGGGCGGTCCGTTCGAAACGCATATCGAAGCACATTGTGCAGCGGATACCGCGCTCTGGCTCCCATTCCATCCCCTTAGCTCGTTCAAACCAGTTATCAGTGTCGTAGTCAGCGTCAACAAAGGGTACGCCGTGTTTCTCAGCAAAACGAATGTTCTCCTCCTTACGAATGAGATATTCCTTCTGCGGATGAATATTCGGATTGTAGAAGAATACGGTGTATTCGATACCTGATGCCTGAATAGCTTCCATAACCTCACCTGAGCAGGGAGCACAACATGAGTGCAGCAATAACTTGTTGGCACCGCCCGGGAGTTCAAGTTGGGGTCTTTCAGTTTTAGTGGTCATCATTAGCACTTATTTTTGAAGATAAAATACCTGCTGCAATAGTAGCATTGAAAGGGCGGTAGAAAAAAATGCATGTCACTCAGTATGTGAAGAAACCTATCTAGTTATTGCTGTTGGATATGGAGTGCAGAAAAGGCACTTCTTGCGCATCTTCGATGGTTAGAGCCCTGCTAAGCGTCTTACTGACCCAGGTCTATGTATCGCGTTAAGATGATGATATTTCTGATGATACATAAATCCTCCTGTCTGATTTCTTTTTAAACAGTTAGTTTTCCCTATTGGCATTTCGTGCGGTTATGACGTTGATCAAACTTATGCATCGGTGTACTGTATAAATATACAGTTATCGTGCGAGGGGGAGAAATCATGGATTTTCCATCACCAGCAGCAGATTACACAGAGCAGTCACTCAGTATTACCATCATCTGTGGCTATGACGCCAATTGCCGCACACTAGAAACGTCGGCTGGTTATGCGATCGTTAACGTTGCCAAATAACCTTCCGTGGGTGACTCGGTACTGATTTCCTTCTGCGGAAAAATGGACATTGTGACAGTTCAGGGAAAAGCACTCATCACACAGGAGGGAGAGGCCATTGAAGGTGATTCACTGGACGATGCGAAGGTAATCGGGGTTGTCACATTCCTTCTGAACCGTGTTTCAGTGACTGATAACTTACCGGTTATTTAGGAAGCCTGGTCTGTTCCCTGGTGTTTGAATGCCGATCGGTTAGACAGAACAATTAAACGAAATTGCTCTTTCTAACCTATTAGACGTCTGGTTAGCGGAACCATTAATGAAATCAGCATGCAGGGAGAAAAGGACCGCCCCCGCAAGGGGAAATCCATTTTAGGGATGTGCCCATGAAATTGAATGAATTTGCCGCCGGTCTCACCAAAGACGGACTGCTTGTTTTATGTCTTAACGATGGTGAAATCACCGATTACCTGGTGACCAGTAATGCCTTGCGCACACTGATTCGCCGGGAAGGTGATAGGCTTTCATCCCAGGTTCTGGGTGATGAAGACCGGGTTGTAAACCTAAACTCCTTGCGAGAGGACCTTAAGGTTCTCAAGCCGTAAGTGTTGATTTATAATAATCAAACGGGCTGAACACCCTCTGATTACTGCGCCAGCCTGAGGAATCAAAATGGCGCAGAGCATTACCCCAAACATCTTTCACCGCTCATTTAAGTGCGGTGTTTCTGCTTTTGCTGGTGGTCCAGCATGAAGAAAGCAGATAGCCTCCATCTTTCGCGTGTGGCCGCACTGGGCTGCATCGTGTGCAGAAATCAGAGCCTGGGCGAAACGCCTGCGGAAATCCACCATATCCGAACCGGGCAGGGCACAAGCCAGCGCGCTGACCATCGAAAATCAATCCCTCTCTGCCATATGCATCATCGCAACGGCGGTTAACTATGATCCGATAACCCGAACCTATTCTGGCTCATGGTCCGGTGGGTTTAAAATGGTCTGGTCCAATAACCCCGCCTGGATATTTTATGATCTGGTTCTGGATGAAATTTACGGCATGGGCACGCGCGTGGATGCATCCATGGTGGATAAGTGGGCGCTGTACTCAATAGCCCAGTATTGCGACGAAATGGTTTCCGACGGTGCCGGTGGCACCGAACCGCGTTTCACCTGCAACGTTTTCATTCAGAGCCAGCAGGACGCCTGGCAGGTACTTAACGATCTCGCCGCGGTATTTCGTGGCATAACGTTCTGGGGCAACGATCAGATTTATGTCCAGGCAGACGTCCCGCAGGACGATGTTGACTGGGTTTATAACGCCTCAAACGTTATCGATGGGCTGTTTACTTATGCGGGCGGCTCATACAAGAATCGCTACAGCTCCTGCCTGGTGTCCTGGTCCGATCCGCAAAACCATTACAGCGATACCGTTGAGGGGGTCTACGATTCGGCGCTTGTAGAGCGTTATGACGTCCGGCAGACGTCCCTGACCGCAATCGGCTGCACCTCGCAAAGTGAAGCGCACCGGCGCGGGCGCTGGGTACTACTCTCCAATGCCAAAGACGGTACCGTATCATTTGGCGTGGGGCTGGATGGCTACATCCCGCTGCCTGCTGAAATTATCGGTGTCGCCGATCCTTTCCGTTCCGGCAAGGAGAACGGGGGACGCATCAGGGCGGTCAATGGCCGCCAGATTACGTTGGATCGAGAAATAGACTACGCGGCGAAAGACCGGCTGGTGGTTAACCTGCCTGACGGAAAAGCCCAGACGCGCACAATCAGCGCGGTGAGCGCAGATAAAAAAACGGTGACGGTGGCCACCGCATTTAGTCAGGCAACTGTGGCGGGTGCTGTCTGGGCGATAGACAGTGATAACCTCGCAATACAGTATTTCCGGGTCACTTCAATTGCGGCTAACGACGACAGCACAGGCGGTTTCACTATTACGGCCGTTCAGCACGATCCAAACAAATACCGTTACATCGATGACGGCGTTCGGGTCGAGTCGCCCCCGATCACCGTCACGCCGATAAGCATCCTGTCAGCGCCGAAGAATATCGTGGTGACTGAGAGCGATCATGTTTCACAGGGCCTGACGGTAGCAAGCCTGGACGTGTCATGGAATAAGGTAGAGGGCGCAATCCGGTACGTTGCCCAGTGGCGTAAGGACAACGGGGACTGGATAAACGTTCCGGTTACCAGCGCGCAGGGTTTCTCGGTTCAGGGCATTTATTCGGGCAGCTATGACGTTCGCGTCCGGGCGCTGAATGCGCAGGATACGTCGTCACCATGGGGATACGGTGAAACAACTTATCTCTCCGGTAAAACGGGAAAACCGGGTACTCCGCTCAACTTCCTGGCGACCGAAGATGTGGTCTGGCATATCGACCTGACATGGAAATTTCCGGATGGATCTGGCGACACGGCCTATACAGAGATTCAGCGCGCCACAACTGCCGACTACGCCAATCCTGAACTGCTGGTCCTGGTGCCGTACCCGGCTGCAGATTATCAGCATGGCCCCATGCCTGCCGGCGTTCGCCAGTGGTACCGCGCACGCCTGATTGACCGTATCGGTAACGCCGGGGACTGGACCAACTGGGTCATGGGCACGTCCTCGATAGATGTCAGCGAAATAACCAATGACATTCTGGAGGATATGAAAGAGTCGGAAACGTTCAAAGACCTGCTTGAGAACGCAGTGGACAGCAATGAAAAAATTGCTGGCATGGCTGACGATATCAAACAGGCCAACGACGAACTGGAGCAGCAGGCGAAGGACATCGCCAAAAATGCCCAGGACGTCGGGAAGGTTCAGACCAGTGTTAATGAGCTTTCCAGTACGGTCGGGAATGTTTCGTCTTCACTCAGTCAGCTTGAGCAGACCGTTGCGACGGCTGATACCGCGCTGGGCCAGCGAATCGACAGCATCAGTGTGTCTATGGACGGCATGACGGGCGGGGTCAAGAACTCAGCCATTGCCATTATCCAGAACGGGCTGGCGCAGGTCGCCACACGCAAAAGGCTATCCGCAACGGTCGCCGGTAACAGCGCGCAGCTGGACCGTATTGATGACGTCATCGTTAACGAGAAGGAGGCAACGGCGCGCTCGCTGCTGAGCCTGCAGACGGACGTCAACGGCAACAAGGCATCCATCAATAGCCTGAATCAGACGTTCTCTGATTACCAGCAGGCAACGGCCACGCAGATAAACAGCATCACAGCGACAGTCAATGGACACACTGCAGCGATCACAACCAACGCGCAGGCCATTGCCAACGTGAATGGTGACCTGGAAGCGATGTACAGTATCAAAGTCGGGTTATCGAGCAATGGTCAGTATTACGCGGCAGGGATGGGGATTGGGGTTGAGAATACACCCGGTGGCATGCAGTCGCAGGTTATCTTCCTGGCTGATCGCTTCGCCGTCACCACGGCAGCCGGTAACAGCGTGGCTTTGCCATTCGTGATCCAGAACGGGCAGACATTCATCCGCGCCAGCTTCATCCAGGACGGCACCATTGGGAATGCCAAAATCGGCAACTATATCCAGTCGAATAACTATGTGGCTGGCTCAGCAGGGTGGAAGCTTGATAAGGGAGGAACGTTCGAAATTAACGGCGTTGCCGGGGGCGGGAGGATGCTGATAACCAGCACTCTCATTCGTATCTATGACAGCAATAACGTGCTGCGTGTCAGAATGGGGTTATGGTAATGCCACAGGGCTTGCAGTGCTGGGATAGTGCAGGGCGGGTTGCGGTTGATTTAAGCGATTATGCGATCCGGTATATCGGAAGCACCTCTGTAACATTTGCCGCGGGAGATACGTCGAAAAACGTTTCTTTCGGCGGAATAACACAGGACGGCTCATTTATTTCGATTGTGTCTACTGGCGTTACGGTCAATGAATACCACTGCCGGGCTTATAACGGCGGTTTTACTGCTTACTATTTGCCGACAACCGGAAGCCCTGCGATAACACTCAATGTGGAGGTTTATAACTTTCAATGAGCGGATTCGAAGTTTATAACAGCGATGGAAAACTGCTGGTGGACTCACAAAACAGGTCCACCCTTTTTTATGACCAGCGGGCACTCGGAGCTGTTGAGAGTAAAGGTTATTACCAGGTAGATAGCCCGTTTGGTAATGGCAGCACACTGGGTTTTACACCGCAGCAATTCTGGAATGACGGCAGATTGCGATGGCTGCAGTTGGGTACAAACAGGTACGGTATGCCAGGTGCAGACCTGCTTGAAGATAATGCGGGGAGTATGATCCGGACTGCACGTAATATTGGAATGCAGAGCGGTTATCTTGACGTTTTTGACAGCGGAGGGAATCTCATATGGAGCGCAGCTTCCGCATCGAAAATGCCCCGTGTAGTCGGGTTCTTTGATGTGCCAGCGAACTATGACCTGCAGAACAATACGCTTTCGGTGAGCCTGAGCTTTAACCCCTGGATTCTGGTAAATAATTGCCCGGGCAATCTTAGCGATGATGGAACCGTTACGGGCTATTCAGGGATAGTGCTCAAATGGACGGGCTCACAGCTGCAGGGGCGGTACATTTCAAAGAATCAGCGCAGCTGGAGCCAGACATTTCAGGGTAGGGGATTACGAATCCCCATTGCTCAGTTTGTCGGTATTTGACTCAGGGGGAACGCGAGGATACTGCGTGGCAATCATGTTTTGTCTCACGCCTTTCGCTGCGTTGAAGCGATAAACAACATCCAGTTTATCGGTTTTTTTATAGCAAATATTACTGAGCCGCTTATTTACATGGCGGCTAAATATTCCATTGCTGCTGTCAGAAATAACCGTCATTTCTCGCGTAGCGCAGTCAATATTCACGTGAATATCACCGCCCAATGATAAACGGGCAGCGTCAACCGGATAATCCATTCTGAATGCGTTGTCTGTGTGTTTACTGGAACAGCCAGCCAGCAGCAAAAATACTGCAGCAAATAATCGTTTCATTTCTACATTCCTGTAAATGCGGGAATATCCATTTTATTAGAGTTTAAAAAATAGTCAGATTGATATGAGCGATCAATTTTACATGATTGATCGTTTCAAACGATCGTTATTATCGTGAGGTAGTTCATGCTTTATAACACTGGCACTATCGCTATTAACGGAAATACCGCAACCGGCACTGGCACAAACTGGACGGCACCGGCCAGCCAGGTACGCGCTGGCCAGACGATTATCGTCATGTCTAACCCGGTCCAGATGTTCCAGATTTCATCCGTAAACAGCGCCACATCGATGACGGTTACGCCAGCTGCTTCCCCGGCGCTGAGCGGCCAGAAATACGGCATTCTGGTATCAGACAATATCTCTGTCGATGGCCTGGCGCAGGCGATGTCTCAGCTCATTAACGAGTATGACGAGAATATCGGTGCGTGGGAGACCTTCGCTACCACATCAGCAAATCAGAGCATCACCGTAACCATCAACGGCACGCCAGTAACCATACCCGGCATCGGTAAACTGGCGCAGAAAGGGAGTAACGGTGCGCTGGCTGTTGCTGACGGCGGTACCGGTGCAACGAAGGAAGAAGACGCTCGCACAAACCTCGGTTTGGGAAGTAGCGCCACGCTGGATGCAGGTACAGCTGCCGGGAATGTCATGCATGTAGGAGCATTCGGGTTGCCAACTGGTGATGCTAGGGCCTTTAAAACAGATATGGCAGTTGCTCCTGATGGGACAAATTTCAATGCCCTGACTGAACCCGGTACATATCGTTTGCTGTTAGATATGGCGAAATCAACCTCAGGGCCTATCACCAGCTGGTACGGGTATGTTCAAAATTATGTTCGTATTTCAGATGCAGCCTTAACGCAGTTCTGCTTGCCGTATGCCAGCAAAACTGATGCAGGAAGGTTTTTTTTCAGAGGTTACAATACTGATGCATGGAGCCCATGGAAGGAGATAATGACGTCTGCAGTTTCTGACAGATTTATGAAAAATATTGGTGACGATCTCGATCCAGAAAAGGCGCTGGGCAACATTTCACGGATGGAGTTCAAACACTTCACCTTCAAAGATGATAAAACGCAAACCCCACGTCGCGGAGTGATATCACAGCAAATTGAGACAATCGATCCTGAATATGTCAAAGAAATTGGGGGCATATTACACCTTGACCAGACACCTCTGTTGCTCGATGCGCTGGCCGCGATAAAAGCCCTGGCAATCCGCGTCAGGGCTTTAGAGGGAGACGCTAAAGCTGCGGCTCCTGCCTCATCTGCTGGTTAAATAGGGAATCTTCAGGCATATCCAGGCGAACATCGATCCAGCTGTTCGCCGGTACGTCCATCGGTTCACCTTTGGTTTTGATGATCTCACCTTCATCGCTCAACATGTATTTTCGCTTAAACAAGCGGATTTTCAGACAACTGCTGTCGGTTTGATCTGCCTCAACAACACCAAGCTCCCCCATGCCGCCTGGGTCCATTGGCGGCAGTAGCTGCCATCCCTCAGAAGCCAGACCTGCTGAACCGATGAGCATATAAATACCCACATCGAGGCGAGAGAGAGTTATCCCCTCCGCTTCTGCGTTCGCCGTGCCGCAGCCGCACCAGACAAAACCATCCTCCGCTATATCGTCCCGCTGGCACGCTTCCTGGCTCGCTACGATACGGGCAACCGGAGACGCAGCTTTCAGGGTGCCATCACTGGACTTTGTGGTATTACCCGTGGTGTAAGCCTCCTGATATGACCAGGACGAGCCACCGTAATACGAAAACCACGTCCGC
Organism: Enterobacter kobei; assembly: GCF_001729765.1. Lineage (NCBI taxonomy): Bacteria > Pseudomonadati > Pseudomonadota > Gammaproteobacteria > Enterobacterales > Enterobacteriaceae > Enterobacter > Enterobacter kobei. The sequence continues at coordinate 1,846,982 of NZ_CP017181.1, forward strand.
CGTAGAATATAGGCCTGATGAATACGGGTTGGTCGGCTGCCCCGATTGACGACTATAGACGTAATGCCGGTATTTGCAGTCAACCCCAGTTGGGTCTGTCCGTCATTTTGATGGGAGGAGAAACAGGTCGGTGTAAATGCGTCCATAGCGTCCAACAGTGGGCCGTCTCCGTTGATAGTTCCAAGCCCAAATGCTCCCACTTGCATGATGTTCCCGGCAGTCGTTCCGACGTCCTTCGTCGCGCTACTTCCCAAACCGACGTTTTATAGATTGCCCTGGGGCTGCCTGGCCGATAACTTCACCTGATTTTTTGCAGAAATAACTGGGTGAAAAATATGCAAATTGGCTATGTCAGGGTGTCAACAAATGACCAAAATACAGATCTTCAGCGACAGGCGCTCGAACGCGCAGGATGTGAGCAGATTTTCGAAGAAAAAATGAGCGGAACAGCGGCAAACCGACCAGCACTCAAAAAACTTCTCAAGGCACTGAATGAGGGGGACACGCTGGTGGTCTGGAAGCTGGATCGCCTCGGGCGAAGCATGCGTAATCTGGTGCTACTGGTTGACGAACTCCGTCAGCGGGGCATTCACTTCAAGAGTCTAACTGACAGCATTGACACTTCAAGTCCGATGGGGCGTTTCATATTTCATATTATGTCAGCTCTAGCAGAAATGGAGAGGGAGTTGATAGTGGAACGCACTCGGGCGGGTTTGGCGGTTGCGAGGGAAAAGGGGCGGATCGGCGGCAGGCGTCCGAAGTTAACTGCTGAACAATGGGCGCAGGCCGGGCGGCTCATTTCAAATGGTGTTGAAAGAAAGCAGGTAGCAATAATTTATGACGTGGCAGTTTGCACGCTATATAAAAAATTTCCTGTATCTAAGCTGATTTAAGTCTATCTACGTGCCTCAGTCTTGTGACTTTCAACAATTATGATGAGAGAGTATTACAGCAGACCAAATCGGAGAAAGCATATGAGAATATAACCACAACATGACTTCTGATTATATGCCCCATTTACTGCTAGTTTTTGCTACTCTATGAGAGGCAATGCCTGTCATCTTAAGTGGATCTAAGTTAATGGAATGAATAATTATGAGTGAAAATGATACAATCCCAAAGCAGTCCAAAAGCCAGATTAACAAAGCGGTATTCTTTACATCTGCTTTGTTAATTTTCCTTCTTGTCGCCTTTGCCGCTGTATTCCCGGATATTGCCGACAAAAATTTTAAACTTCTACAGCAGCAAATCTTCACGAATGCCAGCTGGTTCTACATCCTTGCGGTGGCCCTCATTTTACTGAGCGTCACTTTCCTGGGACTCTCACGCTACGGTGATATTAAGCTGGGTCCGGACCATGCGCAGCCTGATTTCAGCTATCACTCCTGGTTTGCGATGCTTTTCTCGGCAGGGATGGGGATCGGCCTGATGTTCTTTGGCGTTGCTGAACCGGTGATGCATTATCTTTCACCTCCCGTTGGCACCCCAGAGACAGTTGCGGCAGCGAAGGAAGCAATGCGCCTGACGTTCTTTCACTGGGGCCTGCATGCATGGGCAATCTATGCCATCGTGGCGTTGATCCTGGCCTTTTTCAGTTACCGTCACGGCCTGCCTTTAACGCTGCGTTCCGCACTCTATCCCATTATTGGCGATCGCATATATGGGCCTATAGGCCATGCGGTAGATATTTTCGCCGTTATCGGCACGGTCTTTGGCGTTGCGACTTCGCTGGGGTACGGTGTTTTGCAGGTGAATGCTGGTTTGAATCATCTTTTCGGAGTGCCCATCAATGAAACTGTGCAGGTCATTCTGATCGTTGTCATCACGGGGTTAGCGACGATTTCGGTGGTGTCCGGCCTGGACAAGGGAATACGCATTCTTTCTGAGCTCAACCTGGGCCTGGCGGTGCTGCTGTTGGCGCTGGTCCTGTGTCTGGGACCAACCGTGCTTTTGCTGAAGTCATTTGTGGAAAATACGGGCGGTTATCTTTCGGAGCTGGTGAGTAAAACCTTCAACCTTTACGCATATGAACCTAAGTCGAGCAACTGGCTGGGGGGCTGGACATTATTGTACTGGGGATGGTGGCTTTCATGGTCGCCGTTTGTGGGGATGTTCATCGCAAGGGTCTCTCGCGGTCGAACCATTCGCGAGTTTGTTACCGGTGTGCTGTTTGTTCCCGCCGGCTTTACACTCATGTGGATGACGGTGTTTGGTAACAGCGCAATCTATCTCATTATGAACCAGGGGGCGACTGACCTCGCCAATACCGTTCAGCAGGATGTTGCGCTGGCCCTGTTTAATTTCCTGGAGCATTTCCCGTTCTCCTCCGTGCTGTCATTCATTGCAATGGCTATGGTCATCGTCTTCTTTGTCACGTCTGCTGACTCCGGGGCAATGGTTGTGGATACTCTGGCATCAGGTGGGGTGGCAAACACACCCGTCTGGCAACGCATCTTCTGGGCGTCGCTCATGGGGATTGTTGCAATTGCACTTCTGATTGCGGGTGGGCTAAGCGCACTGCAAACGGTGACAATCGCGAGTGCATTGCCCTTCTCAGTGATCTTACTGGTATCCATATACGGACTGTTAAAAGCCCTGAGACGGGATTTGACAAAGCGTGAAAGCCTGAGCATGGCAACTATTGCGCCGACGGCTGCACGTAACCCGATTCCCTGGCAGAGAAGGTTGCGTAATATCGCTTATCTGCCTAAGCGTTCTCTTGTGAAACGCTTTATGGACGACGTTATCCAGCCCGCCATGACGCTGGTTCAGGAAGAGCTCAACAAGCAGGGAACGATTAGCCACATTAATGACGCTGCCGACGATCGTATTCGCCTTGAAGTCGATCTGGGTAACGAACTGAACTATATTTATGAAGTGAGGCTTCGCGGGTATAACTCGCCAACCTTCGCCCTGGCTGCTATGGATAGTGATGAGCAGCAGGCTGAGCAACATCGATATTATCGCGCAGAGGTTTATCTCAAAGAAGGCGGTCAAAATTATGATGTGATGGGCTGGAACCAGGAACAGTTGATTAATGACATACTGGACCAGTACGAAAAACATCTGCACTTCCTGCACCTGGTTCGTTAATACAATCAAATGCCGCCCTGGAGGGCGGCATTAATTTATCTTGGCCATAATACGAGGGAATGCAAATGATCTCACGCTGGCAATGGATTCTGAAGCAGGTATTTAAAAAGTTATGGTTCAGGGCTGCATTATTCGCAATTGTAGCGATAATGACGGCTCTTTTATCAATTCTGTTTAAATCAATGATCCCTGAGTCGGTATCGGTGAAGGTTGGCGCAGAAGCCGTGGATAACATACTAAATATACTGGCATCGAGTATGCTAGCAGTTACCACATTTTCGCTTAGTATCATGGTCACAGCGTACGGATCAGCTACCACTAATGTGACACCAAGAGCTACACGATTAGTTGTTGAAGACGTAACCACACAAAATGTACTGGCCACATTCATCGGTTCATTTCTCTTCAGCCTGGTAGGGATCATTGCTCTTAATATGGGAGCCTACGGAGAAAGGGGGAGAGTCATTTTATTCGTTGTCACACTGGTGGTAATTGGTTTAATTCTCATCACATTGCTTCGTTGGATACAGCATTTGACCTCTCTGGGAAGGGTAGGAGAGACGACTGCAAAGGTTGAGCAGGCGGCAATCGAAGCATTTGTTGAAAGAGCAAAAAGCCCATATCTGGGCGGATATCCATGGCTTGAGAACAATGAACAGCCAAACGGAACGGTTGCAGTTTATCCGGAGATGATTGGCTATGTTGAATATATTGATATGGTGAAACTCGGCAAGCTGTTATCTGAGGATCCTCGACATGTTTATCTTGTGGCGCAACCGGGCAGTTTCATTCATCCGTCGATGCCAGTATTGTATCTGAGTCAGGGGCAGGGGCCATCAATCAGAACCGATTTGCTCGAGACGATCATTGTCTCGGATGTACGCTCCTTTTCTCAGGATCCACGATTCTGTCTTAGCGTTATGGCTGAAATAGCCTGCAGAGCCCTTTCACCGGCAGTGAACGATCCTGGCACCGCAATTGATGTCATTGGCAGAGGTGTACGGATTCTATCGGCGTATGCGCATAATAAATCTGACGAAATTGATGTGACATATCCTTCAATACATGTTGCGCCACTTCAGAACAGCGATCTACTTGAAGACTTTTTTTTACCTATTGCCCGTGATGGTGCCAGTATGAGGGAGATTCAGATAAGAGTCCTCAAAGGACTCTCTATGCTGAGCACTGGTTGGCCTGGGATATTTGCTGAGGCCGCGCATACTTTAGCATTTGAAACATTAGAGCATGCAACTCGTGCTGATCATATAGACACTGACAGATATCTAATAAAATCAATTTATTATAATTTATTTTATGACGAGGGTTCCAATAAAAAACCATAGTTACGGGGCAAGCGATTCGGTCGTTGGCTAGGTAAGGGCAAAGCATTCGCGTGAGAATGGGTGTCTGCTTTGTGCCAGAAGCGGACATTCATTGTACAGGTTTGTTGAGCTCAACTAGGCAAACAATGCTGCCTGCTGCAGGTTATTTATTATTTAGCCAAATGTTTTCGCATCAGTGCATTTTCTAATGTAATTCCACGGCAAATAGGAAGAGCCCTCTCCACTACATGAAAGCCGTGTCGTAGAAAGAACGCTTCCGCAGCCTTACTTACATTTGAAGTAAGCTCACTAGTTCCATGTTGCCTCGCTTCCTCATGAATGCAATTCATTAGTAATGTCCCTACCCCCTGTCCTGAATAGGTTCCTGAGACATAAAAATGGTCAATGTACCCATTTGGTTGGAGATCTGCATATCCAGCTATTTCACCATCAAGTTCTACAACAAAAGGGCATAGTTCCCTCATGTGATTGGCCCATTGTTCCTGGTCGATTTCTGCCGGGGCCCAAGCATCAATTTGTTCATGTGTGTAGTAGTGTGATGCGATGGTATGTACAGAAGAATAAAACACGTTAAATAATGAGATTTCATCCCCATTACAGAACCTTCTTATTTTCATAAAACCTCATTATGAAAGCTGCTTGTAGAACAATACTACTTTTTGTGAACTAGGTTGTCATCTCCTCTCTCAAAGTGGGCCCCTGCCCAGTTAGCCAGTCCGTTCCGTGCCAGGAGCGGACATTTCTGACACGATAATCGCCATCAATAATCTCAATCGCCTATATGGTTACGTTCCATTGCTCTCAACACCTTCGCGACAGAATCAAATACATCCATTCTCTGCATATCATGCGGGTATTTGGTGTATTCATAAGCTTCTATGTCGAGATCCCATGTACTTTTCTTAAATTCACACTGATATAACTGTACTGTCTTGTTTAAAATCAATGTCTCTAATGCATTGTTGTTTCTAATGATTTCATCAACTCCTCTGTTGTTAATCCCGATATAGATACTGACTATAGAATTAAGATCATATATTTTGTCAATTAAAACAGCACCTTGTTGCTGTAATGAATCTGTCTTTTTTATTATTCTGATTTCTTCTTCATATTTCCAATGCAATGATTTAGTAAGCAATAGCTTACTAATCACATCAGTATCATAGATATTTTCCTGCGTGATTTTTAGTTTGCTTTTTATTCTATTTCCTAAATAATCAATATCACCTTTCTGAGCTGTAATCAGGCATTTTGCTTCATCATCGTATCCTGCTTTCTCAATGTCGATTGCTACAACAAATCCTTGATGTTTTTCAGCATAGTGTGACCACATCAAGACGTTGAGTGGATTTTTTGAAAGACATAAGCAGGCAAGGTTTTTATTGATCTCATGCCTCATCGTTAATGATTCAATTGACGCATCATCAAGTGCATATCCATAACTTTCGAAAGGATCATTAAACTCACTGTGCGGGGTAAATTTTATGGAGATGTATCCATCTTTGAAGAATTGATCTAATGAAGCATTGTCTATGTATTTGTATAAAATCATAAAATACTCAGAATCATCTATAAGTGTTATCAGTGTACAGCCTTTCGCCGAGGTGGGTGTAAGTATCCAGCTTAACGACCTGTTCTCATTTAGAGACTATCGCACGTGGATGAGTTTTCCCGAAAGTGAACTACCTCTCCTCGCTCAAAGCAGACTTTCAGATTTGTTTGTGTGTTGCCAGTGATAACCGTGAGATCAACTCAGGGCTACCACTTATAAACTGCAGCGTTGAATCTTTATCCGGTAGAGCAATGGCCCCAGGCATGTCGACTAATCGAGAACTGCCTTGACAGGATACAGGGAGAGATAATTTATGGCGTGGCAATAATACGGCGTATAAAAAATTTCCAGTGGTAGCAAAAAAATGGATGCGGAATGAGAAGGGGGCTGATGAAAATTTGGGGGCAAATTTGGGGGCAAATTTGCGCTGGGGGCGTGTTTTGGGGCACTAAATCGGCCTTTATTGTCCGATAATGTCCGTATAGGGATTTGGTTAAGTCTTTGAATTATAACTAAGTTATTGTTATTTAGACGGTTGTGATTTTGGCTGTGCAGTCTAACGCTGATTATGTTGCCGTGGGGATAAACATTCAGTAAACCGGGGAAAAGCAACCCCCTTTCCGGGCGGAAAGGGGGGAAGGGGTGTTACTTCAGCTCGTCGACCATGGTAATGGCGCGGCCAATGTAGTTCGCCGGCGTCATGGCTTTCAGGCGCGTTTTCTCTTCTTCTGGCAGTGCCAGACCGTCAATAAACTGTTTCATGCCTTCAGCATCTACACGCTTGCCGCGAGTCAGCTCTTTCAGTTTTTCATACGGCTTTTCGATGCCGTAGCGACGCATCACGGTCTGAATCGGCTCCGCCAGCACTTCCCAGTTGTGATCCAGTTCGTCCAGCAGACGATCGCGATTCACTTCCAGTTTGCTCACGCCTTTCAGGGTGGACTGATACGCGATCAGCGCGTAGCCAATGCCCACGCCCAGGTTACGCAGTACGGTGGAATCGGTCAGGTCACGCTGCCAGCGGGATACCGGCAGTTTGCTCGCCATATGCTGCAGCACGGCATTCGCCAGGCCCAGGTTGCCTTCGGAGTTTTCGAAGTCAATTGGGTTCACTTTATGCGGCATGGTGGAAGAACCAATTTCACCGGCGATGGTTTTCTGCTTGAAGTGGTTCAGCGCAATGTAGCCCCACACGTCACGATCGAAGTCGATCAGAATGGTGTTGAAGCGCGCGATGCAGTCAAACAGCTCAGCGATATAGTCGTGCGGTTCAATCTGCGTGGTATACGGGTTCCACTGAATACCCAGGGAGGTGACAAACTCTTCACTGAACTGGTGCCAGTCCACTTCCGGGTAAGCGGCGATGTGGGCATTGTAGTTACCGACTGCACCGTTGATTTTTCCAAGAATTTCAACCTGTTCCAGTTGGCGGTACTGGCGCTCCATGCGGTACGCCACGTTCGCCATCTCTTTACCCATGGTGGAAGGGGTGGCTGGCTGGCCGTGAGTACGGGAAAGCAGCGGAATGTCGCGGTATTCCACGGAGAGCGCTTTCACCGCGTCGATGATCTTACGCCAGTAAGGCAGCACAACCTCTTTACGCGCGGTAGAGAGCATCAGCGCGTGAGACAGGTTGTTGATATCTTCAGAGGTACAGGCGAAGTGAATGAACTCTGACACCGCGTGCAGGGCAGGGACGTTTTCCACTTTCTCTTTCAGGAAGTACTCAACCGCTTTCACGTCGTGGTTGGTGGTGCGTTCAATGGTCTTAATGCGCGCGGCATCTTCTTCGCTAAACTCAGCAACGATTTTGTCAAGGTAATCGTTTGCCTTTTCGTCAAAAGCAGGAACTTCCTTGATTGCTGCCTGGGCGGCCAGCTTCTGCAGCCAGCGTACTTCAACCTGAACACGGAACTTCAGCAAACCATATTCGCTGAAGATCCCGCGCAGCGCGCTGACTTTATCGCCGTAGCGTCCATCGACAGGGGATACGGCGGTCAGTGAGGATAATTCCATAATTCGCAACTCCGGGAGGTTAACAATGAGCAAGAATTTGTTTTGCCTGAGTGGTCAGGCGATTACGAGAAAACATTAACTGCAGACGGCCACCGCCAACCTGATGCCACAGCACGGCGGCGCGGATCCCTGCCAGCAGGGACGCACGTACTTTTGCCTGCACCTGTGGGCTTTGCAGCACGGCAGGGGATCCGGTGACCTGAATACGTGGGCCCAGCGGGCTGATGACATCAACGTAAATACCGGCCATCGCGCTCAGCAGCGTTTCGGATTGCAGATCAAAATGGTCGAGTTGACGCTGGAGCCCGCCGATACGATCGCCCAGGGTATTGAGCGCGCCTTTCGCCGCGCTCAACTTACGCTCAAGTACCATCAGGCTTAAGGTGTAGCGGGTCAGTTCTGCGTTTAACCCTTGACGACTACTGGCGTTAAGCACGCCAAGCAGGGTTTCAAGACCGAGACGAAGATTGGTTTCACTCCCACCAAATACACCCAGAGTTGAACCGGGGTTAAGGTCGATAACGCTGTTGAGTGAAACGTGCAGGGCATCGGCATCGCAATGACCCTGATGCGCCAGCTGTTGCACCAGACGGGCAGACTGGCAAATTCCTGCCAGCGCCAGGGTGATGTCGTAGTAGTTCTTCGCCACATGGTCTCCTTTATGTGTGCACTCTGTTAAACAGCGGGCAGCGGCAGGCGCTGTTCAATGATCCCGCCGCCCAGGCAGATTTCGCCGCTGTAGAAGACAGCAGACTGACCTGGGGTGACGGCGGCAACCGGCTCGTCAAAACGCACGTCAATGCGATCGTCATCGAGCGCGGTAACGGTGCAAGGAATATCGGTCTGACGGTAGCGCGTTTTCACCGTGCAGCGCAGCGTGCCTTTCAGCGGCTCGCGATCGACCCAGTGCAGCTGTTGCGCGATAAGGCCAACGGACATCAGACGCGGATGGTCGTGCCCCTGGGCGACAACCAGAATATTGTTTTCGACATCTTTGTCGACCACATACCACGGATCTTCGCTGCCATCTTTGGTTCCACCGATACCCAGACCTTTGCGCTGGCCTAAAGTATGGTACATCAGCCCCTGGTGCTGGCCGATCTCATCGCCATCAACGGTGACAATTTTACCCGGCTGTGCAGGCAGGTAGCGGCCAAGGAAATCACGGAATTTGCGCTCACCGATGAAACAGATGCCGGTAGAGTCCTTTTTCTTTGCGGTGATCAGGTCCAGCTCTTCCGCGATTTTACGTACCTGCGGCTTTTCCAGCTCGCCAACCGGGAACAGGCTCTGGGCGATCTGTTCGTGGCTCAGGGTATAAAGGAAGTAGCTCTGATCTTTGTTGCCGTCCAGACCGCGCAGCAGTTGGCTTTTGCCATTCACATCTGCACGACGCACGTAGTGGCCGGTCGCAATGTAGTCTGCGCCCAGATCTTCCGCAGCGAATTCCAGGAAGGCTTTAAATTTGATCTCTTTGTTGCACAGAATATCCGGGTTCGGGGTGCGCCCCGCTTTGTACTCTTCCAGGAACAGTTCAAAGACGTTATCCCAGTATTCTGCAGCAAAGTTAACGGTGTGCAGTTCAATGCCGAGCTTATCGCACACGGCCTGCGCATCGGCGAGATCCGCAGCGGCAGTGCAGTATTCCTCGCCATCATCTTCCTCCCAGTTCTTCATGAACAGGCCCTCCACCTTATAGCCCTGTTGCTGTAACAGGTAGGCGGAAACGGAGGAATCGACACCGCCGGACATGCCGACGATCACTTTTTTCTGGCTGTTATCTGACATGGAATACTCACGACATTGAACTTCAAGGCGGCGTATTCTATCACGCCCCCCCACCATTGGCACCCTCTGTAAACGGCCAGTTAAATGCGCCGATGACTTCCAGCGGTAAGCGGCCAGCAGACTGCCAGCAGCGAATGCTTTCCGCAACCAGCGGCGAGCGCAGGTTTGGCGCGTTAAGGATCTCCTCGGCAGTCACCCACAGGCAGCGGTCGATATCGTCATCCTGCGGCTCTGTGGCGCACATTTCGCTAAGCTCGACGGCAAACAAGAAGCGCAGGAACGGGGTGCTATCGGGCGCAATCCACTGATGCAGTCGGATAAAGTGCTGGGGTTCAGCGTGTATGCCGGTCTCTTCCCACAGCTCGCGTTTTGCTGCCTGCAGTAAGGTCTCATTGGCTTCAAGGTGCCCGGCTGGCTGGTTCCACAGCGCTTTACCGTTAATGCTCTCTTCGACCACAAGGAATTTACCCTGGGCGTGGACCACGCAGGCGACCGTAACATGAGGTTTAAACATAGTGACTCCTTAAGCGGTAACGTCTCGCCATTCACCGTTTGCCAGCGTTTCCAGGGTGTAGCTGCCCATGGCGTAGCGAATCAGACGCAGAGTAGGGAAGCCGACGTGAGCGGTCATGCGCCGAACCTGACGGTTGCGGCCTTCATAAATGGTGATTTTGAGCCAGCTTGTCGGAATGGATTTGCGTTCGCGGATGGGCGGATTGCGCGGCCATAGCCACTCCGGTTCATTCACGCGTTCAATACCTGCAGGCAGGGTTGGACCATCGTTCAGCGTTACGCCGCGGCGCAATTTCTCCAGCGTTTCTTCGTCCGGTTCGCCTTCGACCTGCACGAAGTAAATTTTGCCCGTGCGTTTTCCCGGCTGTGTGAGCTTTGCCTGCAGAGCGCCGTCGTTGGTTAAAACTAAAAGTCCTTCGCTGTCCCGGTCCAGACGCCCGGCGGCGTACACGCCCTGAACGGGAATGTAATCCTTCAGCGTGCTGCGTCCGGCCTCATCGGTGAACTGCGGCAAAACATCGTAGGGTTTATTGAACAAAATAACCCGCTTCGGCTGGGTTTCTTGCGGTCTTCTGGCGGCTTGTCGCGAGCTGAATCGCTCAACCCAGTGTTTTGTAAAAGAAGTTTTCTTCATGGTATTTTCAGGCGTTATCAATTGCAGCATTATAGCCTAATAACGAAGACCTTTCATGGCGCAGGACATTCAGGTACTATCGAAGGGCTCATTACAATTTATTAACATAAGATCAGTAACAACCAGAAGCGCTCGAAGGAGAGGTTAATGGAAAGCAAAGTAGTTGTTCCGGCGGAAGGTAAAAAGATCACCCTGCAAAACGGCAAGATTAACGTTCCTCACAATCCGATTATCCCGTTCATTGAAGGTGACGGTATCGGTGTAGACGTTACCCCGGCAATGCTGAAAGTGGTTGATGCCGCTGTTGAGAAAGCCTACAAAGGCGAGCGTAAAATTTCCTGGATGGAAATTTACACCGGTGAGAAATCGACTCAAGTTTATGGCCAGGACGTCTGGCTGCCAGCAGAAACGCTGGACCTGATCCGCGACTACCGCGTTGCTATCAAAGGCCCATTGACCACCCCAGTCGGCGGCGGTATCCGCTCCCTGAACGTGGCACTGCGTCAGGAGCTGGACCTGTACGTCTGTCTGCGTCCGGTGCGTTACTATCAGGGCACCCCAAGCCCGGTTAAGCACCCTGAACTGACCGATATGGTTATCTTCCGCGAAAACTCAGAAGACATCTACGCGGGCATCGAGTGGAAAGCAGACTCTGCAGACGCAGAAAAAGTGATTAAATTCCTGCGCGAAGAGATGGGCGTGAAGAAAATTCGCTTCCCTGAACATTGCGGTATCGGCATCAAGCCATGCTCCGAAGAAGGGACTAAACGTCTGGTGCGCGCGGCTATCGAATACGCGATCACCAACGACCGTGACTCTGTGACTCTGGTTCACAAAGGCAACATCATGAAGTTCACCGAAGGTGCCTTCAAAGACTGGGGTTACCAGTTGGCGAAAGAAGAGTTCGGCGGTGAGCTGATCGACGGTGGCCCGTGGCAGAAGATCAAGAACCCGAACACCGGCAAAGAGATCATCGTTAAAGATGTGATCGCCGATGCGTTCCTGCAGCAGATCCTGCTGCGTCCTGCTGAATACGACGTGATTGCCTGTATGAACCTGAACGGTGACTACATCTCTGACGCCCTGGCAGCACAGGTTGGCGGTATCGGTATCGCCCCTGGTGCAAACATCGGTGACGAGTGCGCTCTGTTCGAGGCGACCCACGGTACTGCTCCTAAATATGCAGGTCAGGACAAAGTGAACCCAGGCTCTATCATCCTGTCCGCAGAGATGATGCTGCGTCATATGGAATGGTTCGAAGCCGCAGACCTGATCGTTAAAGGTATGGAAGGCGCGATCAACGCGAAAACCGTAACTTACGATTTCGAACGTCTGATGGAAGGCGCTAAACTGCTGAAATGCTCAGAGTTTGGCGACGCGATCATCGCGAACATGTAATCCAGACTCTGGGTTAAACAAGAGCGGGGGCCTGAGGGTTCCCGTTTTTTTTGCCTCTGCCTGCAGGAAATAACACGATGCTAGCCACTGTTCTTATCGCTGTCGTTGCATTTATCCATCTTTACATCCTTGTGCTGGAAATGTTTCTGTGGGACACCAGAACCGGGCATAAGGCGTTTAATCTCAGCCCGGAATTTGCGCGTGAAACCCGCGTGCTGGCCGCGAATCAGGGGCTATACAACGGTTTTCTTGCGGCGGGTTTGCTCTGGAGCCTCTGGCTCGGTGAAGAGGGCGTTCATGTGGCCATCTTCTTCCTGGCCTGCGTGCTGATTGCCGGTCTCTTTGGCGCAGTGACCGCCAGCCGGAAGATTCTGTATGTTCAGGCTTTACCTGCGCTTGCCGCCCTGCTTGCGCTGCTTATCTGAAGCAACGCGTTGGTCAACCGTGCGTCGTCCGATATACTTGTGGCTTCATCGTGAGAGGTTTAGACAGTTATGAATAACGACATCCCATTGAAGTATTATGACATCGTCGAAGAATACGCGACGGAAGCCGCAAAGCCTGTCAGTGAGTCAGAGCAGGACCCACTGGCGCATTATTTCCAGCTGCTGCTCACGCGGTTATCAAATAATGAGGAGATTGATGAGGAAGCTCAGCAAGAGATGGCGCGTGAAGCCGGGGTTCATGCTGAACGTATTGATGATATTGCGAACTTCCTTAATCAGTGGGGAAATGAATAGCCTACCGCGCCAGACCCAGGAGCCGCTTCGCAAGCTCACGGCGGGAAACAGATTTTGAAAAATACCATCCCTGAACCAGAGCCTCAGGATATCGTTCAGCAATAAAGCGGAATTGTATTTCGTTCTCAACGCCTTCGAAAACCAGCGTTTTATTCAGTTTTGCGAGGGCGTCGCTAAAGATAACAAAAATGTTCTGTTTATAATGCTCACTGATGCCATCGACCAGCGACTTGTCGATTTTGATCTCATCATATTCAAGAAGCGAAAGCCTGGCCAGGTTGGAGTTTTGCACACCGAAGTCATCAATGGATATTCTGACACCAAGGGATTTTAACTTCTGACAGAAGCCCTCCAGAATATTCGCGGTGGAAACGGCTTTTTCAGAGAGCTCGACTTTTACCAGAGACAGCGGAATGTTGTTGGCTAAACATCCACGGCGCAAAATGCTGATAAATTGTCCATCTTCAATTTCCGTTCGACCAAAATTGAGCGAAACGACCAGCTGATGCTTAAGCACCAGCGGTGCGATGTCCTTAAGGGCTTTCTGGTGATGCTGCCAACTTACTGATTTAGTGTATGATGGTGTTTTTGAGGTGCTCCAGTGGCTTCTGTTTCTATCAGCTGTCCCTCCTGTTCAGCTACTGACGGGGTGGTGCGTAACGGCAAAAGCACTGCCGGACATCAGCGCTATCTCTGCTCTCACTGCCGTAAAACATGGCAACTGCAGTTCACTTACACCGCTTCTCAACCCGGTACGCACCAGAAAATCATTGATATGGCCATGAATGGCGTTGGATGCCGGGCAACCGCCCGCATTATGGGCGTTGGCCTCAACACGATTTTCCGCCATTTAAAAAACTCAGGCCGCAGTCGGTAACCTCGCGCATACAGCCGGGCAGTGACGTCATCGTCTGCGCGGAAATGGACGAACAGTGGGGATACGTCGGGGCTAAATCGCGCCAGCGCTGGCTGTTTTACGCGTATGACAGGCTCCGGAAGACGGTTGTTGCGCACGTATTCGGTGAACGCACTATGGCGACGCTGGGGCGTCTTATGAGCCTGCTGTCACCCTTTGACGTGGTGATATGGATGACGGATGGCTGGCCGCTGTATGAATCCCGCCTGAAGGGAAAGCTGCACGTAATCAGCAAGCGATATACGCAGCGAATTGAGCGGCATAACCTGAATCTGAGGCAGCACCTGGCACGGCTGGGACGGAAGTCGCTGTCGTTCTCAAAATCGGTGGAGCTGCATGACAAAGTCATCGGGCATTATCTGAACATAAAACACTATCAATAAGTTGGAGTCATTACCCGCCGTAGAGTGTACGGGGTTAATCCATCGCGAGAAAGCGTGTTTTGCTTTTTCCTTTCTTATCCTGATACATCGCCACATCAGCAGCACGTAATGCGCTGTCCGGATCGGTTACGTCTGGGTCCACTTCGATGACGCCGAGGCTGGCTCCCGGATAAATAAGATTAATGTTACCCAGCCAGTATTCCCCTGCAATGCGGGCGTTGAAGCGCGCTTTAAGCTGATTCATGTGCTCCTCATTGTCGACATGACTCAGAGAGGCCACCAGAAACTCATCGCCGCCCAGCCGACCAATGATATCGTCCTGCTGTTTTTCTGCGGTCAAACGCTTGCCCACTTCAATCAGGAACTGGTCGCCTGCTTCATGCCCATACCGATCGTTAATCAATTTAAAATCGTCCAGGTCGATAAACGCAATGATGGCGTTACGTTTCAGGTGTCGAGCCAGGGAAAACAGAGTAGTCAGATCCTCAAAGATGGCGCGACGGTTGGGCAGGCCGGTAAGGGCATCGGTATAAGAGTGTGCGATGAGCGCCGCGTTGGCTTCCCGAAGCTGGTTCACCAGAGATTCTTTCTGAATGTACTGACCAATCAACCCGGCGAATAATTTTAACATCTGTTCACCGCGCTCGCTGAGCGGCTTTTTAGCCGTGCTTGTGGCGCAAAGCGTACCGTAAAGCGAGCCATCGGCGAGATGAACCGGAATGCTCATGTAAGTGGTAATACCGAGAGCTTTCGCCGCTTCGCACTCCGGCCAGCGCTCGGGGACATCGTTACTGAAGATGGTGTCGCTATCCAGCGCGCGCTTACACAGCGTCTCATCCCAGGGCACGCTCAGCCCCTCCGGGATCGTCATCTGCTTACTGTTTCGGGCATAAAGGATATGCTGCAGCCGCGCCTGGATATCCACCTTCGTCAGGTAAGTCGACTCCATATCGGTGACGATTTCCAGCATCTCCAGCAGCTGACGAACGAGACTTTCAAGGGATTGCTCAGTAACGAGGGTTTCTGAAACACGGGCAAGGATAATATCCGACATGACGTAGAAAGACTCCCAGGCAGAAGACGTCTGCATCTGCATGTTATGCTGAATTCTTAGGCTTCAGGCATAGTAAAACATGAATGCGGAAAATTTTATATATGGAGAAAGCGGCGCTGAGCCGTTACCCTTAGGCAAAGATGATGTCAAAAGGATCGATGCGATGAGATTTCTGCTTCTGGCGCTGACGCTTCCCCTGGCCGCCTGTACCGCAAAAACAACCCCACCCGATGCGCCCAAACCGCCTCAGGCCGTAGGTATGGCGAACCCGGCTTCCGTTTACTGTCTGGAAAAGGGCGGGGAACAGATCCCGATTCAAAGCCCGCAGGGTGTTCGTACCGAGTGCAAGCTGCCGGGTGGTGAAGTGATCGACGAATGGACGCTCTATCGTCGCGATCATCCGCAACCCACCAGGTGACAGAAGGGCTGGAGCTGCGATACACTTCTCTTTAGGATTATTCTTAGCTAGTATCTGGCTACTGTTACCGCGAGAGAAGTATGTTTCAGCTTAAACCGGGCAGCATGGCGATGATCATCGGTGCCCGCACGGCGTCTGGCCGTCGCAATATTGGTAAATCTGTTGAGTTGTTTGGTCTTTGCCAGCCTGGCCTGCGTTTTGTAAACCCGGTTAACGGCGTGATGACGCAATTACCCGCAAGTGCGGACCGCGCGCTTTGGCTGGTCACCGGAGACGTCTACGCCTTTGACAATCAGCACGGCTTTGCGTTTGTTCGCGCCGAACATCTGATGCCGCTCACCCCTGATCAAGCCCCGCAAATGCGGGATGAGCTGACAATCAGCTGATCACAAATGGCGTAGCCAGTCGGCTAAAACCAGGGCGTGATTCTGTTCCGTGTTTTTCGCGCCATAGAGGAGGGTGAGAGTCTGCTTGTGTGCCAGCGCCGCAAGACGCCTTCCCTCGCCCTTATGCTGCGCCAGTTCTTCCTGATAGGCTTTACTGAAAGTCGCAAAATCAATAGCTTCGCTATGATACTCCTGACGTAATGCGTTCGATGGCGTGAGTGTTTTACACCATTCGTCATGGGCGAGGTCCGTTTTTTTAACCCCGCGCGGCCAGAGTCTGTCCACCAGCACCCGATAGCCATCGTCCGGGCTTGCCTGCTCATAGACGCGTTTGCACTGAATCATAATTCCACCCTCCCAATTTAAGGTATTGTGATAATTGCAGAAGATCGGTAGTCTGAGGTTCCTTATGTTATCTGATAATACTCTGGCATAAGGAACCTTTCATGGAACACCTCCCGGTTAAAACGACGCTCCGCATTGCGCTGGTTGGCGATTACAATCCTGATGTTATTGCACACAAGGCGATCCCGTTGGCCATTGACGATGCTGCGGCCGTTCTTGACCTCACCGCCGATTACGACTGGCTTGCTACCCCGGAATTAACCAGTTCTGAGGATCTGGTGGGCTACGATGCCATCTGGCTGGTTCCTGCGAGCCCCTATAAAAACACAGAGGCCGCCTTTATCGCCGCACGCTACGCCCGTGAAAACAGTATTCCGTTCCTGGGGACTTGCGGTGGGTTCCAGCATGCGCTGATTGAGTATGCCCGTAACGTGCTGGGCTGGCACGATGCGGCACATGCTGAGACGGATACCGAAGGCACTATGGTGATCGCGCCGCTGACCTGCTCGCTGGTGGAAATATCCGATGCCATTGAACTGCGCAGCAATACGCTGATCGCCAAAGCCTACGGCAAACCCGAAATTGAAGAGGGATATCACTGCAACTATGGTGTGTCGCCGGAATTTGCTCAGGCGCTGGAGAGCGGTGATATGCGCGTGACGGGCTGGGACGAACAGGGGGAAATCCGTGCGGCGGAGCTGATAACCCACCCGTTCTTTGTGATCACTTTGTTCCAGCACGAGCGTGCTGCGCTGGAAGGACGTCCGGTGGTTCTCGTACAGGCAATACTTCGCGCGGCGCGGGGCTAAAACAGGGCAGACCCGATGGTCTGCCTTCGTGTTTAGCGGGGCGCGATTTCCCGGTCGCGCCCGGCAAGTATCCCGCAGACGGCCATGACAATCGCGGCCAGCGCGCAGGCGAGAAGGGGGATGCGCCAGTCTCCTACCGAATCGTGGATTTTACCCATCAGCGGCGGTCCGCAGGCAGCGAGCAGGTAGCCGATAGACTGTGCCATACCGGACAATGCTGCCGCCTGATGCGCAGAGCTCGCGCGCAGACCGATGAACGTCAGGCCGAGGATCATCGTTGCCCCGGAGCCAAAGCCAAACACCAGCGTCCACATCACCGCCATATCCGGCATAAACCACAATCCCGCTGCGCTTACCGCGCACATCAACGCCACTGCACCGGCGATCGTCCGCTGATCTTTCAGCCGATGGAGGATCAGCGGAACGGCAAGTCCCGGCACGGCTGTCGCCAGCTGTAAAAGACCATGCACCGAACCAGCCTGCGCCTCGCTGTAGCCGTGGCTAAGCAGTATCGCCGGCAGCCAGCCGATGATGACGTAATAGATAAGGGAGTTAATCCCCAGAAAGAGCGTCACCTGCCAGGCGAGAGCAGAACGCCAGATTGCGCGGTTATGTAACGCGCCTGCGCCTGTTACCGTCGCAACATGTTTCTGACGCCACTGCGGCAGCCAGAGCAGCAAGGCGAGCAGCGGAAACACCATCAGCATCAGCAGCGCGCCCTGCCAGCCCGCATGACCCTGGGCCAGCGGCACGATTAGCGCCGAGCCTAACGCGGCGGCTGCCCCCATCGTCAGGGAATAGGCACCCGTGAGTTTCGCCACCTGGCCCGGAAAGTCACGTTTAATTAAACCCGGTAACAGCACGTTCCCAAGCGCGATCCCGCAGCCAATCACTGCCGTGCCGATGAAAAGCAGGGCAGCGGAAGGCAGGGAGCGAATGGCTATCCCGGCGCAAATCAGCAACAGGGCGATAAACAGGCTACGCTCCATGCCAATACGTCGGGCCAGACCTGCGGCGAGCGGGGAGATCAGGGCAAAAGCCAACAGGGGCAGGGTGGTCAGCAGACCGGTTTGCGCCGTGCTTAAGCCATAATCAAGGCGAAGGGTATCCAGCAGCGGGGCTGCGCCGGTAAAGGTGACGCGAAGCGTGGTGGCGATCATCAGGATGCCTGCAATCAACAGCGCGCCGTGTTTTCCTGAGGTGCGAATAGCAGTAGTCATTATGTTCTCATACGTTCAAGCGAGCGCACACAATACCGATTTTCCCGTCGGTTGAAATCAGGCTAAAATGACAGTTTATCGCTAAAATCGGACAACATGATGATTGGACTGGGACTGGACGGCTACGATCCTGATAGCCAGCATGATGCGGCCGTCGCCTTTCGCATCCGTGTGGTGGCGGAGGAACAATATATACCCCTGCATCATCACCGCAAGGGACAGCTGATTCTGGCGCTTGGCGGCGCGATTACCTGTGAAGTGGAAAATGCCATGTTGATGGTACCGCCCCAGTACGCGGTCTGGATCCCCGGGCAGATGCCGCACAGTAACAGGGCCACGCCGGGGGCGCAGCTCTGCTTTTTGTTCATTGAGCCCGGCGCCGCCAGTCTGCCCGACCGCTGTTGTACGCTGAAAATGTCCCCTCTGGTGCGGGAGCTCATTTTATCTCTGGCAGAAAAATCGCAGGCACAGCTTCAGCTTGCGGCCACATCCCGACTGGTCGATGTCCTGTTTGATGAACTGCCGCTCCAGCGTCAGGAGCATTTACAGTTACCCGTCTCGCCCCATCCAAAAATCCGGCTGATGAGCGAGAAGATGGCTGAAGAGCCCGCGGCCTGGCAGACGCTGGCACAATGGGCAAGCCACTTCGCCATGAGCGAACGCAACCTGGCGCGACTGGTGGTAAAAGAGACCGGTTTAAGCTTTCGTCGCTGGCGTCACCAGCTGCAGCTTATTGTGGCGTTACAGCATTTGATCGGCGGGAAATCGGTACAGCAGGTGGCGCAGTCACTGGGTTATGACTCGACCACCGCGTTTATTACCATGTTTAAGAAGGGGCTGGGTCAAACGCCAGCGCGTTACATGGCCAGCCTGACTACGACTTCCCGATAAACAGGGAGACCAGCCCGGCTGCAATCAGCGGGCCCACCGGCACGCCGCGAAAGAGCGCTACGCCCAGCACAGTGCCCACCAGCAGACCCGCAACCAGCGAAGGCTGGCTGCTCATCAGCGTAACGCCGCGCCCCCCGAGCCATGAGACAAAAACACCTACCGCGATAGCCACCAGCGATTTCCAGTTGACAAACGAGTGCAGCAGCGTTGAGGCGGGAAGCGTACCGCTGGCGATGGGCGCCATCACCCCGATGGTTAAAATGATTATCCCGATGGTGAGGCCTTGCTTTTCTATCCACGGGAAAAAGGTATTTAACGGCGTGACGCGCACGATAATCAGCACCAGAATCGAGATGGCGACGGTGGTGTTATGACTGATAAAACCCAGCGCGGCGAGTGCCAGGAGAATGAGCAGAGTAGGGTCAAACATAGGGAATCCTTGCCAAAATAATCGTCCTGCTTACTGTACGCGGAAAAAGGGCGGAGAACAGTTTTAAAAAGATTTTACCGCTGTCATAACCTTGTCATTTACGCGGTTTAAAACGAAGGCAGATATCGCAAAGGGGTCGCTATCATGAACGATCACATGTTTGTTGAAACGCTGATTATCTCCTCATCGTTTTTCGCCATTGCCGCGATTCTCGTCGCTTCCGTATTGTTGCTGGAGAGAAAAGGCTGACAGTCAGCCTTCACGGTTAGACTTTATGGAAAGTCACAAGCTCAGGACGGGCGATGCGCAGGTAATCCTGGGTATCCATGATCACGGATTTTTCCAGCAGGCCGGCGTTAAACGCGATCTCGTCGAAACGCTCGAACAGCAGCGGGTCGGCGACCAGCGTCAGATCGGGGTGGAAACTAAAAGGCGGAATAGCGCCGAATACGCAGGCGGTAAGGGTACTTACCTCGGCCGGGCTGGCGAGGGAGGCTTTAAGCCCGCCGAAATGGCTGGCAAGCCGGCTCAGGTCGGCCTGCAGATCGGCGGCCAGGATCGCCAGAACATGCTTTTTAACACCGTTTCCCTTCACTTTGCAGACCAGGGCTTTTGCGCCCTGACGCAGATCGGTCCCGCGTATTTCACTTACCGCTTCACATTTCCCGACCGCCTCGTGCTCCAGAACCCGAAAACGTGCGCCTTGCCCGGTGAGTAAGGTTATCAGTTGCTGGTGGGTTCCTGTCCCCATAACGTCGTCAGTCATCGTGATTTTCCCGGTGATAATCCAGTATGCAGATGGCTACATTAGCACGAGAAGAACGGCGTCGAAAGAAAACAGCCAGCGCGTTCGCTGGCTGTGAGATTATGCGTTGCTGTTAGCAGACTGCTTGTGGAAGAGCTCCCTGAACACCGGATAAATATCATCCTGGTCACGGATATGTTGCATGGCAAAATTATCAAACATCGATTGCAGATGTTCATACTCCCGCCACAGGGTCTGATGCGCGCGACGGGTAATTTCGATATAGCTGTAGTAACGCACCACCGGCAGAATTTTCTTCGCCAGGATGTCGTGACACAGCGGTGAGTCGTCGGCCCAGTTATCACCATCGGACGCCTGCGCGGCATAGATATTCCATTGCGCCGGGTCGTAACGCTCTTTCACGACTTCATCCATCAGCTTCAGCGCGCTGGAGACGATGGTGCCGCCGGTCTCCTGCGAGTAGAAGAACTCATGCTCGTCGACCTCTTTAGCCTGCGTATGGTGGCGAATATAGACCACTTCCACGTTCTTATAGGTTCTGCTCAGGAACAGGTAGAGCAGGATATAAAAACGCTTCGCCATATCCTTTGTGGCCTGGTCCATGGAGCCGGAGACGTCCATCAGACAGAACATCACTGCCTGGCTGGAGGGCTCTGGGCGTTTTTCATAATTCTTGTAACGCAGGTCGAACGTGTCGATAAACGGAACGCGATCGATCTTCGCTCTTAGCTCGGCAATCTCTTTGCGCAGGCGCTCCTCTTCCAGCAGTTGCGCCGGCTCCGTGTTTTCCACGACCTTCAGGCTACTCTCAAGTTCGCGCAGTTCACGACGTTTGCCTGCCGTCATGGCCGTGCGCCGCGCCAGCGAATTCTGCAACGAACGCACGACGCTGATGTTGGCGGGGACGCCGTTGGCGGTATAGCCCGCGCGATGGGTTTTGTACTCGTTAAGCTGACGATGCTGATTCTTTTTCAGATTTGGCAGCGCCAGGTCCTCAAACAGCAGGTCGAGGTATTCATCTTTTGAAATCTGGAAAACGAACTCATCCTGACCTTCACCGTCCTGGCTGGCCTGTCCCTGACCGCTTCCTGAACCACCGCCGCCGCCCTGAGGACGCTCAATTCTGTCGTTCTGAACGAAGTGGTCATTACCTGGGTGTACGCGATGGCGCAGACCGCCTCGCCCCTGATGAAACATCGGTTCGCTGATGTCATCGGTGGGGATGGAAACAGACTCGCCGCTGTCGACGTCGGTCACCGAGCGTTTGTTGATGGCCTCGGAGATCGACTGTTTAATTTGCGCTTTGTAACGGCGCAAGAAGCGCTGGCGGTTCACCGTGCTCTTGTTTTTGCCGTTAAGACGCCGGTCAATAAACCAGGTCATATACCCCCCGTACTGCATTTGCCAACTTGCGTTTTTGTTGGCCCGGCAGGCGCTAGCGCTGCCGGGCACTTGTTTTAGGACGATTTACGCACGCGCAGATACCATTCGCAGAGCAGGCGAACCTGTTTGCGGGTGTAGCCTTTTTCCATCATACGGTCGACAAAATCGTCGTGTTTCTTCTGCTCATCGGTTGAGGTTTTGGTGTTGAACGAGATAACCGGCAGCAGCTCTTCGGTATTGGAGAACATTTTCTTCTCAATAACGGTGCGCAGTTTCTCGTAGCTGGTCCAGT
Organism: Enterobacter kobei; assembly: GCF_001729765.1. Lineage (NCBI taxonomy): Bacteria > Pseudomonadati > Pseudomonadota > Gammaproteobacteria > Enterobacterales > Enterobacteriaceae > Enterobacter > Enterobacter kobei. The sequence goes on from NZ_CP017181.1 coordinate 1,869,352, forward strand.
TCGGATTGCGTCCGTTGTTATGCGCTCTGGCGCGCAGGACGAAGTTCACAATCTCATTACGGAAGTCTTTCGGGTTGCTGATCCCGGCAGGCTTCTCGATTTTTTCCAGTTCCGCGTTCAGGGATTCACGGTCAAACAGCTGGCCGGTATCCGGGTCGCGGTACTCCTGATCCTGGATCCAGAAGTCAGCGTAGGTGACATAACGGTCGAAAATATTCTGTCCATACTCTGAATAGGATTCCAGGTAGGCTGTCTGGATCTCTTTGCCAATGAACTCGGCGTATTTCGGAATCAGGTAGCCTTTCAGGAACTCAAGATAGCGTTCAGCCTGCTCCTGCGGGAACTGCTCGCGTTCAATCTGCTGCTCCAGCACGTAGAACAAGTGAACCGGGTTGGCCGCCACTTCCGCATGGTCGAAGTTAAAGACGCGGGAGAGGATCTTAAACGCGAAACGGGTGGACAGGCCGTTCATCCCTTCATCGACCCCGGCGTAATCACGATACTCCTGATAGGATTTCGCTTTCGGGTCGGTGTCTTTCAGGCTTTCGCCATCATAGACGCGCATTTTTGAGTAGATGCTGGAGTTTTCCGGCTCTTTCAAACGCGAAAGGATAGAGAAGCGCGACAACGTTTCCAGCGTGCCTGGCGCGCAGGGAGCGTGCACCAGCTCACTGTGGTTGAGCAGTTTCTCGTAAATCTTGATCTCTTCGGAGATCCGCAGGCAATAAGGCACCTTGACGATGTACACGCGGTCAAGGAAGGCCTCATTGTTTTTATTATTACGGAAGGTCACCCATTCGGATTCGTTCGAGTGGGCGAGGATTATCCCGTTAAACGGCAGGGCGGAGATACCTTCCGTCCCGTTATAGTTCCCTTCCTGGGTCGCCGTCAGCAGAGGATGCAGCACTTTGATTGGTGCTTTAAACATCTCCACGAATTCCATAATCCCCTGGTTGGCGCGGCACAGCGCACCGGAATAGCCGTAGGCATCCGGGTCATTTTGTGCGAAGTTTTCCAGCTTACGGATATCAACTTTACCCACCAGCGCCGAGATATCCTGGTTGTTCTCATCACCCGGTTCCGTTTTGGCGATGGCGATCTGCTCAAGGATAGACGGCCACACTTTCACCACGCGGAATTTGGTGATATCGCCCCCAAACTCATGCAGGCGTTTTGCCGCCCACGGCGACATGATGGTGCCGAGGTAGCGGCGCGGAATGCCAAACTCTTTATCCAGAATTTGCGCATCTTCCTGTGGATTAAACAGGCACAGCGGATGGTCGTTCACCGGGCTGCGTTCGCCATTAGCGCTCAACACATAAATCGGCACGCGCTGCATCAGCGACTTCAGGCGTTCAGCCAGCGAGGATTTACCGCCACCGACCGGGCCGAGTAAATAGAGGATCTGTTTCTTCTCTTCCAGACCCTGAGCGGCATGCTTCAGATAGGAGACAATCTGTTCAATGGCATCTTCCATGCCGTAGAACTCTTCGAACGCCGGATATCGGGCGACCACCCGATTCGAAAATAGACGGGAAAGCCGTGGCTCCAGGGCAGTATCAACCATGTTTGGCTCACCAATAGCCATCAATAGCCGTTCTGCCGCATTGGCATAGGCACTGCGATCTTGCCGACAAATGGTAAGAAACTCCTGCAGTGTGAACTCTTCGTCCTTGGCAGCTTCATAGCGCTGGCGATAGTGATCGAATATATTCATGGCATGCCGTCCTTTCGTTTTTTAGCACAGGATAAGAGCCGTTCGTATGAGTAGTGGAGGCTCCCGGAAGAGAATCTCTCGCACCTCACTGCCAGAGCAGCAACCTGTGTGCCAGGTCAGAGGCTAAGAACCGCAGGGCGTTCAGGAAAACTCTTCTTAAAATTAAGCGTAGATGGCATTTGCCAAACTTGCATGCTGAGAAAATCTAATTTCAATGACATATCAATAACTCATCCAAAAATTTCCACCTGGGTTATAAGACTTAAGCACGTTTTTCATTCAGTGGTCATATAAATGAAAGCGTGCTGTCATCTGAAAAGTGAAAAATAACGGGTTAATCAGACTGATTAGCAGGCAAAAAATTTTGGGTTGTACGGGAATGGCGGTTACACTTCTCCCGCTGATTATTTGACTACAGGAAAGAATGGATTGTGACCAAACTCAAACTTCTGGCATTGGGCATCCTTGCCGCGACCGCAGTTAGCACCGCTCAGGCGGAAAGTCAGTGGACGGTTGGCGCGGGTGTTGGCGTCATTAACAGCCCATACAAACAGTATGATCGTGACGTATATCCTGTTCCCGTTATCACCTATGAAGGCGAGAACGTCTGGTTCCGCGGTCTCGGCGGCGGCTACTATCTCTGGAACGACACGGCCGACAAGCTCTCGATCATGGCCTACTACGATCCAACGCACTTCAAGCCGGGAGACAGCGACAGCCACGCGCTTCGCCAGCTCGATAAGCGCAAAAGTAGCATGATGGCCGGGCTTTCATACGTGCATAACACCGAGTATGGCTTCCTGCGTACTGCTCTGGCAGGTGATACGCTGGACAACAGCAACGGCTTTATCTGGGACCTGGCGTGGCTGTACCGCTATACCAACGGCGGGTTTACCCTGACGCCGGGCATCGGTGTGCAGTACAACAGTGAAAACTACAACGACTACTATTACGGCGTCTCTAAAAACGAGTCTCGCCGCAGTGGTCTGAAAAGCTACAGCGCAGATGATGGCTGGGATCCCTACCTGGAGCTGACCGCGAGCTATAACTTCCTTGGCGACTGGAGCGTCTACGGTACTGGCCGTTATGAGCGTCTGAGCGATGAAGTGAAAGATAGCCCGATGGTCGATAAGTCATGGGCGGGTATCTTCTCTGTGGGTGTGACCTACAAGTTCTGATTGTGCATTAATTCAGTGCAATTATTGCATCAAAACGGGGCGCTTGCGCCCCGTTTGCTTTTTTGTGGTGCAGGGCGATTATCGCTTAACAATACGGATCGTCTGCCCTAAACGAGACGGTTTTTCTTCGCTCGCTTTCTGCGGCGTGGTCACGCAGGCTGTTTCTACACAAACGAATGTTTTGTAACCGTCATCAGGAATATCGGCCATGCTGACAGACAATGCCGGACCTGGGTTCCAGCCCACCACATTGCTGTGATGATGATGAACGACCTCAATGCCGCGGTTCAGGGCACCATCGTGGATCACGCTGCAGGCTTCCGGGTGGAGATAGACGCGGTCGGTACGATCGGGGAAAGCCTGAACGCCGTCGCTCAGCTTGCCCTCTTTCGCATTATCAACTTTGTCGATAAAGGTATCGCCGAGGCCGCTCACCTTCACTGCGTTGATGTCACCCACGTTGAAGTAGGTGTGCAGGGCAGACGTGGTTTCGAACTCGCCATGCGCTTCCAGCTCAATTTCGCAGGTTTTACCCAGCTTGAAACGGGCGTACAGGGTGAAATCATGCGGCCACAGGGCGCGGGTTTCATCATTCGCCTGCAGCTCAAAGGTCAGCACGGCACCGTTGTCATCTTCATTGTGCGCTTTCAGCGTCCACTGCTGGTTACGGGCAAAACCGTGAGACGGCAAACCCTGCTGTGTGGACGGGCCGAACCATGGCCAGCAGATGGGGACGCCGCCACGGATAGCAGCCCCTTTTTTGAACGAGGTGGCCTCGCTCAGCCACAGTCCTTCCTCTTCGCCCTCAGGCTTCCAGGAGAGCAGGTGGGCGCCATTCAGCGCCACGGAGGCTTTCACGCGCGGGTGGTCAACGACGATAACATCAGCGCCGTCAATCTGGCGGCGGGAGAGCACAGGGGTAAGTTGTTCGACTACCGGAAGTGCAAATATTTTATTAATCATTAAGCAATCCTCTGTCTAAAAAACAATAAAAAAGGCGACCGAAGTCGCCTTTTTGGATCAAACACTCATCTCAACTTATTTGGAGATGTGAGCGATCAGGTCCAGTACTTTGTTAGAGTAGCCAGTTTCGTTGTCGTACCAGGAAACCAGTTTCACGAAGTTGTCGTTCAGTGCGATACCAGCTTTAGCATCGAACACGGAAGTGCACACTTCGCCGTTGAAATCAGTAGATACAACGTCGTCTTCGGTGTAACCCAGAACGCCTTTCATTGCGCCTTCGGAAGCAGCTTTGATTGCTTTCTTAATTTCTTCATAAGAAGCAGCTTTTTCCAGACGAACGGTCAGGTCAACAACGGATACGTTAGGCGTTGGAACGCGGAACGCCATACCAGTCAGTTTGCCATTCAGTTCTGGCAGTACTTTACCTACAGCTTTAGCAGCACCGGTAGAGGATGGGATGATGTTCTGAGCCGCGCCACGGCCGCCGCGCCAGTCTTTGTGAGACGGGCCGTCAACGGTTTTCTGAGTAGCGGTGGTAGCGTGAACGGTAGTCATCAGACCTTCGATGATGCCGAAGTTGTCGTTGATAACTTTAGCCAGCGGTGCCAGGCAGTTGGTGGTGCAGGATGCGTTGGAAACGATGTCCTGGCCAGCGTAAGTTTCGAAGTTTGCACCACGAACGAACATTGGGGTGTTGTCTTTAGAAGGACCAGTCAGAACAACTTTCTTCGCGCCTGCAGTGATGTGTTTACGTGCAGTTTCGTCGGTCAGGAAGATACCGGTAGCTTCAGCTACAACATCAACACCGATTTCGTTCCATTTCAGGTTAGCTGGGTCTTTCTCAGCAGTAACGCGGATGGTTTTGCCGTTAACAACCAGGTGGCCGTCTTTCACTTCAACGGTGCCGTCGAAACGACCGTGAGTTGAGTCGTACTTCAGCATGTACGCCATGTATTCAGCGTCCAGGAGATCGTTGATACCAACGATTTCGATGTCAGAACGTTTCTGAGCAGCACGGAAAACAATACGGCCGATACGGCCAAAACCGTTGATACCTACTTTGATAGTCATATATTCCACCAGCTATTTGTTAGTGAATAAAAGGTTGCCTGTAAAATTACAAAAACCTTACGCAGCGTCAAGCGGAATCGTGTCAATCATTGCGACAAATCAATCCTGTGACTAACGTTTGTGCGACTGACTCGCCTCACTTTCCCTTTGAGCTTGCAACCACATGGGGGCTGCGCCCGGAATTTTAAAGTCCTCGCAGGATAAAAATGTGAACATGATCACAATTGCCTGACCGCCTTTTCGCGACACATAAGTTTAGAACAAAAGTGCACGCAAGGGTGTTAATGTTTTGTTAGAATCCGGGTTAAAAGATGTCTGTTTCTACAGCGAGATGTAAGCATATGTCGAACCAACGTAACCCTGACGATTTGAAAAAAAACCTCACAGAAATGCAGTTTTACGTGACGCAGAACCACGGCACGGAACCGCCATTCACCGGGCGTTTACTGCACAACAAGCGAGACGGCGTCTATCACTGTCTGGTCTGTGATGCCCCGCTGTTTAACTCACAAACGAAATTCGATTCCGGCTGCGGCTGGCCGAGCTTTTACGAGCCGGTGAGCGATGAGGCAATCCGCTATCTGACTGACACCTCGCACGGCATGGTGCGCACGGAAATCCGTTGCGGGACCTGCGACGCACACCTGGGGCACGTCTTCCCGGATGGTCCACAGCCAACGGGGGAGCGTTTCTGCGTCAATTCGGCCTCCATGAGCTTCACGGATGATGAAAACGGCGACCAGATCAAGGGTTGAAAAAACGATTCAGCAAATTATTCCTTTGAAAGGGAGAGATCGTGAATATTGATGACATGATTAACGGGATGACCCAGGATGTTTATCAGCGTCTGGTCACCGCCGTTGAACTGGGAAAATGGCCGGATGGCGTGGCGCTTACCCCTGAGCAAAAAGAGAACAGTTTGCAGCTGGTGATGCTGTGGCAGGCGCGCAACAATACTGACGCGCAGCACATGACGATCGATACCAACGGCCAGATGGTGATGAAAAGCAAGCGAGAGCTGAAAGAAGATTTTGGCATCACGCCGAAGCCAATTGCGACGCTGAAAATGCAATAAACGTGCGGGCTGATGCCTTCATCCAACCCTCTCCCACGGGGAGAGGGTTTGAATGCGTCGCTACTTTTGCGGGATCCCTAATGACTCTGCCAGCTGCTTCGCTAACTGGTTGTTATCGTCCGCGCCATACTCCCAGAACATCGCCCCGGCGAGACCTTTCTGTTTAATGTAGTCCGCTTTGATCGCCACGGAACGTGGGTTCTCATACGAAATCGCAAAGAGCGCCTTGCCGTCGGCTGCCTCCACGGAGAGCCACGGCACTTTCGCCTGGTCGTCCCAGTGCTCGGTAAAACGCTTCTGCGGATCGTTCAGCAGCTTTTTCACGATATCGTTGTACTTCACGTAGGTATCTTTGGACAGGTCATAGCCGAGCGACCTGAACAAGCCGAGCTCCTGCGGTCCAAAGTAGGGCTGGGTGACCGGATTTTTTTGTGCGTCCGGCTTGCTCCAGTCGATACCCGGCTCAACGGCGCGTTTCGGTACGCGACCGTAAAACCCGATCCCGAGGTTCATCTGCTGTGGTTTCAGTCCCGCGGCCAGATAGTTATTTACCACAAAGTCCACGCTGTATTTATCGGCAGCAGCCACCGTCGGCCAGGCGCTGGAATCATAGAGGTTGGCGTTAAAATACTGGGTACCATACGCCATGTCGTAGGTCATCAGGTTGATGTAGTCGAGCAGGGGAGCGATGGCTTTGACATCCACCCAGCTTTTCGGACTTTCCGCATTGGCGCCTACCGCAATGGTCACCAGCTTTTTCTGCCCGAATGCGTCGCGCATCTCTTTCAGCAGCGCGGTGAAGTTGTCCCTGTCGGCTGGCGTGCTGGCAACCAGTCCCCACGCGCCGTTGACCGGGTACTCCCAGTCGAGATCAATCCCGTCCAGACCGTATTTGTCGACAACCTCCTGGGCGGATCGGATAAACACCGCACGACTCTCTTTGGTGGCCGCTGCGCCAGAGAAACCACGCGCACCCCAGCCGCCAACAGAGAGCAGCACTTTAAGGTGCGGGTTTTGTTTACGCAGAGTGGGGATTAAGGCCAGATCGGATGCCACTTTTGGCGAAAGCCAGATCTGATGCAGTTTCGTCGGATCTTTCAGCGCGGCGTTGGTTTCGTCTTTCTCGTTGTTGTAGACCAGACCAAACGAATAGTTCAGGTGGGTGATCTGGCGGACATCCAGTTTATTAATGTCGCCACCCGGTCCGGCGGTGACATCGCCACCCCCGTTGAAATAGCCGACGGACATCAGGGGCGCAGCGGAAGCCAGTGACGCGCAAAGCAAGGGTAATGCTGCCAGCAAGGGCAAACGTTTCATATAATTTCCTCTTTGACTTAATAAAATAACCACGCCACAGAAAAGGCGTGGCGAAAAAACAACCTGACGAGAATAGCATTGCCGCTTCGCTGAGGATGCGAGGGAGTTCACTTTATGGGGATTGGAGAAGAAATGCCGGGTGGCGCTGCGCTCCAGAGAAAGTAGGCCGGGTAAGGCGAAGCCGCCACCCGGCTTAAAAAACTACGCCTGCGTTTCCAGCCAGTCTGCCAGGGTATACAGCGTCGCGCCTTCGGCAGCCATCTCCATAAACGCCTGAGCACTGTCCTGAGGGTGAATGTTCACGCCGCGGCAGCCGTCGGTGATCACGCTGACGGTGTAGCCTGACTGGAGCGCGTCCAGTACGGTAAACTTCACGCAGTAATCTGTCGCCAGCCCCAGCACAATCAGCTCCGTGATTTCATGGTGGCGTAACCACGCGTCCAGCGCGGTCTTCTGACGATGACCGTTATCAAAAAACGCGCTGTAGCTGTCTATTGTCGGGTTTTCACCCTTATGGAACACCGCGTCGATGGCTTTCTGATTCAGGAGCGGATGCAGCGCCGCGCCTTCCGTTTGCTGCACGCAATGATCCGGCCAGAAGGTTTGCGCCAGCCCGTCGAGTTCACCCTGAGTGAACGGTTCGACGTTGTGCTGGCTGGCAAAACTGCCGTGGTTAGCCGGGTGCCAGTCCTGGCTGGCGACCACCGCTTCACCGCGAGCTTTACACCAGTCAATCAGCGTATTCGCCACGTCAACGGTGCTGTCACCTTCGGCGACGGCCAGCGCGCCGCCTGCGCAGAAATCATTTTGCAAATCGACCAGTAGCAGGGCGCGTTGCGTCATGAGGCCTCCTTATTCGTCAGGGGTCAGTTCACCGCGCAGATTTTGCATCATGGCGTTGCGAATGGACTGAATGTCCAGATCCTGACTCAGTAAATAGTGAAGTTTAGTCAGCGTCGCCTCAACGGTCATATCGAAACCGCTGATGACACCCGCATGTGCCAGCGCGTTGCCGGTGGCATAGCCACCCATATTCACTTTGCCGGACATACACTGGGTCAGGTTCACCACCACAATTCCGCGTTCGCTGGCTTCCTGAAGCTCTTTCAGAAACTCACCGTTCTGCGGGGCGTTGCCCACGCCGTAGGAGCGCAGGATCAGCGCTTTCACTGGCTGGCGCAGGAAGTTGCGGACCACGTCGGCGGAAATACCCGGGTAAATGGTAACCACGCCGATGGGCTGCGGGGTAATCGGATGCACAATCAGCTCGCCAGCGGTATTCGGTGCAGGCGGCGTGCCCAGACGACGGATATGAATCCCCGCTTCCAGCAGCGGCTGCAGGTTCGGTGAGGCGAAGGCGTCAAAACCATCGGCATGGGCTTTCGTCGTGCGGTTGCCGCGATACAGACGGTTGTTGAAGAACAGCGAGACTTCGTTAATCGGGTAATTTGCCGCCACGTACAGGGAGTTCAGCAGGTTGATCTGCCCGTCGGAGCGTAACTCCGCCAGAGGAATTTGCGACCCGGTGACGATAACCGGCTTGCTCAGGTTCTCCAGCATGAAGGAGAGCGCCGAGGCCGTGAACGCCATGGTGTCGGTACCGTGCAGGATCACGAAGCCGTCGTACTGGTCGTAATGCGCTTTAATGTCATCCGCGATGTGCTGCCAGTCTTCTGGCGTCATGTCGGAGGAGTCCATCAGCGGCTCGTATTCATGGATGGTAAAGTCAGGCATTTCCGGACGGTGGAACTCAGGCATCAATGCAAGCTGACGCTGAAGGTGGCCGGAGACAGGAATATAGCCATTTTCAGAGCGCTGCATACCGATGGTACCGCCAGTGTAGGCTACATAAATCGATTTCTTCTGCATGGTAGTGAGTTCTTGTTCTTCAAAAGAAAAAAATCCCCTCTTCGCGGGAAGAGGGGACGGTTTTTAACGGACGTTCGCGCAGGTCAGGCAAAACGCGTAACGACTTTGTGGATCGTTAAAGGCCGCGAGCTTATCGCTTTCCGTCTTCATCGCTTTCGCTGCCGTGGCAACCGGCGCAGGCAGGTAAGCCTGCAGCGCCTCCGGCAGCATGGCGCGAACGGAGACAGACATGCTGTCCATCACCATATCGAAGAATGACGGCTCATCCTGATAATACTCAATGTGCCATTGCTTGAGCTTCGCCAGGTCGGCCGCTTTCTTCACGGCGTCGTCAAAGTCACCCAGACTGTCCACCAGTCCGTTGTTCTTCGCGTCCTGACCGGTCCAGACGTGGCCCTGAGCAATCTGGTCAATCTGTTCTGGCGTCTTTTTACGCGAGTCAGCCACCAGCGTAATAAAGCGCTTATACCCGTTCTCAATGCTCAGCTGCATCATCTCCGAGACTTCCGGCGGCAGGGATTTCGTTATCGACACATCTGCCAGCGGCGACGTAGAAACACCGTCGGTGTGCACGCCCAGATAATCCAGACTGTTTTCCACAGTGTTAATTACCCCGAAGATGCCGATAGAACCGGTCAGCGTACTTGGGTTAGCCACAATGTAGTTGGCTGGCGTGGAGATCCAGTACCCACCTGATGCCGCCATTCCGCCCATGGAGACGACGACCGGTTTGCCCGCAGCGCGGGCCGCGGCCAGCTCAGCGCGGATCACTTCGGAGGCGCTCACGCTGCCGCCCGGGCTGTTTACGCGCAGAACAATGGCTTTCACTTTCGGGTCAAGGCGCGCGTCACGGATTTGCGACGCGGTGGTGTCACCGCCGACATTACCCGGGGTTTCCTGACCGTCCATGATGGCGCCGTTGGCAAACACCACGGCTACGCTGTCACCGCTCTCGTCCGGTTTTTTCGCAGCGTAGTCATACATACTGATGGCGCTGTAGTTTTTGTCCTCTTTGCTCCAGCCAAACTGTTTGGTCAGGGCTTTTTCGATATCCGCACTGGTACCCAGCGCATCAACGAGTTTATTGTCGAGGGCATATTTCGCGGTATCGCCGTCAACCTTACGCAGACCCTCCAGCACGCCACGTGCGCCCGGGAAGACCTGCTCAGCGGTAATTTGACGGTTAGCGGCCACGGTGCCCAGATAGTTCTGCCACAGCTCGCCAATCCAGCGGCTGTCCGCTTCACGGGCAGCAGGGGACATATCGTCGCGAATAAACGGCTCCACGGCTGATTTATAGGTGCCGACGCGGAAGACGTGGGTCGTCACTTTCAGCTTGTCGAGCAGCGATTTGTAGTACAGGCCGTTGGTGGCAAAGCCGTGCAGATCGACCGTCCCCTGCGGAGAGAGCCAGATCTTGTTGGCGAAGCTTGCCAGATAATATTGCCCCTGGCTGTAGCTGTCGCCCACGGCGATCACTGGCTTACCGCTGTCGCGGAATTCACGCAGCGCTTTACCGATGTACTGCATTGAAGGCTGGTCGCCTCCGGCAAAATCTTTCAGATCCAGTACGATCCCGGTGATATTTCGGTCGTCTTTGGCCTGACGGATAGTATCGACAATATCGAACAGGGAGTTTTCCTGCAGGCGGTCGGACGTCGCGCCAAACAGCTGACGGCCAATGACCCCCAGACGGTTGCTGGTGGACGGTTTATCCACGATGACGCCGGTGATATCGAGTAACAGCGCACCGCGAGTTGAATGCTGCGCCTGATTCGCATTGCTGATATGCATCCAGATGCCTGCGCAAACCAGAACCAGCAGGATGAAGAAGATGTTCATCACCAGGTTGCGGACGAAGTTGAGCAGTCGCCACGTCCATTTAAAGAAACCGGCAAAGATTCGCCAAAGGGTTCGCATGTATTCTCCCTAACCAGAAAATGACTGTTTCCGTCGCCACTGGACGGTAATGTTGGGTTATCGTAATGACCCAACCGCCACTTGTCAGCAGGAATCGCCTGCCAGGCTGTAACAAAATCTGCGGCCGTGTTAATTTTGTGAGTAAATTTCAATAAAGGAGTTAACCAATGGACGCACTTGAACTGCTTGTTAACCGCCGCAGCGCGTCACGTCTGGCCGAACCTGCCCCGGCGGGCGAGCAGCTGGAAAACATTCTGCGTGCCGGGATGCGTGCCCCCGATCACGGCACGCTGCAGCCGTGGCACTTCTTTGTGATTGAAGGTGAAGGCCGCGATCGTTTCAGCCAGCTGCTGGAGCAGGGCGCGGTTGCCGTCGGGCAGGATGAGAAGGGTATCGATAAAGCGCGCAATGCGCCGTTCCGTGCGCCGATGATCATCGCCGTCGTGGCGAAATGTCAGGCTGGCCACAAAGTCCCGGTCTGGGAGCAGGAAATGTCTGCTGGCTGCGCGGTAATGGCGATGCAAATGGCCGCTGTCGCACAGGGGTTTAACGGTATCTGGCGTACCGGTCCGCTGACCGGGAGCCCGGTAGTCCGTGACGGTTTTGGCTGCGGTGAGCACGATAAAATTGTCGGTTTCCTCTACCTCGGTACGCCGCAGCTTAAAGCCTCCAGCACCATCAGCGTGCCGGACACTTCGCCTTTCGTCAGCCGTTTCTGATAACCCACGCTAAACTGTCTGGATTCTGAGCATCTGCCGCAGAATTCAGACAGTCATACTTACCTCTTTATGGAATGAGCGCTACCATAGCGCGATTGAGATGGCAGGAGACGTCCATGAGCGAGCAAACCATTCGTTTAACGCAGTACAGCCACGGAGCCGGTTGCGGTTGTAAAATTTCCCCGAAAGTGCTGGAGACCATTCTGCACAGTGAACAGGCGAAGTTTGTCGACCCGAACCTGCTTGTCGGCAATGAAACGCGTGACGATGCTGCAGTTTATGACTTAGGTAACGGCACCAGCATTATCAGCACCACTGACTTCTTTATGCCGATTGTCGATAACCCCTTCGATTTCGGGCGCATTGCGGCCACCAACGCCATCAGTGATATCTTCGCGATGGGCGGTAAGCCGATTATGGCCATCGCCATTCTGGGCTGGCCAATTAATACCCTCGCGCCGGAAATTGCCCGCGACGTCATTGATGGCGGCCGTTTCGCCTGTCAGCAGGCGGGAATTGCGCTGGCCGGTGGTCACTCGATTGACGCGCCTGAACCTATTTTTGGCCTGGCCGTCACGGGCGTGGTGCCGACCGAGCGCGTGAAGCGCAACAGCACCGCGCAGGCGGGCTGCAAGCTGTTCCTCACCAAGCCGCTTGGCATTGGCGTACTCACGACCGCCGAGAAAAAATCCCTGCTGAAGCCGGAACACAAAGGTCTGGCAACGGAAGTGATGTGCCAGATGAACCTTGCGGGCGCGGCATTCGCCAATATCGACGGCGTGAAGGCGATGACCGATGTGACCGGTTTTGGTCTGCTGGGACACCTCTCCGAAGTGTGTCAGGGCGCGGGCGTGCAGGCACAGGTGTGGTATCAGGACGTGCCGAAACTGCCGGGCGTGGAAGAGTATATTGCGCAGGGCGCGGTGCCGGGCGGTACTCAGCGCAACTTTGCCAGCTACGGTCACCTGATGGGCGAGATGCCTGAAGAATGGCGCAACCTGCTGTGCGATCCACAAACTTCCGGCGGCCTGCTGCTGGCGGTCACACCGGAAGCCGAAGCTGACGTTCAGGCAACGGCCGCCGAGTTTGGCATTACCCTGACGGCGATCGGCGAGCTGGTGACCGCACGCGGTGGCCGACCGATGATTGAGATCCGTTAATTCGATGCGGTTGTTTATTGCCGAAAAGCCGAGCCTGGCGCGCGCCATCGCCGACGTGTTGCCGAAGCCGCACCGCAAGGGCGACGGCTTTATCGAATGCGGTAACGGGCAGGTGGTGACCTGGTGTATTGGTCACCTGCTTGAGCAGGCGCAGCCGGACGTCTACGACAGCCGCTACGCCCGCTGGAACCTCAACGATCTGCCCATCGTGCCGGAAAAATGGCGCCTGCAGCCCCGGCCTTCGGTGACCAAACAGCTGAACGTGATCAAGCGTTTCCTGCACGAAGCCTCTGAAGTGGTTCACGCAGGTGACCCGGACAGGGAAGGGCAACTGCTGGTAGATGAAGTGCTGGACTACCTCGAGCTGGCGCCGGAAAAACGCCAGCAGGTACAGCGCTGCCTGATAAACGACCTCAACCCGCAGGCGGTAGAGCGTGCGATCTCGCGTCTGCGTGCCAACAGCGAGTTTATCCCGCTGTGCGTCTCGGCGCTTGCGCGCGCGCGCGCTGACTGGCTGTACGGGATCAACATGACCCGCGCCTACACCATCCTCGGGCGTAATGCGGGCTATCAGGGGGTACTCTCCGTGGGCCGCGTGCAGACGCCGGTGCTGGGGCTGGTGGTGCGTCGTGATGAAGAGATTGAGAACTTCGTCGCCAAAGATTTCTTTGAAGTGAAAGCGCATATCGTTACGCCTAAGGACGAACGCTTTACCGCCGTCTGGCAGCCGAGCGATGCCTGTGAATCGTACCAGGATGAAGAGGGGCGCTTGCTGCACCGTCCGCTGGCGGAGCATGTGGTTAACCGTATTACCGGTCAGCCTGCCATCGTCACCAGCTATAACGATAAACGGGAATCAGAACCCGCACCGCTGCCATTTTCGCTCTCGGCCTTGCAGATTGAGGCGGCGAAGCGCTTTGGCCTCAGCGCGCAAAACGTGCTGGATATCTGCCAGAAGCTCTATGAAACCCACAAGCTGATCACCTATCCGCGTTCGGATAGCCGTTATCTGCCGGAAGAACATTTTGCCGGTCGCCACGCGGTACTGAACGCGATAAGCGTACACGCCGCCGATCTCCTGCCGCAGCGGGTGGTGAACCCGGACACCCGTAACCGCTGCTGGGATGATAAAAAGGTGGACGCCCACCATGCAATTATCCCGACGGCACGCGCCAGCCACGTTAACCTGACGGATAACGAAGCGAAGGTCTATAACCTCATCGCCCGTCAGTATCTGATGCAGTTCTGCCCGGACGCGGTGTTCCGCAAATGCGTCATTGAGCTTGAGATTGCCAAAGGTAAGTTTATCGCCAAAGCGCGTTTCCTCGCGGAAGCGGGCTGGCGCACGCTGCTCGGCAACAAAGAGCGTGACGAGGAGAACGACGGTACGCCGCTACCGGTAGTCGCCAAAGATGACGAGTTATTGTGCGAGAAAGGTGAAGTGGTTGAACGTCAGACCCAGCCGCCACGCCATTTCACCGATGCGACGCTGCTGTCGGCCATGACCGGGATTGCCCGATTCGTGCAGGATAAAGATCTGAAGAAAATCCTGCGCGCCACCGACGGTCTGGGTACGGAAGCGACGCGAGCGGGGATCATCGAACTGTTGTTCAAGCGCGGTTTCCTGGAGAAAAAAGGACGCTATATCCACTCCACGGAGCCGGGCCGGGCGCTCATCCACTCCCTTCCGGAGCTGGCCGCGAGGCCGGACATGACCGCGCACTGGGAATCTGTGCTGACGCAAATCAGTGAAAAGCAGTGCCGCTACCAGGACTTTATGCAGCCGCTGGTGGGGACGCTGTATCAGTTGATCGATCAGGCACGCAGTACGCCGGTGAAGCGGTTCAGAGGGATGGTTGCGCCGGGTAGCGGTGCGAAGAAGCCCTTTAAAAAGAAAAAGAGCGCGGCAGCTTCTTAAACCGTAGGCCGGGTGGCGGCTTCGCCTTACCCGGCCTACAGGGCGAGAACACAGTGAAAGCTTAAATCACACCCTGCCCAATCATCGCATCCGCCACCTTCACGAATCCGGCGATATTCGCTCCGCGCACGTAGTTAGTTTGCGACGCTTCACCGCCGTACTCCACGCAGGCGTGGTGAATATCCAGCATGATATGGTGCAAACGGGCATCCACTTTCTCCGCCTTCCAGCCAAGACGCGCGGCGTTTTGCGCCATCTCAAGGCCGGAGGTTGCCACGCCGCCCGCATTGGCGGCCTTGCCTGGGGCAAACAGCACGCCCGCTTCGAGGAACAGATCTGTCGCATCGATGGTGGTCGGCATATTCGCCCCTTCGGCCACCGCCTTCACGCCGTTGCCGATCAGCGTGCGCGCGGCGTCCACGTCCAGTTCGTTTTGCGTGGCGCACGGCAGGGCAATATCCACCGGAACACCCCACGGCTGCTTGCCTTCCAGATACGTCAACCCAAATTCCTGGGCATAGTCTGCGAGCCGCCCGTCGCGGCTGGCTTTAATTTCGCACAGGCGCGCCAGTTTTTCTGCCGTAAAGCCCGCTTCATCCACCACCGTGCCACGGGAGTCCGAGGCCGTCACCACGCGGGCGCCAAACTGCATCGCTTTTTCGATAGCGTATTGCGCCACGTTACCGGAGCCGGACACCGCCACGCGCATCCCTTCAAACCCTAACCCGTGACGTTTGAGCATCGCCTCGGTGAAATAGACCAGACCATATCCGGTCGCCTCCGGGCGAATCAAACTCCCGCCAAACGACAATCCTTTGCCGGTAAAGACGCAGGCGCTGTTGTTGGAAAGCTTTTTCATCATCCCGGCCATAAAGCCCACTTCGCGGGCCCCCACGCCGATATCCCCCGCCGGTACGTCGGTGTCCGGACCAAGGTGGCGCCAGAGCTCGGTCATCAGCGCCTGACAGAAACGCATCACTTCACCTTCGCTTTTCCCTTTAGGATCGAAGTCACTCCCGCCTTTCCCGCCGCCCATCGGCAGGGTGGTGAGCGCGTTTTTAAACGTCTGCTCAAAGCCGAGGAATTTCAGGATCGACAGGTTCACGGAAGGGTGGAAACGCATGCCGCCCTTAAACGGGCCGATGGCGGAGTTAAACTGCACGCGCCAGGCGCGGTTGACCTGGACCTGATTGCGGTCATCCACCCAGGTCACGCGGAACTGGATCACCCGTTCTGGCTCAACCAGACGTTCCAGCAGCGACAGTTGACGATAACGCGGGTTTTCTTCAAGGAAAGGCCACAGGGTGGTCATCACTTCACGAACGGCCTGAGCGAACTCGCTCTGATGCGGGTCGCGCTGCTGAACATGGGCAAGAAAGCTTTCCAGAGAGCGTGTCTGATCCATAGATATAAGAACCCCTTATAGTCATTTATGTATATTGCTTATGCGATTTGTGTTGTTTTTTTGACTATACCACCCGTACTGCTTTGTGAAGCAAGCAGAAATGTAGGGTGAAAGGGAAATTAATGACCCGCGCTGCGTCATAACAAAAAGCGATGATGTGTGAAATTAAAGATTCTGCCCGATTAACCGTTATAGTCATTATCAGGACATAACAGGAAGACAAGTCTATGAATCGTTACGTGATGGCTGCATTTTCGTTGATGTTGACCGCTGGCGCGCAGGCTGACCGCATTCGCCCGGACGTGGAGGTGAATGTCCCGCCGGAGGTCTTTAGCTCCGGCGGCCAGCGTGCGCAACCCTGTAACCAGTGCTGTATCTATCAGGATCAAAATTATTCTGAAGGAGCAGTGGTAAAAGCGGACGGGGTTTTGCTGCAATGCCAGCGTGATGAACGCGCGATCAGCACTAACCCGCTGGTCTGGCGGCGCGTAAAAGAATAAACGCCTCCAGCAGCGGAATATCCGCCGGGGCCAGGTCGTAGCTCAACGCCTCTTCCGGCGTGCACCACGCCAGCGCGCTGTGGTAGTGTGCGGTTAACGCTCCGCTAAAGGCAGGAACATGCCAGGCGTGCAGGTTGATTAATCGCTGCGACACTTCGCGCTGGTGGCTTGCCACATACTGCACGGGCTGCGCCTCAATACCCAACTCTTCACGCAGCTCGCGGATTAGCGCCTGAGGCTGGGTTTCACCGGCCTCGACTTTTCCGCCAGCGAATTCCCACATTCCCGGTTGATCGGCGTGAGCAGGGCGCTGCGCCAGTAAAATTTTGTCGTCTTTTTCTATGATGGCCGCAACGACATCGACTGTTTTTAGCATGGTCGTCAATACTTGATAGCGAAAAACGACATATTATCGTGCCCTTTCAAAGAGTCCAGTCATCAGGAGAAACAGGTGAAAGAGTCGTCCACCTGGGTAGAACCCATCCCAACCCTTCCGGCGAGCGTAAAACCGATTGCCGCCATGCAGCGAAAACACTTTGGTGCAGTCCTGAATCCCACGCGCTGGTGGGGGCGCATGCCGCGTCTGTTCTGGCTGGTTGCATTGTTTGTCGGTTTTCTGGAGCGAAGAAACGCGCGCCTGACGCCGCAACTCCGCTCGCTGCTGATGACGCGGGTATCGCAGCTGTGCCACTGTGCTTTTTGCATTGATGCTAACAGCCTGCGTCTGGCCGAGCGCAGCGGGGCGCTGGATAAAGTCCAGGCCGTGAGCGACTGGCCAGACTCTGACCTGTTCAGTGAACAAGAGCGCGCGGCGCTGGCCTATGCTGAGGCGGTCACCTCCACGCCGCCCAGGGTGGATGAAGCAATCAAAACGGCGCTGAAACGCCACTTTACCGATGAGGTTATTACTGAAATGACGGCGCTCATCGCCTTTCAGAATCTCTCCGCCCGCTTTAACGCCGCGCTGGATATCCCGGCGCAGGGGCTGTGCGCCACGTTTAAAGGGAAGCCTGATGCTTGACCGTCACCTGCATCCACGGATAAAACCCGCGCTGAATCGTCTGGTCTCTGCGCTGGATAAGCCGGGCATTACGCCCGACGGACTTACCCTGGCGGGGTTTGCCATCGGCCTGCTGACGTTGCCATTTCTGGCCCTCGGCTGGTACCCGGCAGCACTGGTCGCCATCGTCCTGAACCGCCTGCTGGATGGTCTGGACGGTGCGCTGGCGCGCCGGAGAGGGCTCACGGATGCGGGAGGGTTTCTGGATATCGCGCTCGATTTCCTGTTCTATGCGCTGGTGCCGTTTGGCTTTGCGCTGGCGGCACCTGTGCAGAATACGCTGGCTTCCGCCTGGCTGCTGTTCGCATTTAATGGCACCGGGAGCAGCTTTCTGGCCTTTGCGGCACTGGCGGCGAAGCACAATATCGACAACCCCGGCTATGCGCACAAGTCGTTTTACTACATCGGCGGGTTAACGGAGGGGACGGAGACCATCGTGCTGTTCGTGCTCTGCTGCCTGTTTCCGGCCCATTTTGCCGTGTTCGCGTGGATATTTGGCGCGTTGTGCTGGCTGACCACCACAACGCGCATCTGGAGCGGTTATGTGACGCTAAAGTCACTCAAACCTTAACGCGTACTCTCGGGCCCGCGCTCACCGCGGGAGACCGGGTTCTGCGGGTGACTGCTCCACTCATACCAGCCGCCGTCATAGACGGCGACGTTCTTCCAGCCCATCGCCCGGGCGTACATAAAGGTTTCAGCCGCTCGCCAGCCGGTGCCGCAGTAAAAGGCGACGTGCTGCTCCGGCAGGATATCCCACGTTTTCCACATGGCGGTGATGTCGTCGGCGCTGCGCATGGTGCCGTCCGGGTTGTGGAAATCTTCCATGTGGGTGGCATCGCTTCCCGCGTGGCCCCAGCGGGCGCCGGCAATGTCACCTTTTGGCTTGATGTAGCTGTAGCCGCTGGTTTCGCCGATAAATTCCGGCCACGAACGAATACTGACGAGAGAGGCATCCTGGCGGTGCAGCATACCGCGCGCCTGTTCCATATCCACCATCAGTTGCGGCTGACCGGGGATCGGTGCGCCAAAATCAGGGGCGGGTTTCACTTTCCCTGGCGTACCGCGTTCAACCGGCAGACCCGCATCTGACCACGCCTTCCAGCCGCCATCGAGTATGCGCACATCCTTCACGCCTGCATACAGCATAATCTGCGCCACGCGCGCGGCGGCGTAAACGTCACGACCATACAAAATGACGGTGGTATCGTGACGGATCCCGTGCTTCGCCAGCATCGCTTTCAGCTTGTCGTCGGAGACTTTATTCCACAGCGGCTCGCTTTCCACTTCGTTGGTGTCGATGTATCCCGCGCCGGGAATATGGTTCAGCAGATAAAACTTCGGCGCGCCCCAGGCCGCTTCTATGACTTTCCATTCACCCGCGGGCGCGGCTGTCACCGGTTTACCCTGCTGGAGCTGGTGGATCCACTGCGGATAGACCAGCTGTTCAAAGTGCGGCAGACGCTGCAGGCGGTCCGGGGTTTGCAGGGCATCGCTGAGCAGCGAGATAGCGTGATATCCGGCTTTCTCCAGGCGCGCTTTCACCGCCTGGTTGGCGCTATCGTCGCCGTACAGCGCGACAGGCGTCGCAGGCGAAAGCTGATGCTGTTTAGCCCAGCGCGCCAGTTGTTCGTCGCTCATTGCGTCAAGCCAGCTGGCCGCAAGGTTGAGCGCTGCGGGTTCATGCCCGGAAGGACCGCTGAGGGTCTGCGGCCAGCCGTTGTAGAACGCGCTGGCGCGGGTGTCGACAGGCGTACCGTGCTGCGCCTGAAGCTGGGACAGCGTGAGTGAATTGGCCATTTCAGCCGCCTGAGAGGAAAACGAAGCGAGGCCGCAGAGCAGGGCCAGCGCGGTCAGTTGAGAAACACGTTTCATCGAATAACCTGACGTCAGTAAAAGAGGGGGGCATTGTCGTCTCTCCCGAAACGGAAAACATTGCGTTAGCACATTATTGCCAGCGAGAAATCTCAATCACCTCGCCGGCGGGCGGAATATCGTCCTCATCATGGGTGACCAGCACCACCGGAATATTGCGCGCCCGGACGGTGTCAAACACCCAGGCCCGAAACGTCGTGCGTAACGCTTTATCGAGGCGGCTGAAGGGCTCATCCAGCAGCAGTGCCTGCGGTTCAGCGAGCAGGGCGCGCAGCAGACTGACCCGGGCGCGCTCACCGCCGGAAAGGGTTGCCGGGTCGCTGGCGTAACGGTCGCCAAGCCCGGCGGAATTCAGCGCCAGCTCGACGGCTTCCCGACGTGCGCGTCCGGCGATCCGCTCAGGCAACGCCAGCAGCAAATTTTGTCCGACGCTGAACGCGTCAAACAGCAGCGCGTCCTGAAAGAGAATGCCCAGCCCGCGAGATTCGACGGGAAGGCCGTCGCAGCGACGCTCATCGAGCCACAGCTCGCCCCGTGCCTGAAAATCATCTGACAGCGCGCCGACCATCCAGGAAAAAAGGGTCGATTTTCCGCTGCCGGAGGGGCCCATCAGGGTGACGATCTCCCCGCGGGGAACGCAAAAATTGACCTCGCGGAAAAGCGGTTCGATGGTGAGATCCTTTACCTTCAACATTAACGTAATCCCTGACGATAGCGGCCCGCAAGGCGGGAGAAGAGTGAGGCCAGACCGAACACCGTGCCCGTGACCAGCAGTAAACCCAGCGCCCGGTTAGCGAGAACCGGGATGCTGCCCCCGCTGCTGAGCGCGACGGTCTCGGTGGTCAGCGTGGCGAAACGACCTGCGCCCAGCCACAGCGTCGGCATATATTGCGCCATGCTGACTGAAAAACCGGTGGCAAAGGCCAGCAGCGCAGGGCGCACCAGCAGAGGGCATTTCAGCAGGCAGAAGATTTTTGCCCGCCGCCAGCCGAGCGTCCTGGCGGTAAGAATAAGCCGGGGATCGAGCCTTTGCCAGGCCGGTTGCAGCACCAGCAGCATCCAGGGGAGTACCCAGAGCAGATGGCTCCAGAGCACGGCGGCATAGTGCCCGTCGAGGCCCAGATGTAACGCAATGGCATATTGCCCCGTGACCAGCGGTAGCGCCGTGAGCGCGAGCGGTAACCACACCCACGGAGCGCCTCGCTGCGGCCCCCATTCCAGCCAGAGAAAAATGACGATCAGGGCGACAAGGCTCGACAGCAGACCGAAAGAAAGGCTGGTACTCACCGGGCCAACATCGTCCCGTTGGGCCAGCATCAACAGCACCGCGGCGCAAAGTATCCCGCACGCGGGCAGAAATCCGCTGAATACACGCTCTGGCAGGGCGAGATGTGACCTGTGGCGTGCGCCCGTCGGATGTGCAAACGTGCGACGCCACACCTTCCGCAGCCCGTAGCCCAGCGCAGCAAGCGCGGCCAGCAGCAGAAGGAGAAGCAGGCACAGCAGCGTCCCTTTTGCCTGCTGCTGTACGTCTCCCTGGCTCAGCCACTGCCAGGCCAGCACGGCCAGCGTCGGCGGGTTACCGGGCCCGAGAACGATCGCCACGTCCACGACGGACAGCGACCACGCCAGCACCGCCAGCATCACCGCGCCGAGTACCGGCGCGATCGCCGGAAGGAGCAGCCAGTTAAGCGTCTGAAAACGCCCGTAGCCGAAGGTCTGCAGGACAATCTTCTGCGGTGCGAGCCGTTTTTCCGGCAGCACGGCGTAAATCGCCCACAGTACAAACGCGCTCTCTTTGACCGCGAGCGTCAGACCCAGCCCGATGCCGTAGCGGTCATACGGAGGTGAACAGACGGTGCAGACCTGATAAAACAGACCGCCTTCGGCAAACAGCAGCAACGCGCTGGAGGCGAAAGCCACATGGGGCACGGCCAGCAGCCACGGCAGGCGCGTACTGAGACGCCGCCAGCGTTTGCCGGGCCAGAAAAGGGCCACGAGAGAAAGGGCGATAAACAACGCCCCCAGCGTGGCGATAAGCGTTGAAACCAGGGTGGCGATGGCTGCCTGAGGCAATTGTGGGTCGTTCAGCAGCCGCTGCCAGTTAACGACAGAAAATGCCGGAGCAAGCAGCATGGCACCGGCGGGCAGGAGCGGCAGATAAATAATCGCCATCGCCAGCCAGACAAGCCAGCTTAACGGGTGCCGTAACGACGCAGCCATTCCTGCTCCAGCGCGTTAACCCAGGCGGACTGCGGCTCTGCCAGAACCTTCGGCAGCCCCTGCGGCGTATGAGCCAGCAGCTGTTTTGCTTCATCTTCGGGCAACGTTTTCACATCCAGCACGCTCGGGTCACCCCAGATGGCCGGGTCGGCCTTGCGGATTTGCGCCCGCGGTGACAGCAGGAAGTTGGCGACGACTTTTGCGCCAGCGCTTGCGCTGGCATTGGCCGGAATCGCCACAAAATGGACGTTGCCGAGCATCCCGTTGCGAAAACCAAAGCTGTAGCTGTCGGCAGGCAGTTCGCCGCTCGCCACTTTCTGCTGCCCATGCGCCGGGTTAAAGGTCAGCGACAGATTCAGGCTCCCGCTGGCAAGCAGGGTATCCATCCGGGCGGGCGAGGGAGGGAAGTCTTTCCCTTCACGCCACAGCAGCGGGTGCAATTTATCGAGATACGCCCAGAGCGGGGCGGTCACCTGAGCAAAGGTGTCATCGGGTGCTTTTTGCAACGCATCCGGATGAGCCGTGAGCGTCATCAGCAGCTGCTCAAGGAACGCGGTACCGGTAAAATCGGGCGGGCGGGGATAGCTGAGCTTGCCGGGGTTCTGCCTTGCGTAATCCAGCAACGCCTGCGGATCTTCTGGCGGCGTCGGCATGCTGGTTTTGCGGGCGATAAAGGTTAGCTGCGCGCCGCCCCACGGCGATTCCGCGCCGTCTGTGGGAATGGCGAAATCTTCGGTGACAGGTTTGCGGGTATCGACATAGCGCCAGTTGGGCAACCTCTGCGCCCACCCGGTTTGCAGGAGATTAGCCTCTTTTAGCGTGCGGAAGTTTTCGCCGTTGACCCACAGCAGGTCGACCGAGCCATTCGTTTTGCGCCCCGCGGCGGCTTCGGTCTGGATCCGTTTTACCGCATCGGCAGCGTCGGCCAGCGGGACGATTTTAAGGGTAATGGCGTAGTGCGTTTGCATCTCGCCGCTCACCCACTCAAGGTAGCGGTTGACCGCCGGATCGCCTCCCCAGGCGTTAAACCAGACAGTCTGCCCGTTGGCTTGTTGCTGGATACTTTGCCAGCTGTCGGCGGCATACAGGGGGGCGGCCAGCAGCAGGCCTGTCAGAAACGTGCAAAAACGCACACGGCGCATAATGCCTCACTTTTTGAACGAAGAGGTGTAACGGGAATACAGCCAGCGGGTAGCCAGCGGCAATAACCCCAATAGTGTAAAGGCGAAGACCATACCCGGCGACACAATATCGTGCAGCGATGTCACTTTTCCCAGCTCGCGCCCGGCGTTGAGGAAGACAACCGTGGCGGGCAGCATGGCGACCTGGCTAACCCACCAGTAGCGCCTCACCGTGATGCGGGTCACCCCCATCAGCAAATTCACCACAAAAAACGGGAACAGCGGCATCAGGCGCAGGGCAAAAAGATAGGCCGTACCCTCGCGCGCCATACCGGTATTCACCGTATTCATCTGTCGGGCAAAGCGCTGCTGAACCCAGTCGCGAAGGAGATAACGGCTGGCAAGCATGGCCAGCGTAGCCCCGAGCGTAGAGGCAAACGAGACCAGCACGGTGCCTTCCCACAGGGAAAACAGTGTCCCGCCCAGCAGGGTCAGGATCGCCGCGCCGGGAAGCGACAGGGCGGAGAGCGCTACGTAGAGTGCAAAAAAGATCGTTGCGCTCTGCAGCGGCGCGCGGTCGACATAGGAGAGTAACGTCTGCTGGTGAGTTTTAACCCCTTCCAGAGAGAGCGTGCCCGGTGGCAGCATGACAAACGTCAGAATAAATGCGCCCAGAAGGGCGCACAGGAAGAGTAATTTTCGACTGTTCACGCGCGATCAGAGCTTGAATTTAGCCCACACCGGCGCATGGTCCGATGGCTTTTCCATGCTGCGGATATCGTAGTCGATCCCGGTTTCGATGCAGCGCTCAGCCAGCGGCAAGCTGGCCAGCAGCAGGTCGATACGCAGGCCACGGTTGTCGTCAAAGCCTTTTGAGCGGTAGTCAAACCACGAGAAGCGATCCTGGGTTTCAGGGTTCGCATGGCGGAAGGTATCCACCAGGCCCCAGCCCAGCAGGCGTTCCATCCACTCGCGCTCTTCCGGCAGGAAGGAACATTTGCCGGTACGTAGCCAGCGCTTGCGGTTCTCTTCGCCTATGCCGATATCCCGATCCGTCGGGCTGATATTCATGTCGCCCATGATCAGCACCGGATTCTCTTTTTTCAGTTCGGTTGTCAGGTAGTTCTGCAGATCCTGATAAAACTTCGCTTTGGCGGGGAATTTTGTCTCGTGGTCACGGCTCTCACCCTGTGGGAAATAGCCGTTAATGACCGTGATATTGCCAAGTGCAGAGGGCACTTCCGCCATGATGATACGGCGCTGCGCTTCTTCATTGTCCCCGGGGAAGCCGCGACGCACGGAAACCGGGGTTTCTTTAGTGAGCAGCGCGACGCCATAGTGACCTTTCTGACCGTGGTAGAAGACGTTGTAACCCAGTTTCGCGACTTCTTCGAGGGGGAACATGTCGTCGTGAACCTTGGTCTCCTGCAGGCCGATAACATCGGGCTGATGTTGCTCAACAATGGCTTCCAGTTGATGAGGACGGGCGCGCAGGCCGTTGATATTAAAAGAGACAAATTTCATAGTCGCTGCCAGTGCAAGGTGAATAGTGCATGGATGGTAGCAGAATTTGCATCAACTGTTACCGGGTTCGACCAATAACTGCGACAGATAATGCCGGTGGTGCAATATTTGCACCATCCTGACGCGTTTTGCCCCCGGACAGGGCGTAAACGGCCGGGAAATTTCGCGAGCGATCACAATTCCAGAATTATATTTGGCCTTTGCATACTCTTTCTTATTTTCATGCGGCAAAGCGCCGCTTATCGTAAAAATATTCACTTTTTATGCAGTAACAGTGAATAACTCCATATCATAACTCATTGATATTCTGTTGCCTCAACCCGTTTATGCATTTTTATCGCTGGCTGGCACGAAGGCTGCAATCTACATTCACAGTGCAAACACTCAATTATTTAACATTCAAATAACCTTTTATTTACCGGATGAGGTCGCTATGTCTCTGTCAATTACGCGTGAAAATTTCGATGAATGGATGATGCCGGTATACGCGCCGGCGGCGTTTATTCCGGTTCGCGGGGAAGGCTCACGCCTGTGGGATCAGCAGGGGAAAGAGTACATCGACTTTGCCGGGGGGATTGCGGTGAATGCGCTGGGCCATGCGCATCCGGCGCTGCGTCAGGCGCTGAACGATCAGGCCGCGAAGTTCTGGCATACCGGTAACGGTTTTACCAACGAGCCTGCGCTTCGTCTGGCGAAAAAGCTCATTGACGCGACGTTTGCCGAAAAAGTCTTTTTCTGTAACTCCGGGGCGGAAGCCAACGAAGCGGCGCTGAAGCTGGCACGTAAATATGCCCACGACAAGTTCGGTACCCACAAGAGCGGGATTGTGGCATTTAAAAATGCCTTCCACGGACGCACGCTGTTTACCGTGAGCGCGGGCGGTCAGCCCTCTTATTCGCAGGATTTCGCACCGCTGCCGCCGGATATTCGCCACGGCATCTATAACGATCTGCAGTCTGCCAGCGAGCTGATTAACGACACCACCTGCGCGGTGATCGTCGAACCGATGCAGGGCGAGGGCGGCGTGCTTCCGGCGCAAAAAGCATTCCTTCAGGGGCTGCGCGAATTGTGCGATCGCCATAATGCGCTGCTGATTTTCGACGAAGTACAGACCGGCGTCGGCCGCACCGGCGAGCTGTATGCGTATATGCACTACGGCGTGACGCCGGATATTCTCTCAACCGCCAAAGCGCTGGGCGGCGGCTTCCCGATTGGGGCCACGTTGACGACCGATAAATTCGCCAGCGTGATGACCGTGGGCACCCATGGCACCACCTACGGCGGCAACCCGCTGGCGACCGCTGTGGCCGGACAGGTTCTCGACATCATTAACACCCCTGAGGTGCTGAAGGGCGTTAAGCAGCGTCACGACTGGTTTGTTGAACGCCTGAACGCCATCAATGGCAAGACCGGACTGTTCAAGGAAATTCGCGGCCTGGGGCTGTTAATTGGCTGCGAGCTCACCCCTGAGTTTGCCGGAAAAGCTAAACTTATTTCACAGGAAGCGGCAAAAATGGGCGTGATGGTGCTGATTGCCGGTGCCAACGTGGTGCGTTTTGCTCCCGCGCTGATTGTCAGCGAGGAAGAGGTGCAAACCGGTCTGGATCGATTTGCACTGGCGTGTGAAAAAGTGAAGTCCGGGGTGTCATCATGATGGTCATCCGTCCCGTTGAGCGCGGCGATATCGCCGGGCTCATGCAGCTTGCCGGTAAGACGGGAGGCGGGCTGACCTCGCTTCCTGCCGATGAAAAAACGCTGTCGGCGCGCATTGAGCGCGCCCTGCAAACCTGGCAGGGGACGTTGCCAAAAAGCGAACAGGGCTACGTGTTCGTGCTGGAAGATACCGAGACGGGGACGGTGGCCGGGATCTGCGCCATTGAAGTGGCCGTCGGTCTTAACGACCCGTGGTATAACTACCGCGTTGGCACCATGGTTCACGCGTCGAAAGAGCTGAACGTCTATAACGCGCTGCCGACGCTGTTTCTCTGTAATGACCACACGGGTGCCAGCGAACTCTGCACGCTGTTCCTCGACCCGGCGTGGCGCAAAGAGGGCAACGGTTATCTGCTCTCCAAATCGCGCTTTATGTTTATGGCTGCCTTCCGCGATCGCTTTAACGAAAAAGTGGTCGCCGAGATGCGCGGCGTGATTGATGACACCGGCTACTCGCCGTTCTGGGAGAGCCTGGGCGAGCGCTTCTTCTCTATGGAGTTCAGCCGTGCAGACTATCTCTGCGGCACAGGCCAGAAAGCCTTTATTGCCGAGCTGATGCCGAAGCATCCTATCTATACCCATTTCCTTAGCCCGGAAGCGCAGGCGGTGATCGGCGAAGTGCATCCGCAAACCGCGCCAGCTCGTGCAGTGCTGGAGAAAGAGGGCTTCCGCTACCGTAACTATGTCGACATCTTTGACGGCGGACCGACGCTTGAGTGCGATATCGACCGCGTTCGCGCGATCCGTAAAAGCCGCCTGGTAGAGGTCTCTGAAGGTCAGCCCGCGCCAGGCGACTGGCCGGCATGTCTGGTGGCGAACGAAAATTACACCCACTTCCGCGCCATGCTGGTGCGGACTAACCCGAAATGTGAACGTCTGGTGCTGACGGCTGCAGAACTGGATGCCCTGAAATGTAACGCCGGCGATACGGTTCGTCTGGTGCGTCTCTGCCCTGAGGAGAAAACAGCATGACATTATGGATTAACGGTGACTGGGTAACGGGCGAAGGCGAGCTGCGCGTAAAGACCAATCCGGTAGGTAATGAGGTGCTCTGGAAGGGAAATGACGCCAGCCCCAGCCAGGTGGAACAAGCCTGTCATGCCGCGCGTCGTGCGTTTCCGGCGTGGGCAAAACAGCCTTTCGCCACGCGCCAGGCCATTATTGAAACGTTTGCCGGGCTGCTGGAGGCGAATAAAGCTGAGCTCATGCGCATTATTGCTTTCGAAACCAGTAAGCCACGCTGGGAAGCAGCAACGGAAGTGACGGCGATGATCAACAAAATCGCCATTTCGGTAAAGGCATACCATACCCGCACCGGCGAGCAACACACCGAGATGCCGGACGGCGCGGCGACGCTGCGCCATCGTCCGCACGGCGTGCTGGCGGTATTTGGCCCGTACAACTTCCCGGGACATCTGCCGAACGGCCACATTGTTCCCGCACTGCTGGCGGGCAATACCGTTATTTTCAAGCCGAGCGAGTTAACCCCCTTAACCGGCGAGGCGGTGGTGAAGCTGTGGGAACAGGCCGGGTTGCCGCCGGGCGTGCTGAACCTGGTGCAGGGCGGTCGCGAAACCGGTCAGGCGCTCAGTGCGCTGAGCGATATTGACGGCCTGCTGTTCACCGGCAGCGCCGGAACGGGCTATCAGCTGCATCGCCAGCTGGCGGGACAGCCGGAAAAAATTCTGGCGCTGGAGATGGGGGGCAACAACCCGCTGATTGTTGAAGACCCCGATGATATTGACGCCGCGGTGCACCTGACGATCCAGTCCGCCTTTATCACCGCCGGACAGCGTTGCACCTGTGCCCGCCGCCTGCTGGTGAAACGAGGAGCACAAGGGGATGCCTTCCTGAAACGCCTGGTCGACGTCAGCGCACGTCTGGTCCCCGCCGCGTGGGATGCCGATCCGCAGCCGTTTATGGGGGGACTGATTTCCGAACAGGCCGCGCTGAATGTGCTTAATGCCTTGCAAAACCACGTTGCGCGCGGCGCGAAAACCCTGCTGGAACCCAGGCAGGTACAGCCGGGAACCTCGCTGCTTACGCCGGGTATTGTTGAGATGAGCGGCGCGAGCAACGTGCCGGATGAAGAGGTCTTTGGCCCGCTGCTGTGCGTCTGGCGTTACGACGATTTTGATGCGGCGATTGCGATGGCAAACAACACCCGCTATGGCCTGTCGAGCGGACTCATTTCGCCGCATCGCGAGAAGTTTGATCAACTGCTGCTGGAAGCGCGCGCCGGGATTGTAAACTGGAATAAACCGCTGACCGGTGCGGCGAGCACCGCGCCATTCGGCGGCGTGGGTGCGTCGGGTAACCATCGCGCCAGCGCGTGGTATGCCGCGGATTACTGTGCATGGCCGATGGCGAGCCTGGAAACCCCGGCGCTGAGGCTGCCGGAGACGCTCAGTCCGGGGCTGGATTTTAGCGAAGGGGATCGTCATGAAAGCGCGTGAAGTCAACTTTGACGGGCTGGTGGGGCTGACCCACCACTATGCCGGTCTCTCCTTTGGTAATGAAGCCTCGACGAAGCATCAGTTTCAGGTCTCCAACCCGAAACTGGCGGCGAAGCAGGGCCTGCAGAAAATGAAAGCGCTGGCAGATGCCGGGTTTCCACAGGCGGTGATCCCGCCGCAGGAACGGCCGAACGTGGCGGTGCTGCGCCAGCTCGGCTTTACCGGGAGTGATGAGCAGGTGGTCGAAAAAGCGGGCACGCAAACGCCACATCTGCTCTCGGCGGCGAGCTCCGCCTCCTCTATGTGGGTGGCGAACGCGGCGACCGTCGCACCGTCAGCCGATACGCTGGATGGCAAAGTCCATCTGACGGTGGCTAACCTGAACAACAAATTCCACCGCGCCACCGAAGCGGAAACCACCGAGCGCGTGCTGCGCGCTATTTTCAACCATGACGCCCATTTTGAGGTGCATCAGGCTCTGCCGCAGGTGGCGATGTTCGGCGACGAAGGCGCGGCCAACCATAACCGTCTCGGAGGCGACTATGGCGAGCCTGGCGTACAGGTGTTTATCTACGGGCGCGAGGAGGGCGGTCATTCTGCCCCCGTTCGCTATCCTGCCCGCCAGACGCTGGCCGCCAGCCAGGCGGTCGCTCGCCTGAACCAGGTCAATCCTTCACAGGTGATTTTTGCCCAGCAGAACCCACAGGTGATTGACCAGGGCGTGTTCCATAACGACGTGATTGCCGTTTCCAACCGTCAGGTGCTGTTCTGCCATGAGCAGGCGTTTGCGCATCAGGAGAAACTGCTCGCGACACTGCGCGAACGCGTACCCGGCTTTATGCCCATTCAGGTGCCCACGCAGGCCGTCAGCGTGCAGGACGCGGTTGAAACGTATCTGTTCAACAGCCAGCTGCTGAGCCGCGATGACGGCAGCATGATGCTGGTGCTACCGCAGGAGTCACAGGATCATAAAGGCGTCTGGCAATACCTGACGCAACTGGTTAAGGCCGATAACCCTATTGACGAACTGCGCGTGTTTGATCTGCGTGAAAGCATGGCTAACGGCGGCGGTCCTGCCTGCCTGCGTCTGCGCGTGGTATTAACGCCGAATGAAATGCAGGCCGTTAACCCGGCAGTCATGATGAACGAAGCGCTGTTTACCACCCTTAATGACTGGGTGGATCGCTACTATCGCGACCGGTTAACGCAGGCGGATCTGATTGACCCGCAGCTTCTGCGTGAAGGGCGCGAGGCGCTGGACGCGTTGACATCAATCCTGCAACTGGGATCGGTTTATCCGTTCCAGCGCTAAAGGAGTGGGTATGGAAAATTTACTGGCGCTGACCCTGGCCGATAAAATGCCGGAACAGAAAGAGGGGGATGGCCCCTCATTCCGCTGGCGATGGCTGGGGCGCGGGGTGCTTGAGCTGACGCCGACTACCGACAGCGAGCTATCGCTGCTGCTCTCAACGGGCATTCACGGCAATGAAACGGCGCCCGTTGAGATTGTCGATTTGCTACTGCGTGCGTTATATCGCGGAGATATCACCCTTACGTGTCGCGTACTGGTGGTGCTGGGCAATCCGCCTGCGCTGGCGCAAAACAAACGTTACCTGGTGAGTGACATTAACCGCATGTTTGGCGGTCGCTGGTCGCAGTTTCCGCAAAGTGAAGAAACGGCAAGGGCCGCGTGGCTTGAGAATGTCGTGACCGCGTTTTTCTCCACGGCGGGGCCAGTGCGCTGGCATCTTGATCTCCATACCGCGATCCGCGCGTCTTACCATGTGCGCTTTGGCGTGTTACCGCAGCGGAATCAGCCCTGGGATGAAGCTTTTCTGCGCTGGCTGGGGGACGCCGGGCTGGAGGCGCTGGTCTTTCATCAGTCGCCGGGCGGAACGTTTACCCATTTTACCTGCGAACATTTTGCTGCCCTGGCCTGTACGCTGGAACTGGGAAAAGCGCTTCCTTTCGGTGAGAACGATCTGACGCGTTTTGCTCCCACGCATCTCGCGCTGCGGGCTCTGCTCGGGGGAGAGGCTCCCGACCATGAGCATCCGCCCGTTGAGCGGTATCGCGTCGTACAGCAGATCACCCGCCGCAGCGATGCTTTCCAGCTTCATATGGCCGCGCACACCCTGAACTTCACGCCGTTTCGCAAAGGAGTGCTGCTGGCGGAAGATGGGGAAGAACGTTACGAAGTGCAGAAAACAACGGAATATGTGTTGTTCCCTAACCCTACCGTCGCGTTTGGCCTGCGAGCGGGTCTGATGCTGGAAAAAATATCATGAACCTTTCCCCTCTCATCATCCGGGAGGGGAAAATAAAAACGTTTCTTAACGTTTAAAGTGCTGGTCCTTGTTTTGCGGAATATTCCTGGTGAATTGCTTTATTATTCATCTTCACTTCGCTATACTTTTTCGAAATCGCTTTAAATTCATCGTTTTGAATATTTTTTGTTGCAACTCTCCACGCTTTATCCTTATTTCCTCCACATTTGGCGAAAAATTGTTTTGTACACTTTCATTGTTTTACTGTTGCTCTGACTAATTGACGATAAACCCCGTAAAGTTAATCTCGTCAACACGGCATAGCGCCGAAGAATAACTGAAAGAAAGGAAATAAATTATGCGTAAGTTTACTGCACTGTTTGTTGCTTCTACCCTGGCTCTGGGCGCTACCAGCATGGCGTTCGCCGCAGATACCGCAACCACGACTGCCGCACCGGCCGAAGGCAAAATGATGATGCATCATAAAGGCCCGGGTATGCACAACGAGATGATGATGTTTAAGGGGCTCAACCTGACGGATGCGCAGAAGCAGCAGATCCGCGACATCATGAAAAGCCAGCGCGACCAGATGAAGCGTCCTCCGCTGGAAGAGCGCCGCGCAATGCATGACATCATTGCCAGCGACACCTTCGATAAGGCGAAAGCCGAAGCGCAGATCGACAAAATGGCCGAGCAGCATAAAGCCCGCATGCTGGCCCACATGGAAACGCAGAACAAGATCTACAACATTCTGACCCCGGAACAGAAAAAACAGTTTAATGCCAATTTTGAGAAGCGTCTGACAGAACGTCCGGCGATGGAAGGTAAAATGCCAGCACCGACCGAATAATCGGTTCAACATCTTAAGACCGCCGGGATCCTGTCCACAAAAGCGCAACCGCTGTGGACAGGACCGGCGGTTTTTCTTTCCTGCCCTCTTGTCTGCCGCTGCCAGCGCGGTATTCTCCTGTAGTCGCTTCAGAGAATGTTTGTAGAGTCATGGCGTTAGCAATTTTTTTGACGTTCCGCTAAGGCCTGCCCGCTTTGCTGCCGATACTGTGTCTGTGAATACCTAATGATAACAAACAAGACTGCAAGGGTAGCGATATCCTTGCCCTGGCACGGGTTGTGCCATTCAGGAGTGGTGATGGAGTTCTTTGATATCCGTAAAATGCCGGTCAGCCTCTGGCGTAATGGTGCTGGCGAAACGCGAGAAATTTGTTGTATCCCTCCCGCAACGCGCGATTTTTGCTGGCGAGCCAGTATTGCGACGATCGCCAGCAACGGCGAATTCTCCGCTTTTCCCGGAGTTGACCGGGTCATTACCTTGCTGGAGGGCGGGGAGGTGACGCTGGATGCCGGACAGGCGTTCCGCCATACTCTTAAACCGCATCAACCTTACCATTTTGCCGGCGATTTGCCGGTAAAGGCATTGCTTTCCGATGGCAGGATGGCGATGGACTTCAACATCATGACCCGGCGTGACTGCTGCAAGGCGAAAGTGCGCGTTGCCGACCGTACCTTTACGACGTTTGGCTCGCGTGGCGGCGTGGTGTTTGTGCTAAGCGGGGCGTGGCAGCTGGGTGATAAACTGCTGACGGCCGATCAGGGCGCCAGCTGGGAGGAGGGGACCCATACTCTGCGTTTGCTGGAGTCTCAGGGTACCCTGCTGTTCAGTGAAATTAACTGGCTGCCGGGTCACTGAGCATAATGACCTCAAACTTGCCGGTTAAAACGGGCTTGCAGAGGATTTTATAGCCATCCTGATCGAACCCGGCGGGGGTGCGTAACAGGGTTGCCGCGTCGCTTAAATCATCGACAGCCCCCAGCCAGAGCCAGTTATTGACGATGTGATACTGCGTCATCGTTTCACCCACTTCTTTTAGCGCCACGGCGCCCTCCCACGGCCAGCAGTTGATGCTGATGGCCGCAAGACCGCTCAGGAGGCGGGCGTGATGCGCCTCAACGCTCTCTTTGCCGCAGCAGGCGCCTGCGCAGCGCTTCAGCGCGGAGCGAAAACAGGCGCGGCCACGCGTGGTGCCTTCTAAACCTAAAAGGCTGTAGCAAAGCTGTAGCTCGTCGGCCAGTGTTTGCAGAGCCTGAAGGGCCGCGCGTTTGTTGGCAAATAATCCAAAAAGGTTTGGCGCATGAGAAAAATCGACGTCGCGGGCGTAAACCACCTGCGGCTTACCGTCGCTGATCTGCAGGGAACAAAGCTGACGGTTACGGCGCAGGCGCTTATTAAAGAGCGGTTGTTGCTCTTTTATCAGCCGGGCCTCCAGCAACAGCGCACCCATTTCTCCCGCCGTCTGAAACCAGGTGATGCGCCGCGACTGGCGCAGCATGGCGGCCTCATCCGGGGTACGCAGGTGGGATAACACCCGGCTGCGAATATTGACGCTTTTGCCGATATAAAGCGGCAAGGTGTCGCTTTCACCGTGAAAAATGTACACGCCAGGCTGTTTTGGCAGCGCCTCAAGCCAGGGGCGAAGGTGCTCGGGATATTCGTAGATAGCCGCCGCTTCAAACTCAAGACGCGGGGCGGATTGACGCCTGCTCACATATTACTCCGTATACTGTTCAGGTATACAGTGTAGCAGGTGCGCTGTGGTTAAAAAAGAGCCGGGTGGCGGCTACGCCTTACCCGGCCACATTGTGCGGTCTGTTGCCCTCACCCCAACCCTCTCCCACGGGAGAGGGCGCAAACACTAAAAACGGCAACGGGGTTGCCGTTTTGCTTTTATTTCCAGAAGTCGTCAAACACCGTAATCGGCGTGTGGCGCTTGTGTTCGGTTTTCAGATACCAGCTTTCAATGATCTTCGCGGTACCTTCATCCAGCTGTTTGCCTTCCAGATAATCATCAATATTGTCATAGGTGACGCCAAGGGCCGCTTCATCCGGCAGGGAAGGGCGATCGTCTTCCAGATCCGCCGTCGGTGCCTTTTTATACAAGTGCTCAGGACAGCCCAGCGCGGCAAGCAGCTGTTTACCCTGACGCTTGTTCAGACGGAAAATCGGGTTAATGTCGGTGCCGCCATCGCCATATTTGGTGAAGAAACCGGTGATGGCTTCTGCCGCATGGTCGGTGCCGACAACCACGCCTTTGGTCATTCCGGCGATGCTGTACTGGGCTTTCATACGCTCGCGAGCTTTCTCGTTGCCGCGAACAAAATCGCTCAGCTCAATGCCCGCTTCGCGCAGTGCCTGCTCGCTTGCCAGCACCGCCCCTTTAATATTGACGGTGAGTACGCGATCGGGCTGGATGAACGCGATGGCATCCTGGCAATCCTGTTCATCGGCCTGCACGCCATAGGGAAGACGCACGGCGATAAACTGCAATTTCTCATCGCCCGTTTCTTCGCGAAGCTCTGAAATCGCCATCTGACAGAGTTTACCGGTCAGGGTGGAGTCCTGCCCGCCGCTGATGCCCAGCACCAGGGATTTCAGGAAAGCGTTCTTTCTTAAGTACGATTTTAAAAAATCCACGCTACGGCGGATCTCTTCATGTGCATCTACCGCGGGCTTCGCGCCCAGTGCCTGAATAATCTCGTGTTGCAGAGCCATCACGCCCTCCATATGCAGAACATAAACAGAATGTGTTAACTGTTAAAACTAACCCTTTGGACGAGAAACGACAAGGATCGCAGTTTCGAGTGCGCTAATTTGCGCCGATTTAGCAGGTTATCGTTGTTTTATTAGAATTTTCCGAAATTCGTCTGGCGTAATTCACAAAGTTGAACAATAGTACTTTTTATTCCATGCTTAGATAACACGCTGATAAACAAGAGGACGGAATATGAACAAGAACGTAGCAGGAATTCTTAGCGCAGCGGCAGTACTGACGATGCTGGCAGGGTGTACGGCTTACGATCGCACCAAGGATCAGTTTACACAGCCCGTGGTTAAAGACGTTAAAAAAGGGATGACCCGTTCGCAGGTCGCTGCGATCGCCGGTAAACCTTCTTCTGAAGTGACAATGATTCATGCGAAAGGGACCTGCCAGACCTATATCCTGGGTCAACGTGATGGTAAGGCAGAGACCT
Organism: Enterobacter kobei; assembly: GCF_001729765.1. Classification (NCBI taxonomy): domain Bacteria; kingdom Pseudomonadati; phylum Pseudomonadota; class Gammaproteobacteria; order Enterobacterales; family Enterobacteriaceae; genus Enterobacter; species Enterobacter kobei. The sequence continues at coordinate 1,904,447 of NZ_CP017181.1, forward strand.
ACTTTGTCGCCCTGGATGACACTGGTCATGTTATTAACTCCGGTTATCAGACCTGTGCTGAATACGACACCGATCCCCAGGCTCCAAAGGCTCAGTAACCCAGCTTGTCTGAAGATGTTAACGAACCGGCCCATGGGCCGGTTTTTTTGTGTATACGTAAATCTTATTTCTTTGCGCGAATTATTTGCCCGAAATGTGAAGGTAGTCAACAAGCCAGGTCAATGAGAGACAATTTCAACCTGTTCAGAATTATCCCCTGTCTGTACCATTGCGTATACTCACTCCAACAACAAACAACAGTATGCAAACTACCTGTCTGCCGGGACAGCAAGTCGAGTGATAGCGCGATGGCAGGTAGACCTACAAGAGGGAAATTACGATGGAAAAGAAACATATCTACCTGTTCTGCTCAGCGGGCATGTCAACCTCACTGCTGGTGTCAAAGATGCGTGCGCAGGCTGAAAAGTATGAAGTCCCTGTGGTGATTGAAGCGTTTCCAGAAACGCTGGCGGGCGAGAAAGGCCAGAAAGCCGATGTTGTTTTACTGGGGCCACAAATCGCCTATATGTTGCCCGAAATACAACGACTGCTACCCAACAAACCGGTCGAAGTGATCGACTCGGGGCTGTATGGCAAGATTGATGGTTTAGGTGTTCTGAAAGCTGCTGTGGCAGCCATTAAAAAAGCTGCTAATTAATTTTTATTTTTCCCGTCAAAGAGTTATTTCACACACAATACGCCGTAACACGAGTTACGGCATTTAAGGGTATTTACCTATGAGTAAAGTCATCGCTTCACTTGAAAAGGTACTCCTTCCTTTTGCTGTTAAAATAGGAAAGCAGCCTCACGTTAATGCCATTAAAAACGGCTTTATTAAATTAATGCCGTTGACGCTGGCCGGGGCCATGTTCGTTTTAATTAACAACGTTTTTCTGAGCTTTGGTGAAGGTTCCTTCTTTTATTCATTAGGCATTCGGTTAGACGCTTCCACAATTGAAACCCTTAATGGTTTTAAAGCCATCGGCGGCAACGTATATAACGGTACGTTAGGTATTATGTCGCTGATGGCGCCTTTCTTTATTGGCATGGCACTGGCAGAAGAGCGAAAAGTGGATCCGCTGGCTGCCGGGTTATTATCCGTTGCTGCATTTATGACCGTCACGCCTTACAGCGTAGGGGAGGCGTATGCCGTCGGCGCCAACTGGTTGGGTGGGGCGAACATCATCTCCGGTATTGTTATCGGTCTGGTGGTGGCGGAAATGTTCACCTTTATTATTCGTCGCAACTGGGTTATCCGCTTGCCGGATAGCGTACCGACGTCCGTTTCTCGTTCATTTTCCGCGTTGATTCCGGGCTTTATTATTCTCTCCATTATGGGGATTATTGCCTGGGCGCTCTCTCACTGGGGCACGAACTTCCACCAGATCATCATGGATTCTATCTCCACGCCGCTGGCGTCGATGGGTGGTGTGGTCGGTTGGGCGTATGTGATTTTCACCTCTCTGCTGTGGTTCTTCGGCGTACATGGTTCACTGGCACTGGCTGCGCTGGATAGCGGAATTATGACCCCGTGGGCACTGGAAAACGTGGCACTTTACCAGCAGTACGGCTCCGTTGACGCGGCGCTGGCAGCAGGTAAAACCTTCCATGTGTGGGCGAAGCCGATGCTTGACTCCTATATCTTCCTGGGTGGTACCGGGGCGACCTTGGGTCTGATCATCGCGGTCTTTATTGTCTCTCGTCGTGCTGACTATCGTCAGGTAGCTAAACTGGCGCTGCCATCAGGTATCTTCCAGATTAACGAACCGATTCTGTTTGGCCTGCCAATCATCATGAACCCGGTCATGTTCATTCCGTTCATCCTGGTTCAACCACTGCTGGCAGCCATCACCCTGACGGCTTACTACATGGGCATTATTCCGCCGGTGACCAACATTGCACCGTGGACCATGCCAGCGGGGCTGGGCGCGTTCTTCAATACCAACGGTAGCGTCGCGGCCTTCCTGCTGGCGATATTCAACCTCGGGATTGCGACCCTGCTCTACATGCCATTCGTGGCAATTGCGAACAAAGCTGCCACCATCATTGATGAAGAAGAGAGCGAAGAGGACATTGCCCTCTCACTGAAATTCTAAGATTGACCGACGCGGGGAAACCCGCGTCAGCCACAAGGAGCTTAAACATGTTAGATTTGGATAGTATCGTCGCAGACGACGCCGCAGAGAACGATCTTGAAGAAGTGGTGATGGGGCTTATCATCAACTCCGGGCAGGCCCGCAGCCTGGCGTATGCCGCACTGAAGCAGGCCAAGCAGGGTGATTTTGCCGCCGCGAAAACCATGATGGAACAGTCCCGTACCGCGCTGAACGAAGCGCACCTGGTGCAGACAAAGCTTATTGAAAGCGATCAGGGTGAAGGGAAGATGAAGGTCAGCCTGGTGCTGGTACACGCGCAGGATCACCTGATGACCTCCATGCTGGCGCGCGAGCTGGTGGCGGAGTTGATTGAGCTTCACGAGAAAATGCACTAAGTCGGATGTTGCAGCAGGAGGTCAGCACGATGGAAATTAAAACCGCACTTGAACAGCAGCTGTTTAATGGCAAAAATTTTCACGTGGTTATCTACAACAAGACGGAGAGCGCCAGTGGTCTGCACCAGCATGACTACTACGAGTTCACGATTGTTCTGACCGGCCGCTACTACCAGGAGATCAACGGTAAGCGCGTCCTGCTTGAGCGAGGGGATTTTGTCTTCCTGCCGATGGGGTCCTATCACCAGAGCTTTTACGAATTCGGTGCAACCCGCATTCTGAATGTCGGCGTCAGCAGGCGCTTCTTTGAAAAGCACTATCTGCCGCTGGTACCGTTCTGCTTTGTGGCGTCTCAGGTTTATCGCGTGAAAAACGAGTTCATGACCTGGATTGAAACGGTTATTGCCTCGCTTAACTTCCGTGAAAATGAATTTGACGAGTTTATTGAAACGGTGACTTTCTATGTGATGAACCGGCTGCGTCATCATCGTGAAGAGCAGCAGGTGACGGATGATATTCCACAGTGGCTGCGCAGCACTGTTGAACTGATGCACGATAAAGCCCAGTTCAGTGACAATGCGCTGGAGAATATGGTTTCCCTGTCGGGAAAATCCCAGGAATATCTGACCCGCGCGACGCAGCGGTATTATCGTAAAACACCTGTGCAAATTATTAATGACATTCGCATTAACTTTGCCAAAAAACAGCTGGAAATTACTAACTACTCGGTCACCGATATTGCTTACGAATCGGGATACAGTAGCCCCAGCCTGTTTATTAAAACGTTTAAGAAATTAACGTCATTCACCCCGAACAGTTACCGCAAAAGTTTGACGGTAATGAATTAACTTTCGGCGGTTTTATCCGCCACGAATATTGCTTTAATGGCTTGCCCAAATAGCGGGAAGAGTACGCTATACCTTGCAGGCGATTAACCTGATACGCAAAGGGAGATATTATGCAAAAGAAATTAAAAGTCGTAACCATTGGTGGCGGCAGCAGCTATACCCCGGAATTACTTGAAGGTTTTCTGAAACGTTATCATGAATTACCGGTCAGCGAATTATGGCTGGTGGACGTGGAGGAAGGTCAGGAGAAGCTGAATATTATTTTCGACCTGTGCCAACGCATGGTTGAGAAAGCGGGCGTACCTCTGACCGTGCATAAAACGCTGGATCGTCGACTGGCGCTGAAAGATGCAGATTTCGTAACCACCCAGCTGCGCGTTGGGCAGTTGAAAGCGCGTGAACTGGACGAGCGTATTCCGTTGAGCCACGGTTATCTCGGTCAGGAAACTAACGGTGCCGGTGGCCTGTTCAAAGGCCTGCGTACCATTCCGGTTATTTTCGACATCGTTAAAGACGTGGAGGAAATCTGTCCAGACGCGTGGGTGATTAACTTCACTAACCCGGCAGGGATGGTGACCGAAGCGGTCTATCGTCATACCGGTTTCAAGCGCTTTATTGGCGTCTGTAATATTCCAGTCGGCATGAAAATGTTTATCCGTGACGTGCTGGAACTGACCGATAATGACGATCTCTCTATCGATCTGTTCGGTTTGAACCATATGGTGTTCATTAAAGATGTCATCGTGAACGGAACATCGCGTTTTGCTGAACTGCTGGACGGGGTCGCCTCGGGTCGTCTGACCGCTGCGTCTGTGAAAAACATCTTTGACCTGCCGTTCAGCGAAGGGCTGATCCGCTCGTTGAATCTGCTGCCGTGCTCCTACCTGCTTTATTACTTCAAGCAGAAAGAGATGCTGGCCATCGAAATGGGCGAGTATTACAAGGGGGGCGCGCGGGCGCAAATCGTTCAGAAAGTTGAGAAGCAGCTGTTCGACTTGTATAAAGATCCGAACCTGAACGTCAAGCCGAAAGAGCTTGAGCAGCGCGGCGGGGCCTATTATTCCGATGCGGCGTGTGAAGTGATCAACGCCATCTACAACGACAAGCAGGCGGAGCACTATGTTAACGTGCCGCACCACGGCCACATCGACAATATCCCGGCTGACTGGGCCGTTGAGATGACCTGCATTCTGGGACGCGATGGCGCTAAACCGCATCCGCGCATTACTCATTTTGATGACAAAGTTATGGGTCTGATCCACACCATTAAAGGCTTTGAAGTGGCGGCAAGTCAGGCGGCGCTGAGCGGCGAGCTGAATGACGTGCTTCTGGCACTGAACCTCAGCCCGCTGGTGCATTCCGACCGCGATGCGGAGCAGCTTGCAGCAGAGATGATCCTGGCGCATGAAAAATGGTTGCCGAACTTCGCCGCCACGATCGAGAAGCTGAAGTTCAAACACCACTGAGAGGACGCACAATGGAAAACCTGCTGATCGTTAATGCTGATGATTTTGGCCTCTCGAAAGGTCAGAACTACGGCATTATTGAAGCCTGTCGCCGGGGGGTTGTGACATCCACTACGGCACTGGTTAATGGTGAAGCGGTTGAACATGCGGCGCAGCTAAGCCGCGACGTGCCTGAGCTGGGCGTCGGGATGCATTTTGTGCTGACGCTCGGTATGCCGCTTACGCCAATGCCGGGCCTGACCCGTGACGGACAGTTAGGTAAATGGATTTGGGAACAGGCGGAGCAGGACGCTCTGCCGCTGGAAGAGATTGCCCGCGAGCTGGACTGTCAGTTCAACCGCTTTGCTGATCTGTTTGGTGATCTGCCAACACACATCGACAGCCATCACCACGTGCATATGATCCCGGCAATTTTCCCGATCGTTGCGGCGTTTGCTCAACGCAAAGGCGTAGCGATGCGCGTGGATCGTGAGGTGCAAGGGTTGCCGGACAGTGCGGTGACAACCACCGCAGGGTTCAGCAGCGCGTTTTACGGCGAGGCGATCGACGAAGCGCTGTTCCTGAAGGTGCTGGATGATTCTGCAGCCCGGGGAGAAAAGTCACTGGAGGTCATGGCGCACCCCGCATTTGTCGATAATATCGTGCGCAAGAGCGCGTACTGCTGGCCGCGCCTGGCGGAGCTGGATGTGCTGACGTCGCCGTCGCTGAAATACGCGATTGCCGAACGTGGGTATCGGTTGGGGACATTCCGGGATCTGTGAGAAGTGCCGGGGGGCGGCTTCGCCTTACCCGGCCTACGAACGACCTGCAAACTGTTGTAGGCCGGGTAAGCGCAAGCGCCACCCGGCTTTTTTTACGCCGGGATCTGGTCAATCTTGCTGCTGCGTGACCAGACACGGTGCGCGGCGAGCAGGTCAAACAGCTTCGTCATAAAGGCGTCGTCCACGTTATCGCCCTCGACAATGCCGTCCTCACCTTGCTCGGCAACCTTCAGCTGGGATTTAAACTGACGCGCATCGCCGGACAACGCGATCGGTTTCAGGTGCTTATAAGCTTCCAGCAGGTAATAGACGGCGTCACCGTTGTTCAACAAGCTGGCAATATCCCCGCACGGAACAATCACCGCATCGACGGTCAGCGAGGGTGCCCCGGCAAAGGTCGCAGCCACCGGCAGCACGGAACCGTCATCAGCCGTCACTTCACCCATTCGGGAATAAAGCAGTTTGGCGTGTACGCCCTGGGTTTTCAGCGCCTGCATAATGCCCAGTACGTCACTGGCCCGGGTTTTATCGTTCAGCAGGATGGCGACCACGCGGCCTTTAATTGAGCCACCTGGCACCGCATACAGACTCAGCGACGGATCTTTCTTCACGCCGTTGACCTCTTTTGGCGGAGCAAGGTTGCGCTGCTCGTCGGTGAGGGTAATACCCAGGTTATCCGCCACGCTCTGGGCGAGCTGAATATCAATGTGCGCAAGCTGATCGACCACGCGCTCGCGGATGTAGGTGCGCACCACCTTACTTAACTCGAAGCTAAAGCCGCCGATGATGTGCTGCTGCTCAATCGGCGTCTGGCTGTTCCAGAACAGGCGAGGATGGGCGTAATACTCGCCGAAGGAAGGGCTGCGCTCGCGAATTTTGTTGCCATCGATACGCTCCTGGTACGACTCAAAACCTCCGCGTTTCGGGCCTGGCGGTGTTTCGCGCGGCCAGTTATCGTTGATCGAGTTAGGCTCGTAGTTAGCCGGATTGGTATCAATGTCCTGACGATGCATCCCGTCGCGCTGGAAATTGTGGTACGGGCAGGTCGGACGGTTAATTGGAATTTCGTGGAAGTTCGGCCCGCCAAGGCGGCTGATCTGCGTATCGGTGTACGAGAACAAACGTCCCTGTAAGAGCGGATCGTTGGTGAAATCCAGTCCCGGCACGATATGCCCCGGGTGGAACGCGGCCTGCTCGTTCTCGGCAAAGAAATTATCCGGGTTGCGGTTGAGCACCATTTTCCCCACCAGTTGAACCGGCACCAGCTCCTCGGGGATCAGTTTGGTCGGGTCAAGAAGGTCGAAATCAAACTTAAATTCATCCTCTTCCGGAATGAGCTGCAGGCCCAGTTCATATTCAGGGAAATCGCCGGCTTCAATGGACTCCCACAGCTCACGACGATGGAAGTCAGGATCGCGCCCGGTCAGCTTCTGCGCCTCATCCCACACCAGCGAGGCTTTGCCCGCCACCGGCTTCCAGTGGAACCGGACGAACGTGGCTTTTCCTTCCGCGTTAATCATACGGAAGGTGTGAATACCAAACCCCTCCATCGTGCGATAGCTGCGCGGAATACCCCGGTCAGACATCGCCCACATCACGTTGTGTAACGTTTCAGGTTGCAGAGAGATATAGTCCCAGAAGGTGTCGTGCGCACTTTGTCCCTGCGGTATGGCCCAGTGGGGCTCCGGTTTTACCGCATGGACAAAGTCAGGAAATTTATGCGCATCCTGAATGAAAAACACCGGGGTGTTATTGCCCACCAGATCAAAAATACCCTCTTCGGTATAAAACTTGGTGGCGAAACCGCGAATATCACGCACCGTGTCTGCCGAACCCGCGCCACCCTGTACGGTGGAGAATCGGACAAACACCGGGGTAATTTTATCCGGGTCGGAGAGGAAATCTGCTTTGGTGATCGCTTTCAGGCTCTTGTACGGCTGGAAGTAGCCATGCGCAGCCGAGCCGCGCGCGTGAACGATACGTTCCGGAATTCGCTCGTGGTCGAAATGGGTAATTTTTTCCCGCAGGATAAAGTCTTCCAGCAGTGTGGGGCCGCGCGAGCCGGCGCAAAGAGAGTTTTGATCGTCAGCAATGCGCACGCCCTGATTGGTCGTGAGTGCAAAACCTTCACCACCTTTACGGTGTGGCTCAAGCGATTTCAGCTTCTCGTTCCCGGTGTCCGGCGATTTCATGCTTCCCGGTGCGGTAGGCTGTTCGCCGGGGGCGGAAGGGCCTGGCGAGGGGCGGTGAGAGCCGTCAGCAGGGGCGAGAGAGTCCATACCCGGTTGAGATTCTTCAGTGCCATGAATCGGTGATTGATGTGTATTATCTTTGTTCGACATTGCACGCTTCTCCTTTATCCATTGCTAAAAACCCTATTAAGGATAGAACAATGTCGTGAGATAGCTCGCGAACTAAGAGTTTTCACATGCCGCCATTAACGAAAGGAGCCCTCTCAGCCATTAGGAGCGCGACGGAAGGGAGCAGAATCGGCTATCATAGAATTTTCCTGCTTCAAGAATTTGCTTTAGTGAACCCGTCGCTTATGAAACCTCTTCGTCAACAAAACCGCCAGGTTATTAGCTATGTGCCCCGCGTGGAACCCGCGCCGCCTGACCATGCCCTGAAAGTGGAGGGTTTTCGTGATGTCTGGCAGCTTCGTGGTAAATATGTGGCGTTTGTCCTGATGGGGGAGCATTTCCGTCGATCGCCGACGTTTTCCGTGCCGGAGTCTGCCCAGCGATGGGCGGTGCAAATCCGCCAGGATGAAGAGGTTGAAGAATAACAGCCATAAAAAAACCGCCATCAGGCGGTTTTTTTATTTCCCGGCGATTACCGGTGCGCCAGTTCGGCGTCGTCTTCACTTTCCAGAATGGCTTTGTCGGTCTGCTTCAGCCACTGGCTGGTCAGCGTACCGGCGGTCATGGAGCCGCTCACGTTCAGCGCGGTACGACCCATGTCGATCAGCGGTTCAACGGAGATCAGCAGCGCGACCAGCGTCACTGGCAGACCCAGTGCAGGCAGCACAATCAGCGCAGCGAAGGTTGCGCCGCCACCAACACCGGCAACACCGGCGGAACTGATGGTCACAATGCCGACCAGCGTGGCGATCCAGACCGGATCCAGCGGGTTGATACCCACGGTCGGGGCAACCATCACCGCCAGCATCGCCGGGTAGAGACCCGCACAGCCGTTCTGACCGATGGTGGCACCAAAGGACGCAGAGAAGCTGGCGATAGATTCTGGCACGCCCAGGCGACGGGTCTGCGCTTCAACGTTCAGAGGAATAGACGCGGCGCTGGAGCGGCTGGTGAAGGCAAAGGTCAGTACCGGCCAGACTTTGCGGAAGTATTTCAGCGGGCTGACGCCGTTCACGCCCAGCAGGATACCGTGGACCACGAACATGATGCCCAGGCCCAGATAAGAGGCGACGACAAAACTGCCCAGCTTAATGATGTCCTGCAGGTTAGAGCCCGCAACCACTTTGGTCATAAGCGCCAGCACGCCGTATGGCGTCAGCTGCATGACCAGACGCACCAGCTTCATCACCCAGCTTTGCAGGGTATCAATCGCCGTCAGCACACGCTCGCCTTTCGGCGCATCGTCTTTCAGCAGCTTCAGTGCGGCCACACCGAGGAATGCCGCGAAGATCACCACGCTGATGATGGACGTTGGGCTGGCGCCGGTCAGGTCAGCAAACGGGTTCTTCGGAATGAAGGAGAGCACCATCTGCGGAACCGTCAGATCGGCCACTTTACCCACGTAGTTGGTTTGAATCGCGGTCAGGCGTGCTGTTTCAGCCGTGCCCTGCACCAGACCTTCGGCCGTCAGGCCAAACAGGTTGGTTACCAGCACACCCACCAGCGCGGCGATCAGCGTGGTAAACAGCAGGGTACCAATGGTCAGAAAACTGATTTTACCCAGTTGAGTGGCGTTATGCAGGCGGGCAACGGCACTCAGAATAGAGGCGAACACCAGCGGCATCACGATCATCTGCAGCAGCTGGACATAGCCGTTGCCGACAATGTTGAACCACTGAATAGAGTCTTTCAGAACTGGATTATCGGAGCCATAAATCGCCTGCAACGCCAGACCAAATACGACACCCATGGCCAGACCAACCAGCACTTTTTTCGCCAGGCTCCACTGTTTGTGGCGCGTCTGCGCGAGAAGCAATAGCAATACAACGAACACAACAACGTTCGCGATGAGTGGAAAATTCATCCCCGTTCTCCTGATTTATTATGGGATCGGTTTTTGCCGATCCTGTTGGCGGAAGGTTAGCAGAAGTGTGATGTCGCGCTTATATCCAAATGGAATGGTTTATGACAAACGGAATGATTTTGTTGGTTTACTGTTCAATCTGGTGATGAATAAAGCGATTGAACTGAAATTGCAGCGAATTGATCATCTGCGAAGACCAGCGCACTGCACTGTTTTCGGGCAATGTCTGTGGCATCCAGACGGCGTAAGCGAAGAGCGCCATGCACAATACGCGCTCAAGCTGGTTCCCTTTCTGTGGCGCAAGGATGGGAAAACGAAAGCGCCAGCGACACGGCCAGAGAAGTGGAACGCCAGCGGGCGTCAGCATATCTGCAAGAATATGGCTTAAGTAGCCGAGCACCATCCCCTGAATGGCATCAGCAGGGACGATCCAGCTTTCGGGCACTTTTAAATAAAAAAGGGTAAGCAGCCCAAAAACGGCCAGCAGGCTGTGCGTAAACCCCCGGTGGCCGAACGCGCGGGCGATGGGTTTCGATACCCACTTCAGGCGTTGTCCAAGAAATGATTTGGGATGATCAATATCGGGCAGCAGACAGGTCAATACGGCGGAAGGGACAATATGCCACCAGTCCCCCTGTGCGAGCACGGGAGTGAGTTCAGCGTTTTTGGCAAATACTGCGCACGCTATGGAAAAAAGGAGGTGGCCTTCCGCCGTCATGATAAAACCCACGAAACTGTCAATTCATACAGTATAGGGTTTTTATACAGTAGGCGGAAGAGGTGACGGTGTAACTGTTTGTCACAAATGGAGCATGTTGTTAGCCGCCCTTAAGGTGATGCGCCGTGAGTTCTGTCAGCGAATTAAGCTTCACATCGGCAAGGGCAAAACGGGGATCGTGGCGGCCTTCCTCTGCCGGAACCACAATGGAGCGCATACGTGCGGCTTTGGACGCGATCATGCCGTTAACGGAATCTTCCAGCGCGACACAGGTAAGCGGATCAAGACCCAGCTTAGCGGCACAGTCCATATAGACCTGCGGGTGCGGTTTGCTGTAGGGCAATTTTTCAGCTGACGCCAGGGCGTCAAAACTGTCGCGCAGCTCAAACATAATGAGCACTTTTTCCAGCATATGCAGCGGTGAAGCGGAGGCCAGGCCCACCTTCAGCCCCTGAGCCTTACACAACGCGACCGCTTCACGCACGCCAGGCAATAGCGGCTTGTTCTCCTCCACCAGCGCGATGGCGCGGCTGATAATGCGCGCGGTGACTTCGTCGCGATCTGGGCCACTCCACGGCTGGTGGGCGTACCAGAGGTCTACGACCATATCAATGCGCAGGCCCAGCGTGTCGGGAAGTTCATTACGGCGGCTGATATCAACGCCCAGGCTGGCCATCACGTCCAGCTCGGCGCGATCCCACAACGGCTCGGAATCAATCAGTAATCCATCCATGTCAAAAATAGCGGCAAGTATCTGGCGCGGTGTCGACATCACAACGTCTCCTTATCCAGGGTGTTCGACAGACGATAAGTGCTAAGCACACTTAGCAATTTAGCATATTGCTTTCAAAGATCGGGCGAAAATGCTGTCCAGCAGGTAGACTTAGCCACAAATAACGCGTCTTTATGAAGAGGAACTGATGACGTATCAACAAGCTGGACGCATTGCTGTCTTAAAACGTATTGCTGGCTGGGTGATTTTTATTCCCGCCGTCATCTCTACGCTGATTTCTGTGCTCAAATTTATGTACGATCACAGCGAAAAACAGCCAGGCATTAATGCCGTCATGCTTGATTTTGCGCATGTCATGATTGAGATGATGCGGTTCAACACCCCGTTCCTGAATGTCTTCTGGTTCAACTCGCCAACGCCGGATTTTCACCAGCAGCTTAATATTGGGTTCTGGGTCATCTATGCGTTGATTTTTATTGCCATGGCGTTACAGGCATCCGGTGCGCGAATGAGTCGCCAGACCCGTTTTCTGCGCGAAGGCGTTGAGGATCAGTTAATTCTGGAACAGGCGAAAGGCCCGGAAGGAATGAGCCGGGAGCAGATTGAATCCCGCATTGTGGTACCGCGTCACACCATTTTCCTGCAAATTTTCCCGCTCTATATTTTCCCCATTATCATCATTGTGGCGGGATACTTCTTCTTCTCTCTGCTGGGTTTTCTCTGACAGATGAGGGTGGCGGCACGGCCACCCGATTTGTCCCTATGCCGCAAGTACGCGTTCAAGCGCACGCTGGGCGTTGACCAGATGCTGCCCGCCAAAAAGGATAGCGCGGTTCATCAGCGTATAAAGCTGATACACCGGTTGGCGCTCGAGAAAATCGGACGGCAGAGGGGAGACTGACTGATAGCCATCATATATTTGCGGGGGCTGCTCTGGATGCAGGGGCAGCATGGCCAGATCGCACTCTCTGTCACCCCAGTAGCAGGCCGGGTCGAAGATATAGGGGCCGTTGGGACCCAGCGCGCAGTTGTCGGACCATAAATCGCCGTGCAGTAGAGATGCCTGCGGCTGATGGGAGGCCAGGCGCTGTTGTACATGCTCAACGATGGCATCAATATTGCCAAATTCCAGCCCTTTTTCGGCGGCCAGTTCAAGCTGCCATCCGATGCGCTGTTCGGCAAAAAACGTCGACCACCGACGCTGCCAGGCGTTGGGCTGTGGGGTAGTGGAAAGGTCGTTGTCAAAATCGAGCCCAAACTGGGGCTGGTCGCTCCACTGGTGCAGGCGCGCGAGCTGTTGTCCAAGAATGAAGGCGTTATGGGCATCCAGCGGGCGGGGAGGGAGATAGTCCATGACCAGGAAACTGTAGTCCCGGTCGCTGCCCAGAGCCAGCACCTGCGGTACTGTCACCGTTTTACTGCGAGACAACAGTTCCAGCTGGTCGGCTTCAGCGGTGAATATCGGGAGCAGTTCTCGCTCATCACACTTCACGAAAAGATCGCGTCCTGCGTAGCGTAAATGCCACGCGGCGTGGATCTCTCCGCCTGGCAGTTCGTTACGCAGTTCAATTTCACCTTCACCCAGTTGCTCACTTAAAAGATGACTGATAGCCTGCCACATGTTGACTCTCCCATGTTGTCTGCCAGATCATAAAGTTAGCGCATAATTGCGGTAAAAAAATACGAACTAACGCACACCTGAGCGGTTTAAATTCATGCAGCGCACTTATTGTTCTTTTTTGTGCCAGCTTTCCCACGTTTCCACGGTGATGTCGGCGGGCTTGTCGGTCACACTTTCCACCAGGCTGGCGGCCAGGGCGTGAACGTCTTCTTCACTCAGGGCCGCGATCAAACCAAATGTCAGCGTGCCTAAATCATGAATATGGCCGTCATCGTCCGTCAGCGTGAGCAGAAAATTCGCGCGAGTAAAGGCGTTATTGAGCTCGTTCAGCTCGGTCAGTGACGCTTCACGAAGATTGATGGTTGCGACATAGCGGGTGATATCACCACTGCTCATAATTCACCTCGTTGTTATTCTGAAAGTTTTTTTAGCATAGTCGATATGCCATATTTGGCGACTTTAAGGTAAATTCCCCTTCGATTGGGAAGGGGAATAGAGGTCAGTCTTTTGAAAGGTAATCGACGATTTTCTGCGTATCGGCAAGCGAACACAGCCGCGTCCCCTGATTAATGGTGGCGGCACTCCCCGCCGCGACGCCATAACGCGTCATTTCCAGAAGAGAAGCACCCTGCGCCAGTTTTAGCGCCATCGCGCCGACCATGCTGTCGCCCGCACCCACGGTACTCTGGCTTTTCATGGGCGGCGGCACAACCTGCACAAAGCCCGTCTTGTCGACAGCCAGTGCCCCCTGAGGACCGAGAGAGACGACCACGCGGTGCGCTTTGCCGCTGCGAACCAGTTCTTCTGCGGCGGTACGCACGTCATCAGGCTGGTTAAGTTCGCGATTCACAAGCGCGCTAAGCTCTTTCTGGTTAGGTTTAACGAGTTCAAGATGCCCGGGGACTAACGCTGCCTGCAGGGCTTCACCTGAGCTGTCGACGATGCAGCGGATACCACGCTGAAGCACTGCCTTAACCAGCGCCGTCAGCTTTTCCGTTTTGACGCCTGGCGGTAGACTACCGCTGATAACCAGCAGTGAGCCGCTTTCAATGGTCAGTACCTTCTCTTCAAGTTGACGAAACTCATCATCGCTCAGTCTGGCGCCCGGCATCACGAAACGATACTGCTCCCCGCTGGATTCGACGTGGACATGCAGATTCTGCCGGGTCCAGTCCTGAGCCGCTACGGTGTCTACGGCAACCTGTTCATCCGCCAGCAAAGAGACCAGATGTTCCCCCGTGGCACCCCCGGCAGGGAATATGGCGGTGGCTTTACCGCCAAGATGGGTAATTGCGCGCGCCACGTTAATGCCGCCGCCGCCCGGCTCAAACACAGGGGCGCTACAGCGTAGTTTACCTTCAGGGTAAATGTGCGGGGTGATAGTCGCGGAGTCGAGGGAAGGGGAGAGTGTCAGCGTATAAATAGAAGCCATCATAACCTCCTTTTAGTATGGGTTCTTTTAAGCCTGGCACCGATCGACAGGAAGGCAATGTAAATAACAGTATGATTTTAAAAATGAATGCTTAAACAAGCGTGATAAAAGATATATAAAATAAAACGCGCTTTGGGATCGTTCTTATTCAAAAAATGAAATAAGAAAATATTGCTATGTTATTTGCGCCTTTTTATAATTTGTTACCTTTCTCTGGACGCCTTGTCATTGATCCTCAAGAAAGTTTCCGAGACCGTGGTGGTCTCTTTTTTTGTTGTACGGACTCCTTAAATAAAATGAAGCTTTTGAAGACAGTACCCGCAGCACTGATGCTGGCGGGTGGCGTATTTGCATCACTGAATGCAACCGCCGATGACACCGTTTTTACTGTCATGGACGATCCCTCCACTGCCAAAAAACCCTTCGAAGGTAATCTGAATGCCGGGTATCTCGCGCAATCAGGTAACACAAAAAGCTCTTCTCTGACGGCGGACAGCACCCTGACCTGGTACGGTAATACCACAGCATGGTCGCTGTGGGGGAATGCCAGCAACACGTCCGCTAACGATGAACGCTCTTCCGAGAAATATGCGGTAGGTGGACGTAGCCGTTACAACATGACCGACTATGACTACATATTCGGTCAGGCAAGCTGGTTAACCGACCGTTATAATGGCTATCGCCAGCGTGATGTATTCACGACGGGTTATGGTCGTCAGTTCCTGAATGGGCCTGTACACAGCTTCCGTTTTGAATTCGGTCCTGGTGTTCGCTACGACGAGTACACCAACGGCGAAGATGAAACCCAGCCGCTGGGTTATGCGTCAGGTACCTACGCATGGCAGATGACCGATAACACCAAATTCACTCAGGGTGTGTCTGTGTTTGGTGCCGAGGATACGACGCTGAACTCTGAAAGTGCCCTAAACGTGGCTATCAATGAACACTTCGGTTTGAAAGTGGCCTACAACGTGACCTGGAACTCTTCACCACCAGCAAGCGCGCCTGAACATACCGATCGCAGAACCACCGTTTCACTGGGTTATAGAATGTAATCATGGCGGGCCGAAAATATCGGCCCGTTTCTCATCTCTGCCAGACGTCCCTTCTGATTCTCTAACCCCAAATCATTGCCGCCCAACGAAGTAGCAGCATCGCGCCGCAGATGGCAATCAGCACCAGCACCATTTTCCAGTGTTTTACGGCAAATCGTTTTGTTGGCATAACCTAATCCTTGTCCGTTGATACGCATAGTCTATCAAACGGGGCCGAAATATGCCCCTTCCCGGAAGCAATCGGGTTATGCCGGTATGGGGTTCAGCTCAGAACCAGTGGAATCGATCGGCGAGAATCAACAATAAACCGGTTGCTGACAGGATATTTAATATCACTACCGTTCTACTGGATACGTTCATGGTAAGCACCTGTGGATTTTAAAGGCCTGTTCAAAGTTAGCTCAGCATCGGCGAAATGCGAGGGCCAGAGAGACGCAATCTGCAAATATCTGCAACATGCCAGTCCTTCATTGTGGCAGCAGAGGGTGCAATCCCCTTGCTGTTAGTGTTAACATTAAGTCCCTTGCCGTAAACCCGCATTTATCTGAATTCGGCAGGTGCAGGATAACGAACCAATTTGACGATTGTTGGTCAGATGTTTCGTAATCTACTGTTTAATCACGATTATTTTCTTTGTATATGCTCTTATGTGTGGGGCATCACTGCAAATAAGGATATAAAATGCCTGTAATTACTCTTCCTGATGGCAGCCAACGCCATTTCGACCGCGCTGTTAGCCCAATGGATGTTGCCCTGGATATCGGTCCTGGCCTCGCGAAAGCGACCATCGCCGGCCGTGTGAACGGTGAGCTGGTTGATGCGTCCGATCTGATTGAAAACGATGCGACGCTTGCAATCATCACCGCGAAAGACGAAGAAGGTCTGGAGATCATTCGTCACTCCTGTGCGCACCTGTTAGGTCATGCTATCAAGCAGCTGTGGCCAAACACCAAAATGGCGATTGGTCCGGTTATCGACAACGGTTTCTACTATGACGTTGACCTTGACCACACCCTGACCCAGGAAGATATCGACGCGCTCGAAAAACGTATGCACGAGCTCGCCGAAACGAACTATGACGTCATCAAGAAGAAAGTCAGCTGGCACGAAGCGCGTGAAACCTTCGTCAAGCGTGGCGAGAGCTATAAAGTCTCTATTCTTGACGAGAACATCTCTCATGATGACAAGCCAGGCTTGTACCATCACGAAGAATACATCGACATGTGCCGTGGACCGCACGTGCCGAATATGCGTTTCTGTCATCACTTTAAACTGATGAAGATCGCAGGCGCCTACTGGCGTGGCGACAGCAACAACAAAATGTTGCAGCGTATTTATGGTACCGCATGGGCCGATAAAAAAGCCCTGAACGCCTATCTGCAGCGCCTGGAAGAAGCGGCGAAGCGTGACCACCGTAAAATCGGTAAACAGCTTGACCTGTATCACATGCAGGAAGAAGCGCCGGGTATGGTATTCTGGCATAACGACGGCTGGACCATCTTCCGTGAACTGGAAACGTTCGTACGCTCCAAGCTGAAAGAGTACCAGTACCAGGAAGTAAAAGGCCCGTTCATGATGGACCGTGTGCTGTGGGAAAAAACCGGCCACTGGGACAACTACAAAGATGCGATGTTCACCACCTCGTCCGAGAACCGTGAATACTGCATTAAGCCAATGAACTGCCCGGGCCACGTTCAGATCTTCAACCAGGGTCTGAAATCCTACCGTGACCTGCCGCTGCGTATGGCGGAGTTCGGTAGCTGCCACCGTAACGAGCCATCAGGTGCGCTTCACGGTCTGATGCGTGTTCGTGGCTTTACTCAGGATGATGCGCATATCTTCTGTACTGAAGATCAGGTTCGTGATGAAGTTAACGCCTGTATTCGTATGGTCTACGATATGTACAGCACCTTTGGCTTTGAGAAGATCGTGGTCAAACTCTCAACGCGTCCGGAAAAACGTATCGGTAGCGATGAGACATGGGATCGCGCAGAAGCGGATCTCGCCGTGGCGCTGGAAGAGAACGGTATTCCGTTCGAATACCAGCTGGGCGAGGGCGCATTCTACGGTCCGAAAATTGAATTTACCCTGTATGACTGTCTCGACAGAGCTTGGCAGTGCGGTACTGTACAGCTGGACTTCTCCCTGCCGCAGCGTTTAAGCGCCTCTTATGTTGGCGAAGACAACGAACGTCAGGTACCGGTTATGATTCACCGTGCAATCCTCGGTTCACTGGAGCGCTTCATCGGCATCCTGACCGAAGAGTTCGCGGGCTTCTTCCCAACCTGGCTTGCGCCAGTGCAGGTAGTGGTGATGAACATTACCGATTCTCAGGCAGATTACGTTAAAGAATTGACGCAGAAACTACAAAATGCGGGCATTCGCGTAAAAGCAGACTTGAGAAATGAGAAGATTGGCTTTAAAATCCGCGAGCACACTTTACGTCGTGTCCCGTATATGTTGGTCTGTGGTGATAAAGAGGTGGAAGCAGGCAAAGTTGCCGTTCGCACCCGCCGTGGTAAAGACCTGGGCAGCCTGGACGTAAGTGAAGTGATTGAGAAGCTGCAACAAGAGATTCGCAGCCGCAGTCTTCAACAACTGGAGGAATAAGGTATTAAAGGCGGAAAACGAGTTCAAACGGCACGTCCGAATCGTATCAATGGCGAGATTCGCGCCCAGGAAGTTCGCTTAACAGGTCTGGAAGGCGAGCAGCTGGGGATTGTGAGTCTGAGAGAAGCAATCGAAAAGGCTGAAGAAGCTGGAGTAGATTTAGTTGAAATCAGCCCTAACGCCGAACCGCCAGTTTGTCGTATCATGGACTACGGCAAGTTCCTTTATGAAAAGAGTAAGTCTTCTAAGGAACAGAAGAAGAAGCAAAAAGTTATCCAGGTTAAGGAAATCAAATTCCGTCCTGGTACCGACGATGGCGATTATCAGGTAAAACTCCGCAGCCTGATTCGCTTTCTGGAAGATGGCGATAAGGCCAAGATCACACTGCGTTTCCGCGGTCGTGAAATGGCCCACCAACAGATCGGTATGGAAGTGCTTAACCGCGTCCGTGAAGATCTGAGTGAACTGGCAGTAGTCGAATCCTTCCCTACGAAGATCGAAGGCCGCCAGATGATCATGGTGCTCGCTCCTAAGAAGAAACAGTAAGGCCTTCAAGCAGCAAAATCTGTGGAGCCTTCGGGTTTCATAGGTTTTGTTCGCCTATGTTTCGTTTATTTAACAATGCGAAGTGGAAGTTATTAAAATGCCAAAAATTAAGACCGTACGCGGTGCTGCTAAGCGCTTCAAAAAAACCGGTAAAGGTGGTTTTAAGCACAAGCACGCTAACCTGCGTCACATTCTGACTAAGAAAGCTACCAAGCGTAAACGTCACCTGCGTCCAAAAGCCATGGTTTCTAAAGGCGATCTGGGCCTGGTAATCGCGTGCCTGCCGTACGCATAAGTCGTTAACGTTTAACTTTTTTAACTTAGAATAGATACAGGAGAGCACACATGGCTCGCGTAAAACGTGGTGTAATTGCACGTGCACGTCACAAGAAAATTTTGAAACAAGCTAAAGGCTACTACGGTGCGCGTTCACGCGTATACCGCGTTGCCTTCCAGGCTGTTATCAAAGCAGGTCAGTACGCTTACCGTGACCGTCGTCAGCGTAAGCGTCAGTTCCGTCAACTGTGGATTGCGCGTATCAACGCAGCAGCACGTCAGAACGGTATTTCTTACAGCAAATTCATCAACGGCCTGAAAAAAGCCTCTGTTGAAATCGACCGTAAGATCCTGGCTGACATCGCAGTATTCGACAAAGTAGCGTTCACCGCTCTGGTCGAAAAAGCGAAAGCAGCACTGGCATAAGCCAGTTGAGAGAGGGGGCTTTGCCTCCTCTTTTCATTTAACACCATCAGAAGATTGACATTTATCCGTGCAGGCTTTTCAATAAGTTCTCAACGGTTTTTACCCAACAAGGTAACGCAAGCATGAATGCTGCTATTTTCCGCTTCTTCTTTTACTTTAGCACCTGACTCCAGGAGGCTAGCGCGTGAAAGATGAAACGAAAAACAGCGCCAGATAAGCCTCCCGATGGAGGCTTTTTTTGTATCTGAATTTGAGAGAATAACTCCACCAAATCGGTGTCTGCACCGACATAATGAGGAAAATCATGTCACATCTCGCAGAGCTGGTTGCCAGTGCAACAGCCGCCATTAATCAGGCCTCAGATGTTGCCGCGTTAGACAATGTCCGCGTCGAATATCTTGGGAAGAAAGGGCACCTGACCCTTCAAATGACAACCCTGCGTGAACTGCCGCCAGAAGAACGCCCGGCAGCGGGTGCGGTGATTAACGAAGCTAAAGAGCAGGTGCAGCAGGCACTGAACGCGCGTAAAGCCGAACTGGAAAGCGCGGTGCTGAATGCGCGCCTGGCCGCAGAGACGATCGACGTTTCTCTGCCGGGTCGCCGTATCGAAAACGGGGGGCTGCATCCGGTTACCCGTACCATCGATCGCATTGAAAGTTTCTTCGGTGAGCTCGGCTTTACCGTGGCGACTGGCCCGGAAATTGAAGATGATTATCACAACTTCGATGCCCTGAATATTCCTGGCCATCATCCGGCACGCGCTGACCACGACACTTTCTGGTTTGACGCCACGCGTCTGCTGCGTACCCAGACCTCTGGCGTACAGATCCGTACCATGAAGGATCAGGAACCGCCAATCCGCATCATCGCGCCGGGTCGCGTCTATCGTAACGATTACGATCAGACCCATACCCCAATGTTCCACCAGATGGAAGGTCTGATTGTTGATAAAAACATCAGCTTCACCAACCTGAAGGGCACTTTGCACGATTTCCTGAACAACTTCTTCGAGGAAGACCTGCAGGTTCGTTTCCGTCCATCCTACTTCCCGTTCACTGAACCGTCTGCGGAAGTTGACGTGATGGGCAAAAACGGCAAATGGCTGGAAGTGCTGGGTTGCGGCATGGTGCATCCAAATGTACTGCGCAACGTCGGTATCGATCCGGAAGTGTACTCCGGCTTTGCCTTCGGTATGGGCATGGAGCGTCTGACCATGCTGCGTTACGGTGTGACCGATTTACGTGCATTCTTCGAAAACGATCTGCGTTTCCTCAAACAGTTTAAATAAGGGCAGGACAGAACAATGAAATTCAGTGAACTGTGGTTACGCGAATGGGTCAATACCACGCTGGACAGCGACGCGCTGTCTGACCAGATCACCATGGCGGGCCTGGAAGTTGACGGCGTTGAGCCGGTTTCCGGTGCCTTCACCGGCGTCGTGGTCGGTGAAGTGGTCGAGTGCGGCCAGCATCCGAACGCCGACAAACTGCGCGTGACAAAAGTGAATGTCGGCGGCGACCGCCTGCTGGACATCGTTTGCGGTGCGCCAAACTGCCGTCAGGGCCTGAAAGTCGCCGTGGCAACCGTGGGTGCGGTACTGCCGGGTGATTTCAAAATTAAAGCGGCTAAACTGCGCGGTGAGCCTTCTGAAGGTATGCTGTGCTCCTTCTCCGAGCTGGGTATTTCCGACGATCACAACGGCATCATTGAGCTGCCGCTGGATGCGCCAATTGGCACCGATATCCGCGAATACCTGAAGCTTGATGACAACACCATCGAGATCAGCGTTACGCCAAACCGCGCTGATTGCTTAGGTATCATCGGCGTGGCGCGCGACGTGGCCGTGCTGAACCAGACCGAACTGAACGCCCCGGAGATCGTACCGGTAGAAGCGACCATCAGTGACGTACTGCCTATTCAGGTTGACGCCGCAGATGCTTGCCCACGCTACCTCGGCCGCGTGGTAAAAGGCATCAACGTGAAAGCGCCAACACCACTGTGGATGAAAGAGAAACTGCGCCGCTGCGGCATTCGCTCTATCGACGCGGTGGTTGACGTCACCAACTACGTTCTGCTGGAACTGGGTCAGCCAATGCATGCGTTCGATAAAGATCGTATCGAAGGCGGTATTGTTGTCCGTATGGCAAAAGAGGGCGAAACCCTGGTTCTGCTTGATGGCACCGAAGCGAAGCTGAACGCGGATACGCTGGTGATTGCTGACCACAGCAAAGCGCTGGCGATGGGCGGTATTTTCGGTGGCGAACACTCTGGAGTAAATGACGAAACGCAAAACGTCCTGCTGGAATGCGCCTTCTTCAGCCCGCTCTCTATCACCGGTCGCGCACGCCGTCATGGCCTGCACACCGATGCGTCTCACCGCTACGAGCGTGGCGTTGACCCTGCGCTGCAGTACAAAGCGATGGAGCGAGCGACTCGCCTGCTGATCGACATCTGCGGCGGTGAAGCCGGTCCGGTTATCGATGTCACTCACGAAGCGACGCTGCCGAAACGCGCAACCATTACCCTGCGCCGCAGCAAGCTCGATCGCCTGATTGGTCATCATGTTGCCGATGCCCAGGTGACCGACATTCTGACGCGTCTGGGCTGTGAAGTGACCGAAGGTCAGGACGAGTGGAAAGCCGTTGCGCCATCCTGGCGTTTTGACATGGAAATCGAAGAAGATCTGGTGGAAGAAGTGGCCCGCGTATACGGCTACAACAACATCCCGGACGAGCCCGTTCAGGCCGGTCTGGTGATGGGTACCCATCGTGAAGCCGACCTGTCCCTGAAGCGTGTGAAAACCATGCTTAACGACAAAGGCTACCAGGAAGTGATCACCTACAGCTTTGTTGATCCTAAGCTGCAGCAACTGATCCACCCGGGCGAGGAGGCGTTGATCCTGCCAAGCCCAATCTCCAGCGAAATGTCCGCAATGCGTCTGTCCCTGTGGACCGGGCTGCTGGGCACTATCGTTTACAACCAGAATCGCCAGCAAAACCGCGTGCGAATTTTCGAAAGCGGTTTGCGCTTTGTACCGGATAATCAGGCAAATTTAGGCATCCGTCAGGATCTCATGCTGGCTGGTGCTATCAGTGGCAACCGTTATGAAGAGCACTGGGACCTGGCAAAAGGTACGGTTGATTTCTACGATATGAAAGGCGATCTGGAAGCCATTCTGGATCTGACCGGTAAATTATCTGAAATTGAATTCCGTGCAGAAGCGATTCCAGCCCTGCATCCGGGCCAGAGTGCGGCGATCTATTTAGACGGCAAACGCATTGGTTTCATTGGTGTTGTTCATCCTGAGCTGGAGCGTAAGCTGGACCTGAACGGCCGTACCATCGTGTTTGAGCTGGAGTGGAGCCCGGTTGCAGACCGCGTCATTCCTCAGGCGCAGGACGTCTCCCGCTTCCCGGCGAACCGCCGTGATATCGCGGTTGTGGTCGCGGAAAACGTTCCCGCAGCAGATATTTTGGCCGAATGTAAGAAAGTTGGCGTAAATCAGGTAGTTGGCGTAAACTTATTTGACGTGTACCGCGGCAAGGGCGTAGCAGAAGGTTTCAAGAGCCTCGCTATCAGCCTTATCCTTCAGGATACCAGCCGTACACTCGAAGAAGAGGAGATTGCCGCTACCGTCGCCAAATGTGTAGAGGCATTAAAAGAGCGATTCCAGGCATCATTGAGGGATTGAACCTATGGCGCTTACAAAAGCTGAAATGTCAGAATATCTGTTTGATAAGCTTGGGCTTAGCAAACGGGATGCCAAAGAGCTGGTAGAGCTGTTTTTCGAAGAGATCCGTCGTGCTCTGGAAAATGGTGAGCAGGTAAAACTCTCCGGTTTTGGCAATTTTGATTTGCGAGACAAAAACCAACGTCCGGGCCGTAACCCGAAGACGGGGGAAGATATTCCCATTACAGCCCGCCGCGTGGTGACCTTCAGACCCGGCCAGAAGTTAAAAAGCCGTGTCGAAAACGCAACGCCCAAAGCAGAGTAATATGAACTAACCAAAAAGGCCGCCCACGCGGCCTTTTTTCTTTGCGCTCTCTGGCAAACCGACCGTAAAATCAAAGACATCACACGCTAATAAAACCACGCTCATGCTTGATTATGCTCATCGCCAACACCGTTCCGACCGACGTCGCCTGCTATTGCTGGCGCTGTTGCTGATTGTCGCCGCGGGTATCAGCCTCTGCGCGGGCGACAGCTGGATTGGGCCCGAACGCTGGCTGGGGCCTGACGGGCAACTCTTCGTCTGGCAAATTCGTCTGCCGCGCACCGTGGCGGTGATGCTGGTCGGTGCTGCACTGGCGCTGTCAGGTACCGTTATGCAGGCGCTGTTTGAAAACCCGCTGGCGGAACCCGGGCTGCTCGGGGTGTCGAACGGTGCAGGCGTCGGGCTGATTGCGGCGGTAATGCTGGGCGGAGGAGAACTCTCCGGATGGAGTATTAGCCTCAGCGCCATTTTCGGCGCATTACTGATCACCATCATCCTGCTTCGCTTTGCCAGACGCCACTTGTCGACCAGCCGCCTGCTGCTTGCCGGGGTTGCGCTGGGGATCATCTGCAGCGCGCTAATGACCTGGGCGGTATACTTCTCGACCTCCTTTGACTTGCGTCAGCTGATGTACTGGATGATGGGCGGCTTTGGTGGCGTTGACTGGCATCAGGGCTGGCTGATGGCACTTCTGGTGCCTGGAATTGTATGGGCAGCCCTGCAGGCGCAGCCGCTGAACATGCTCGCGCTGGGGGAGATCTCAGCACGTCAGCTCGGCATGCCGATGGCGTTCTGGCGTAACGTGCTGGTCATTGCCATCGGTTGGCTGGTGGGCGTGAGCGTGGCGCTGGCGGGAGCGATTGGTTTTATCGGGTTGGTTATCCCGCATATGCTGCGTCTGTGTGGCTTCACGGACCATCGAACCTTGCTTCCGGCTTCGGCCGTGGCCGGAGCCGTCACGCTGCTGGTGGCTGATATCATCGCTCGTCTTGCCCTGACAGCCGCGGAGTTACCGATTGGTGTGGTAACCGCCACGCTGGGCGCGCCAGTCTTTATCTGGCTACTATTAAAATCCGGACGTTAAAAAACGACCCATAAGACAACCTGAGGGAATGCTATGCAGACTGATATCCTGAATACCGAAGTGACGACCATTGATGGCGAGAAAACCACGCTGGAAAGCTACAAAGGCAACGTGTTGCTTATCGTCAACGTGGCGTCCAAATGCGGCCTGACGCCACAGTACGAACAGCTGGAGAACATTCAGAAAGCCTGGGAGAAAGACGGTTTCACCGTGCTGGGCTTCCCGTGCAACCAGTTCCTGGGCCAGGAGCCGGGCAGCGAAGAAGAGATCAAAACCTTCTGCAGCACCACCTATGGCGTAACGTTCCCGATGTTCAGCAAAATTGATGTTAACGGCGAAGATCGCCATCCGCTGTACGCGAAGCTGATTGCTGCCGCGCCGAAGGCCGTTGCGCCTGAGGGCAGTGGTTTTTACGAGCGTATGGCCAGCAAAGGCCGCGCGCCGCTCTATCCGGACGATATTCTGTGGAACTTCGAAAAATTCCTGATCGGTCGCGACGGCCAGGTCGTTCAGCGCTTCTCGCCGGATATGACGCCTGAGGATCCGATTGTCATGGAATCGATCAAGCTGGCGCTGGCAAAATAATGTCACTGCTGATGCAGCTCACGGACGTCGCCGAGAAGGGGCGTCTGGAGCCGATGACCGGCGCTATCAATGCGGGGGAAATCCTGCATCTGGTTGGGCCAAACGGCGCGGGAAAAAGCACGCTGCTGGCGCGGATGGCAGGGCTGACCACCGGGCCCGGGCAGATCACACTGCTGGAACATCCTCTTGCTGACTGGTCTCCCGGCTCGCTGGCCCACCGGCGCAGCTATCTGGTGCAGCAGCAGGTGCCGCCGTTTGCGATGCCGGTCTGGCATTATCTGATGCTGCATTTGCACGACAAACAGAATACGGCACTGCTTACGGAGGTGGCGGCGGCGTTAGGACTGGAAGATAAACTGCCCCGCCATGCCAGCCAGCTTTCCGGCGGTGAATGGCAGCGAGTGCGTCTGGCGGCGGTCATTCTGCAGATCCACCCCGCAGGCAACCCTCACGGGCGGATGTTGCTCCTGGACGAACCCATGAGTGGTCTGGATGTCGCCCAGCAGGCGGCGCTGGATTCGCTGTTAAGCGCGTTGAGCCGGAAAGGTATTGCCGTGGTGATGAGCAGCCACGACCTTAACCATACGTTGCGCCATGCCCATCGGGTGTGGCTACTGTCGCGCGGCAGGATGATTGCCAGCGGCGCGCGGGACCAGGTTCTTACGCCGCCACATCTGGCACGTGCCTATAACATGTCGTTCCGCAGGCTGGATATCGAGGGACATAAGATGCTGATTTCTACGGGGCAGGAGTAACCGTTTCTTGCCTGTTAACGCACTTGCGCGCTAAATTACCGAAAGAACAATAAAAGCAGAGGATTCGTCTGAAAATGCGATTCTGGTTTATCCTGGTGGCGGCACTCTTTCTTGCGGGATGCAGCAGCCATCGTGCACCGCCGCCTAATCCGCGGCTTTCAGATTCTATCACCGTCATTGCCAGTCTGAACGACCAGCTGAGCAACTGGCGCGGGACGCCTTATCGCTACGGCGGTATGAGTCGCGGCGGGGTGGACTGCTCTGGTTTTGTGCTGATGACGTTTCGTGACAAGTTTGATTTACAGCTTCCGCGCGAAACGCGCAAGCAGGCTGAAATTGGGACTGAAATTGATAAAGACGATCTGCTGCCGGGAGACCTGGTCTTTTTCAAAACCGGTTCGGGAGAAAGTGGCCTGCATGTCGGCATTTATGACACGGACAACCAGTTTATTCATGCCTCAACAAGCCGTGGTGTGATGCGCTCTTCTCTGGATAATGTTTACTGGCGTAAAAATTTCTGGCAGGCACGACGTATTTAATCTGCCCGAACACGTCTCACTGCCGGCAGGGTAACTATTAAATCATGCCGGTTTTTCTTGAATAAGCTGATTAAAGTTAAATTTACCTAAAATTAGCGTCATCCTTATGTGTCTGTTTTATCTAAAACTGGCTATTACTCTGTAACCAGGATAAGATTATTTTAGATTCAGGGATAAATCTGAAAATTAATACGGAACTAATGAAATTAAACTTATTAAAATCAAGACAGTGGAATTGTGTCGGCAATTGCTCCAGGATGTCCTCTCTCATCTTTAATGCGGGGCGAGTGCAATGATGATTACGCTAGGGAAGGTGCGAACAAGTTCCTGATATGAGATCATCATATTCATCCGGAGCGCATCCCAGAGGGACATCATGAGCCATCAACTCACCTTCGCCGATAGTGAATTCAGCACTAAGCGCCGTCAGACCCGAAAAGAGATTTTCCTCTCCCGCATGGAGCAGATTCTGCCATGGCAGAATATGACCGCTGTCATCGAGCCGTTTTATCCCAAGGCGGGCAATGGCCGACGGCCCTATCCGCTGGAGACCATGCTGCGTATTCACTGCATGCAGCATTGGTACAACCTGAGCGACGGTGCCATGGAAGATGCCCTGTACGAAATCGCCTCCATGCGCCTGTTTGCCCGATTATCCCTGGATAGCGCCCTGCCGGATCGCACCACCATCATGAATTTCCGCCACCTGCTCGAGCAGCATCAACTGGCCCGTCAATTGTTCAAGACCATCAATCGCTGGCTGGCCGAAGCAGGCGTCATGATGACCCAAGGCACTTTGGTGGATGCCACCATCATTGAGGCACCCAGCTCTACCAAGAACAAAGAGCAGCAACGCGATCCGGAGATGCATCAGACCAAGAAAGGCAATCAGTGGCACTTTGGCATGAAGGCCCACATTGGTGTCGATGCCAAGAGTGGCCTGACCCACAGCCTGGTCACCACCGCGGCCAACGAGCATGACCTCAATCAGCTGGGTAATCTGCTTCATGGAGAGGAGCAATTTGTCTCAGCCGATGCCGGCTACCAAGGAGCGCCACAGCGCGAGGAGCTGGCCGAGGTGGATGTGGACTGGCTGATCGCCGAGCGTCCCGGCAAGGTAAAAACCTTGAAGCAGCATCCGCGCAAGAACAAAACGGCCATCAACATCGAATACATGAAAGCCAGCATCCGTGCCAGGGTGGAGCACCCGTTTCGCATCATCAAGCGGCAGTTCGGCTTCGTGAAAGCCAGATACAAAGGGCTGCTGAAAAACGATAACCAACTGGCGATGTTATTCACCCTGGCCAACCTGTTTCGGGTGGACCAAATGATACGTCAGTGGGAGAGATCTCAGTAAAAACCGGAAATAACGCCAGAAATGGTGGAAAAAATAGCCTAAATAGGCTGATTCGATGTGTTTGCGGGAAAAAAATCGGCCCAGATCCGCGAAATTTTAATCAGCGAGTCAGCTTGGGAAGAAATGACCTGCTTATTCGCACCTTCCCTAGATAATGCATACCAGTCTGAACTGATGCTTTTGCCTGCACGTAATAGTGCTGGCGAGCTTAAAGGTTTAGAGGTTCTGGTTAACTTTACTGGCGTCGGCACCGATGTGAGGATCCCCACTGAGCTCGTTATCCCCCGGCTTTCAGCGGCAGAAGAGTTAGCGCTGTTTAACGAAAAACTGCAATTGCTTGATACCTGTAAACTGTTTTTTATTCAGCATCAGTTAATTGCATGGATCAATATTACACCGGCTATTGTTGAATTTTTATTAAGTAATGGGAATGCTGTTTCAATTCTTGAGCGGTATCCTTTTCTTGAGTTTACTGTTAATGAGAATTATCCAGGTTTAAATAACGGAAAGGATGATCTGCAACTGGCGAGAATGGCGATCCATTTCCCCCTGGTCCTCGCAAACTTTGGTGCAGGCGCGGCATCGCTCAAAGCTGTCTATGATGGATTATTTAAACGGGTGATTCTCGATAAAGGTTTCATCCAGCAGCGGGCTTCGGAGCTCTCTTTCGAACCTTTTATGCGCGCTATCCTCTGGCAAATAACGCCGCACTGCCAGTCGGTGATCGTCTCCGGTATTGACGACCACGGTCTGCTGCAACGCGTCTTGTCCTTCAATTTTGGCGCCATGCAGGGCACGCTGTGGCCCGCTGTCCCGGCGGAGCACGTCACGACGCTGGTTCAGTAGCGATAACCCTGTCTTTCGCCCGTGTTTAAGTTCGGGCAAACCCTCTACACTAAAAGCAGGAGGACTTATGACCCTGTCTTTTACTGCTCACTGGCATGACGAGTTGCCTGGCTTTTACACCGCACTCAAACCCACACCGTTACACAATTCACGTCTTATCTGGCACAACGACCGGCTGGCCGATGAACTGGCCGTTCCGCCTGAGATGTTTAAGCCTTCCGGGGGCGCGGGCGTCTGGGGAGGCGAAACGCTTCTGCCCGGTATGCAACCCCTTGCCCAGGTCTATAGCGGACACCAGTTTGGCGTCTGGGCGGGACAGCTGGGCGACGGCAGGGGGATCCTGCTGGGTGAACAACAGCTTTCCAACGGAGAGACGGTTGACTGGCATCTGAAAGGTGCAGGTCTTACCCCTTATTCTCGGATGGGCGATGGCCGCGCAGTATTACGTTCAACAATACGTGAATGCCTGTCCTCTGAAGCCATGCATGCTCTGGGGATCCCCACCACGCGCGCGCTGTCGATTGTCACCAGCGACACGCCGGTTATGCGCGAAACGGTAGAAAAAGGGGCGATGCTGATGCGTATCGCACAAAGCCATCTGCGCTTTGGCCATTTTGAGCACTTTTACTATCGTCGTGAGACGGACAAGGTTCGTCAGCTCGCGGACTACGCTATTCGTCGCCATTGGGCGCATTTGCAGGATGAGGCTGATAAATACGTTCTCTGGTTCCGGGACGTGGTCGCCCGTACCGCCAGGATGATTGCTCGCTGGCAAACGGTGGGCTTTGCTCATGGGGTAATGAACACTGACAATATGTCGCTCCTCGGGCTGACCTTTGATTATGGGCCGTTTGGTTTTCTGGATGATTATCAGCCGGGTTATATCTGCAACCACTCTGACTATCAGGGACGTTACAGTTTTGACAACCAGCCAGCGGTTGGGCTATGGAACCTGCAGCGGTTTGCGCAAACATTGTCGCCGTTTATGGATGTCGATGCCCTGAATGATGCACTCGACAGCTATCAGGACGTTTTGCTGCGAGAATATGGCACGCTGATGCGCAACAAGCTGGGGCTGATGACCCAGGAGAAAGGGGATAACGAGATCCTGAACGATCTGTTTGCACTGATGGCGCGTGAGGGGAGTGATTATACCCGCACTTTCCGGATGCTGGGCCAGACGGAGCAGCACAGTGCTGCATCGCCGCTGCGCGACGAGTTTATTGACAGGCAGGCCTTTGACGACTGGTTTGCACGTTACCGCTCCCGCTTGCAGCAGGAACAGGTCGATGACGCCGCCCGTCAGACGCAGATGAACGCGACGAATCCCGCGATGGTGTTGCGCAACTGGCTGGCGCAGCGGGCGATTGAACAGGCAGAGCAGGGAGAGTATGACGAGTTGCACCGTCTGCACCTGGCGTTGCGCACGCCGTTTGCCGACCGGGATGATGACTATATCAGCCGCCCGCCAGACTGGGGCAAACGGCTGGAAGTGAGTTGCTCAAGTTAAACATTTCTGGCCGGGTAGCGGCTTCGCCTTACCCGGCCAGAAACTCACTGTGCCACCCAGCCGCCATCCATATTCCACGCGGCGCCGCGAACGTTAACGGCGCTGTCGCTGCATAAAAACAGCGCCAGTTCGCCCAACTGCTCCGGGGTGACAAATTCACCTGAAGGCTGCTTTTCCCCGAGAAGCTGGTCTTGCGCCAGTTCCGGCGGGACGCCATCCGCGATGCGCTTATCGATTTGCTGTTGTACCAGCGGGGTCAGCACCCACCCCGGGCAGAGGGCATTGGCGGTCACGCCGGTGCGTGCGGTTTCCAGCGCCAGGGATTTGGTAAAGCCCACCACGCCATGCTTGGCGGCAACGTAGGCGGACTTCTCTTTCGACGCAACCAGCCCGTGAACGGAGGCGATATTAATGATGCGTCCCCAGTTTTGTTCACGCATGGCGGGCAACGCCAGCCGGCTGGTGTGAAACACCGCAGAAAGGTTAATGGCGATAATGTCGTTCCATTTCTCCACCGGGAAGGTCTCCACCGGAGCCACATGCTGTATCCCGGCATTGTTAACAAGAATATCCACGCCGCCAAACTGCGATTCGGCGTAGCGCATCATGGCTTCAATCTGCAACACGTCACGCAGGTCGGCATCGTGGTAGCCCGGCTTTTTGCCCAGTTGTGCAATTTCTTCTCGCGCTGATCCGCTGTCACCGAAACCGTTGAGAATCAACTGCGCCCCTGATTTCGCCAGCACGCGAGCGATCCCCAGGCCAATGCCGCTTGTCGAGCCGGTCACCAGGGCGATTTTACCGTTCAGATTCATTTTTCTCTCCTTACACAATGCCGGTCAGATAGAACACGGCAATGACAAAAAGCACTGCCAGGCTTTTAATGATAGTGATAGCGAAAATGCCGCCGTAGGCCTGACGATGGCTCAGGCCGGTGATGGCCAGCAAGGTAATCACCGCCCCGTTATGGGGAAGCGTATCCATCCCGCCGCTTGCCATTGACGCCACGCGGTGCAACACCTCAAGCGGGATTTTGGCCGCGTGGGCGGCAGCAACAAAGGTGTCCGCCATGGCCGCAAGGGCAATACTCATTCCGCCGGACGCTGAGCCGGTGATCCCGGCGAGAACGGTCACGCTGATGGCTTCGTTCAGCAACGGGTTCGGGATGGCAGACAGCGCTTTAGATAACACCAGAAAACCGGGCAGGGCGGCGATAACCGCGCCGAAACCGTATTCCGAGGCGGTATTCATCGCCGCGAGGATGGAGCCGCTCACCGCCGTTCGGCTGCCTTCTGCCAGACGTCCCCGGATATTGCGAAAACCAAAAATCAACACCAGCACAATACCGGAGATCAGCGCCGCCTCCACGGCCCAGATGGCGGTGATCTTGCTCACCTCGGTCACAATCGGTTTCACCAGTCCTGGCAGGGTAAGCTCATGACTCGTACCGTACCAGCCGGGGATCCAGCGGGTAAACAGCAGGTTCAGTATGCCCACGACCAGCAGCGGGGAGAGAGCAATCAGCGGATGCGGGAGATGAATATTGTCCGGCGTTTCAGGTTCGTTTTTCAGGTCCGCGCCATAACCTTCATTGTTATTGATCGCCTTACGCCGCTGCCGCTCCAGCCAGAGCAGGCCAAAGAAGATAATAAACAGAGAGCCGATAAGACCCAGCCACGGGGCCGCCCAGGCGTTAGTGCCAAAGAAGCTGGTGGGAATAATGTTCTGGATTTGCGGTGTGCCGGGCAGGGCGTCCATGGTAAACGAGAACGCCCCCAGCGCCACGGTAGCGGGGATTAACCGTTTAGGAATGCCGCTCTGGCGGAACAGTTCGGCGGCAAACGGGTACACCGCAAATGCCACCACGAACAGCGACACGCCGCCGTAGGTTAACAGCGCACACACCAGGACTATCACGGGGATAGCGTGCCGACGACCGAGGATCTGGATCGCGGCGGCAACGATGGATCGTGAAAAACCGGAAAGCTCAATCAGCTTGCCAAACACCGCCCCCAGCAGGAACACCGGGAAATAGAGTTTAACGAAGCCGACCATCTTTTCCATAAACAGGCCAGTAAACGTCGGGCCGACGGCACCCGGATCGGTCAGCAGCACGGCACCAAGCGCCGCAATCGGCGCAAACAAAATCACGCTGTATCCGCGGTAGGCCGCCAGCATCAGTAATCCCAGCGCCGCCAGGGCTATTAACACACTCATTACGACTCCTTACTTTAATTATTATTCGGGTACCAACGAGAGGTTTAACGCTCAACGGTCAGGGCAATGCCTTGTCCGCCGCCAACGCACAGGGTGGCAAGTCCCTTTGTTACCCCCCGGCGCTGCATTTCATGGAGCAGGGTCACCAGGATGCGACAGCCGGATGCGCCAATCGGATGGCCCAGGGCGATGGCGCCACCGTTAACGTTGACGTTCTGTTCATCCCAGCCAAGCTCTTTGCCCACCGCCAGTGCCTGTGCGGCAAAGGCTTCGTTGGCTTCAATGAGATCGACGTCGTCGAGCGTCCAGCCCGCCCGCGCCAGCGCCGTCCGACAGGCGCTGACCGGGCCGATGCCCATCATCGACGGATCAACGCCCGTCACGGCGTAACTCACAATGTGGCCAAGGACAGGTAACCCGCTTTCCCGCGCCTTTTCCTCGCTCATCAGCAGTACCGCGGCGGCCCCATCGTTAAGGGTGGAGGCGTTCCCCGCCGTGATCGTGCCCTCGTCATGCAAAAATGCGGGGCGGAGCTGTGCAAGCTGCCCGGCGGTGGTTTCCGGGCGTGGCTGTTCATCATGGCGGACAATCTGTGGCGCACGTTTGCCCTGTTTCACCGTCACTGGCGCTATCTCGGCGTCAAACCGACCAGTCTCAATGGCGGACGCCGCCTTTTGCTGTGACCGGAAGGCGAAGGCATCCTGTTGCTCGCGGGAAATGCCGTACTCACGGGCGACGTTTTCCGCGGTGATGCCCATGTGGTAATCGTTGAATGCGTCCCACAGGCCGTCGGTAATCATGCTGTCCTGCAGGCCCGTATGCCCAAAACGCAGCCCTGAACGTGCGCCATCCAGCAGATACGGGGCGTTACTCATGCTCTCCTGACCGCCAGCGATAACCACGTCTGCGTCACCGCAGCGGATTGCCTGGGCGGCGAGCTGTACCGCTTTCAACCCCGCGCCGCACACCAGATTGACCGTTGTCGCCGGGGTGCTGACGGGTAATCCGGCAGTGATGGCCGTCTGGCGGGCGGGGTTTTGCCCGCACCCGGCCGTCAGCACCTGACCGAAAACCAGTTCGTCTATTTGCTCTGGGTGAAGGCCGCTGCTCTCCAGCAGACGCTGTACCGTGACGGCACCCAGCTCAACGGCTGAAAGGGGCGAGAGCGATCCGCGAAAACTGCCAATGGGGGTTCGCGTTGCCCCGACAATCATGACCTTTTTCATGTTGAGTCCTCAGTTGAAGCGCATCTCGCGAACGTCGTCCGCCACAATGATTTTTCCGGCCGTTTTACGGACAATCTCGTCGATACCGACACCCGGGGCGTACTCCCGCAGGATGAACGCGCCGTCCGCTATCTCCAGCAACGCGAGATCGGTCAGGACCCGACGGATGCAGCCCACACCGGTGAGCGGCAGCGTGCAGCGCGGCAGCAGTTTGGAGTCACCGTTTTTTGCAGCGTGGGTCATCACCACAATGATGTTCTGCGCCCCGGCAACGAGATCCATCGCGCCACCCATCCCTTTCACCATCTTTCCGGGGATCATCCACGAGGCAATGTTGCCCTCGACATCGACTTCAAATGCGCCCAGCACGGTCAGATCCACATGGCCGCCGCGGATCATGGCAAACGACTGGGCCGAGTCGAAAATGGCCGCGCCGGTCCGCGCAGTGACCGTCTGTTTACCGGCGTTGATCATGTCGGCATCAAGGCTCTGCTCATCGGGAAAAGCCCCCATTCCGAGCAGACCGTTTTCCGACTGCAGCATCACGTCCATTTCCGGGGGAATATAATTCGCCACCAGCGTAGGGATGCCGATCCCCAGGTTGACGTAATACCCGTCGCGCAGTTCGCGGGCAACGCGCATCGCCATCTGTTCTCGGGTTAACATCGTCAGACTCCTTGCGCGCGCAGCGTGCGCTGTTCAATGCGTTTTTCAAACTGGCCGACAATCAGCCTGTCGACGTAAATTCCCGGCGTATGAATAGCCGACGGAGGCAGTTCACCCGGCGGAACAATCTCTTCCACCTCCACAACCGTGATTCGGCCCGCCGTTGCCATCAGTGGATTAAAATTTTGCGCGGTATGGCGATAGATAACGTTGCCGTACCAGTCCGCTTTCCAGCCCTTAACCAGCGCGAAATCACCGGTAATGGCCTCTTCAAGAATGTAATTTTTACCGCCAAACTGGCGCACATCTTTGCCCGCTGCCACGGGGGTGCCATAACCGGTAGCCGTATAAAACGCCGGAATACCGGCCCCGCCCGCGCGGACCTTTTCTGCCAGCGTCCCCTGCGGAGTAAGTTCGATTGCCAGTTCCCCGCTCAGTA
Source organism: Enterobacter kobei (assembly GCF_001729765.1). Classification (NCBI taxonomy): domain Bacteria; kingdom Pseudomonadati; phylum Pseudomonadota; class Gammaproteobacteria; order Enterobacterales; family Enterobacteriaceae; genus Enterobacter; species Enterobacter kobei. The sequence continues at coordinate 1,938,912 of NZ_CP017181.1, forward strand.
CCTGCTGCTCAAACAGCGCGTTCTCGCCGACGTAAGACGCCACCACTTTGCGAACCTGGCGCGTTTCGAGCAGTATCCCCAGACCGAAACCATCCACGCCGCAGTTGTTCGACACGACCGTCAGATCTTTCACCTGACGGCGTCGAACCTCTGCAATCAGGTTCTCAGGAATACCGCACAGCCCGAAGCCGCCCGCCAGCAAGGTCATGCCGTCCGTCAGCCCATCCAGCGCCTGCGCATAGCTGCTGACGCGCTTATCCAGTCCTGCCATAGTCATCCCTCCCGTTAACCGTGCCGGTATCATTAGGGGTGGCGACTCATTTGTTAATTTTGAATTTGTGACCCACTCATTTGGATTTCTTATTAATTTCCTGTTAACTAAATTTTTTCAATTAGTTAACAGGATGAAAAATGAGAATGAGTGTCAAACAGTTACGCGCGTTTTTAGCGGTAGCTCACACTCTCAATTTCGCGCACGCCAGCGAACGCTTAAATCTTTCCCAGCCAGCGCTGAGCCTGACGATTAAAAGCCTGGAAGATGCGCTCGGTGGGCCGCTGTTGCAGCGGAGCACGCGCAAGGTTGCCCTCACGCAGGAGGGAGAAACATTTCTGCCGATGGCGCGGCAGCTGCTGGCCGACTGGGATAACGTGGAAGAGGCAATGCACCAGTGCTTTACGCTCCAGCGCGGCAAAATCTCGGTCGCGGCGATGCCGTCGTTTGCCGCCAACGTTTTACCGGAAGTGCTGAAAGCGTTTCGCGATCGCCATGCCGGGGTCAACGTCACCGTGCATGATGTCATCAACGAGCAGGTGATTGAGATGGTGCGGGAAGGGCGGGTTGAGATGGGGATTGCCTTTGAGCCGGCACCCACGCATAACCTGCTGTTTACGCCGCTGGGGCTGGACAGGTTTGTCGCCATTGTGCCGAAAGATTCCGCGCTTGCGGGAAAAAAGCGCCTGGCATGGGAGGAGTTGCTGACGCTGGATTTCATCACCCTGCAGCGCCCTTCGGCGGTACGTCTGATGATGGAGGAGGAGCTGGCGCGGAGCGGCAGAAAGCTGGACGTGGCGCTGGAGAGTCATCAACTGGTGACGGTAGGGCGCATGGTCGCCAGCGGGCTGGGTGGCAGCGCCGTGCCGGCGCTCTGCGAGGCGCAGATGGCTTCCCTGGGCGCGGTCTGTATTCCGCTGGATAACCCGCCCATTGAAAAGTGCATCGGGGTGATCCATCCCGGGCACACGCAGCTCTCTAAAGCGGCGCATGCCCTGCTGGAAACGCTGAAGGATTTTTATCACCCCACTCAGGGAGCGAGGAACACCTGCGGCACGGCATGAGCCGGATGGCTGCCGACCAGCACCTGCGCGCCATACCAGCGCGCCAGCGTCCCGGCCTGCAAAACGTCCTCCGGTGCCCCCCGGGAGACCAGCCTCCCGTTATGCAGCAGCAGGATACGATCCGCCCACAGTGCCGCCAGATTAAGATCGTGCAGAACCACGCAGACGTGGAGATGCCCCCGACGGGTCAGAGTTTTCATCAGGCGCAGCAGATGTTGCTGGTGGAAGAGATCCAGTGCGGAGGTCGGTTCATCAAGAAACAGCCAGCCGCGTGGGGCGCCGTCGCACCAGAGTTGGGCCAGTGCCCGAGTGAGCTGGATCCGTTGCTGCTCGCCTCCGGAGAGTGCCGAATAGCGTCTGCCCGCCAGGGGTAAACAGCCTGTGATCGCCATGACCTCCTCAACCACTGACGCCTCAGGGGAGCGCGTCCAGGGGGCGCGCCCCATACCGACCACGGCTTCCACCGGCCAGTCGAATCCGGGCTGCGTATTTTGACGCATCACTGCCCGGTAGCAGGCGAGGGTCTCCGTTGGCCAGTCCGCAAGCGGCGTGCCTGCCAGACTGCACCGCCCGCTTGCGGGTGTGAGATAGCCGGTCAGCAGCCGTAATAATGTCGATTTCCCGGCACCGTTAGGGCCAATCAACGCGACCAGCTCACCCTGAGATAAGGTCAGTGATACATCGTCGATCAGCGTCCGTTGCCCGGCGTGAAAGACCAGGTTTTCCGCACAATAGCGTTCAGCCATGCGCACCTCCACGACGAAAGATAAGCCACAGGAACCACGGCGCACCGAGAAGGCTGGTCAACAACCCAACGGGCATTTCCGCCGGGGTGACCAGAGTGCGCGCCAGCGTATCGGCAGCCAGCAGCAGTAACGCTCCGGCCAGCACCGAGCCGGGGATCGCGGCCCGGTGGTCGGCCCCTAGCCACATACGCATCAGGTGTGGGACCACAAGGCCAACAAAGCCAATCACGCCGCTGATGGCCACCGCCGCAGCGACCAGCAGGGCGCTGCACAGCAGCAGGATCCGCTGTACCCGGGCAACATCCACCCCGAGATAGTGCGCCTCTTCATCACCCAGCTGCAGCAAATTGAGTGGGCCAGCCAGCCGCCAGATAATCAGAACCGCAGGCACCATCAGCGAGGTCACCGCAAGCAGGGTGGACCACTGCGCCTGCCCGAGGCTGCCCATTCCCCAGAGCGAAAGCTGGCGAAGCTGCGCATCGTTGCTAAGCCAGGAAAGGAGACCGACGGCCGCGCCGCACAGGGCGTTGATGGCGATCCCCACCAGCAGTAAACGGGACAGGGAACCGTGACGCTGCTGGCTGAGCAGGAAGATCACAACGGTTGCAGCCAGCGCGCCGAGGAATGCCGCAACCATCGGGGCGTAAAGCATCATCAGGGCCGGCAACGTGACAGGAATAACCACCCACAGCGCGACCGCCAGCGCCGCGCCGCTGCTGATCCCAAGCAAACCCGGGTCTGCCAGCGGGTTGCGGAACAGTCCCTGCATCACGCACCCGGCCAGCGCCAGCGCGCCGCCAATCACCAGCGCCAGCAGCACGCGGGGCAGGCGAATGGTCAGCCAGATCTGACGCATCGCCTCATCGCTGCCGTTCCACAGCAGGCTGACCGGCAGAGGCAATGCTCCAAAGCCTGTTGCCGTAAGGGTCATGATGCTCAGAATTGCGGCCAGCATCCACAGCGACAGTGCGATCCGCCGGGACATCAGGGCAGTTGCTCCGCTTTAACACGCAACTGCCGGATGGCTTCCGGCGTGCGCACGCTGAAACCCAGCAGCGCCATGTCATCAATCGCCAGCAGCTGTTTGTGCCGTCCCGCCGGGGTTTGCGCCAGTCCGGGCAGCTTCCACAGATTCGCCTCGCCACCCAGCGCGTTCACGCCGTCCTGCGAAATCACCACCAGGTCGGGCTGGCTGGCAATAATCCCTTCCTGCGACAGTGGCTGATACCGCGTGAAACCCTGCATCGCGTTCTGCAACCCGGCGGCACGAATGGCGGCATCGGCGCCGGTTTGCTGTCCGGCGGCCATGGCGGTCATTCCCCCGTGGTTGAGGATAAACAGCACCCGCTTGTTGAGCGGTTCTGCGGGCAGAGCCGCCACCGCCTGACGTAGCGAGCGGCGCAGGCTCTCTCCCTGCGCTTCACGGTGGGTGGCCTCGGCAATAATGCGGATCTTTTCGTCAATGACGCTCAGATCGTTGCGGCCAGGAACGGTAATCACCCTGACGTGACTGCGTTCAACCTGCTTTAACGCCAGAGACGGCTGCGCCTGGTCGCTGGCCAGCACCAGCGTGGGACGCATGGACAAAATCCCTTCGGCGTTAAGCTGGCGCAAATAGCCCACGTCCGGGAGCGCGTTCGCTGCCTGCGGCCACTGGCTGGTACTGTCGCGTGCGACCAGCGAAGAGTCCGCGCCAAGCGCATAAACAATCTCCGTGACGTCGCCGCCAAGGGTGACAATTTTCTCCTGCGCGGCGGCAAACGCCACCAGCGGCAGGGCGGTCAGCAGGGCAAACCACGTTTTCATGCGGCCAGCCCTTTTGGCGTCAGGGCATCAATCTGGCTACGCCACTGGCTCTGCTCCGGCTCGCCTTCCGTACGCTGACCATAGAGTTGGGCAATTTGCGTGCCGTCTGCGGCAAACAGTTCCAGGCTGGTGACGTGACCGTCTGCAGTCGGTTTGCGCGTGACCCAGCTCTCCGCAATCGTTTCCTCCAGCAGATGCAGGGTAAAGGTGGGGTTAAAGATGTTCAGCCAGCCTTTCAACGGCACGACTTTCTCCACCGCGCCGGTGAAGATCTGCACGCAGCCGCGGTTACCCACGAAGATCATGATTTCGTTGCCGTGCTGGCGCGCGGTTTCCAGCAGCAGTGCCAGCGCATTGTTTTCAACCTGGCAGGCGAGGTCGTCGCCCACCAGGCGAAATGCCTGCTGGCGGCTGAGGTTGTGGCGTTTCAGCAGGCCGAAGAACTGGTGCACGTCAGTCATCGCACGCCACGCTTTGTCCACGAGGGCGGCATCTGCATTTTCGGCATACAGCGGGGTCTCGGCAACCTTCAGCTCAAGCGGCGGGTTATCGGCAAAGATAAAGCGGGTCAACACGTCAGCCCAGGCGGCGAGGTCGGTGTTGTCCGTGGTGTAAACTTTCAGTACGGCATCACCCTGATGATCAAAAAACTGAATGCTCTGCCGCTCGCCGCGTGCGGTGGTTTCGCTGAGATGAAACGCGCTTGCCCACTGGTTGAGGAACAGGCGCAGATCCAGTCCGCGCGGGTTCAACACCAGCCCGGCGTGGCCGTTCAGGTGCTGATGGGTGAAGCTGCCTGACTGTTCGTGAACGGCGTAGTCGTTGCGGCAGATGCATTTTGTTTCCCCTACGGCTTCAAGCGCGCCTAAGATCTCGCGAATTTCACCGCGCAGTCGCCAGGCATCATGACCCATGCGCGCAAAGGTCAGTTCTGCTTCACTGAGGTTCATTAACCCTGCAATATCGCGCGCATACTTACCCGGGTTTTCTTCTTTTAGCGCCAGCCAGCGCGTGTAGTGATCCATTGTCTTTTCCTTCTGAATAGTTTCCCCGCGGGGAATTACCACTGATAACTCACAAAAATCTTGCCGTTACGACCGTCCTGCGGAATACCCTGAGGAGACCAGTACTCCTTGTCGAAGGCGTTACCCAGCACCAGCGTGGTGGTGATGCCCTTTAGCTGCTCCTGGCCCTTATAGCTGATGTAGATGTCGTTGACCGCATAGCCCGGCTGTTTGCTGTAACTGCTGCTGACATGGGTTGAACGATCGACAAAGGTGCCGATCCAGCCCACGGAGAAGCCGCTTTGCGCCACCGGAATATCCAGCCTGCTGGTGACGGTGTCCGGGTTGATGCTGGAGATGTACTCGCCGGTATCGGTATCTTTTCCGCGCGTGCGGTTATAGGCCAGATCGAGGTTAAACAGGTCGGCCGAGTATTTTGCCATCACGTCCCAGCCCCAGATTTTGGCGTTCGGAACGTTGTACGACATGGTGGTCGCCGCGGCAAAATTGACGGTGGTGGAGATGTAATCTTTGGCTTTGGTATCGAAATAGCTGGCCTTGAACTCCAGCCCGTCGTTGGCGAGCATCAGGTCGTCAAAGCGCAGGCCAAAACCAAACTCCTGCGTTTCGTTGGTTTCCGGGCGCAGGTTCGGGTTAGGCACCCAGTAGTTAGTGTAGAAACTGCCGATGGAGAAGTGTTTGGCGTCGTTATACATCTCGCCCATGGTCGGGGCGCGGAAGGCCTGAGCGTAAGAGCCAAACAGCATCAGCCAGTCGGTAGGGCTGACGGTTAACCCGGCGCGGGAGGACCACTTGTCGGCATCCACGTCGTCGTAGCCCTCGCTGCTACCCCGATAGTTGTCATAGCGCGTGCCGCCCAGCAGGGTAACAGGCAGATCGCGCAGGGTGATTTCATCCTGCAGCCAGCCGGAGCTAAAGTCGATTTTCGCCTCCGGGAAGCCGGTGGTGGTGCCACCCGGACGTTGTTCCTGACGATAATATTCCCCGCCGTAGGTCAAAAGGTGAGAGGCAAAGGTGTCGCCGAACAGGCGGGTACGGTTTTCTACTTTGCCGCCTTTGGTGGTCTGCTTGCGGAACTCACCGGTGCTGTCGATGTTCTGGGCATTTATGCGCACCTCTGACCAGTAAACTTTTGCATCGGCGTTCAGCCAGTCGTTCCCTTCCGGCGCCAGACGGTAACCCAGCTGTGCATCACGCTGGATGGTGGAGCGGTCGGTGATGGGGTTGCTGCTGGTGGCATCGGGGGTTTGCGGGTTTTTCGGCTCCTGCGCGGCGTTGTTGTAGTAGCGCAGGGAGCCGCTTAACGTCTGAGCCGGGTCGATTTTCCAGCTGCCTTTCGCCAGCATGTTATTAATGGATTCGTCGTTTGGGGCACGCTTGCCGTCGCTCTGGCGGATATCGCCGCGGTCACGGCTGGACCATGACACCAGACCGTCAAGCGTATCGGTGCGGCCATAGGCGCTGGCCCCCATCCCGAGGCTATGATCGCCTGTCGCACCGGTACCAAATACGCGGTAACCGCTGTTTTTGCCCGGTTCCAGGAGATCTCTGGCGTCAACGGTGTCATAGGAAATCACGCCACCCAGCGCACCGCTGCCGTAGAGCAGCGCCGACGGACCGCGCACAACTTCGATACGTTTGATCAGCGCCGGGTCGAGGAACGTGCTGTTGAGGTGTCCGGTGTCGATACCCTGACGCACGCCGTCAACTAGCACCAGCACGCCGCGTCGGTCATAACCGCGCAGATTAACGTCCTGACCGTTGGTGCGGCCGGTGCCGTCCAGCGTCAGGCCTGGCACGTTACGCAGCAGGTCGGCGGCAGAGCTGGCGGTCTGTTTTTCCGGGGCAGCGGCGTCAATCACGCTCACCATCATTGGGGCTTCGAAGGCGCTACGGGCGTTGCCGGTAGCGGTGACGGTTATTTCATCTGCGGCAGCAAACGCGACGCCCGGCAGGGTACTGACAATCGCCAGCGCCAGAAGTGACGGGCGTAAACATGCGGTATGCAGGTGTGGCATAGCAACTCTCCATAAAGAATCGAAAGCGCTGGCTGCCTGGGGATCACCTGGGTGGCTGGCGAATGTTTTGGTTTATTTTGTGAGGATCAATTTTCCGGCATTCGTCTGGCGCAGCAGGTAGTGCTGGCCGGCATGCTCGATAATCACCCGCCCCTCATCACCCAGCAGGCTTTTGCTGTCGATGCGACGATCGGTGGAGGCAGGGGCGGGCGCTGTGTGTGTTTTTGCTGGCGTTGCCGCGCGGTTATCCGTAGGTGACATAATGTTTATAAATAACAATCAATGTAACAATGATAATCATTATCAATAAACTGCAATTTCACGGCAAGCGTTTTTGTGAAAATAATGTGACGGGATCAAATTTTGGGGGAAGGTGCGGTCTGATGCCCTCACCCCGACCCTCTCCCACAGGGAGAGGGAGAAGGGCACGAACCGTAGGCCGGGTAAGCGCAGCGCCACCCGGCGGGGGTCAGAAGCGCGTATCTATCGCAGACGCCAGCTTTTCCAGCAGCAGTTCGCTGTCTTCCCAGCTCAGGCACGGATCGGTGATTGACTGGCCGTACACCATCTGCTGTCCGGCAACGATTTTCTGCGTGCCTTCCTTGATAAAGCTTTCGGCCATAATACCCGCGATGGCGGTTGAACCGCTGCGGATCTGCTGGCAAATTTCATCGCAAACGTCCAGCTGGCGGCGGTGCTGCTTCTGGCAGTTACCGTGGCTAAAGTCCACCACCAGATGTTCCGGCAGATCGAATTCGGCCAGTGTTTCGCACGCGGCGGCGATATCGTCGGCATGGTAATTGGGTTTCTTCCCGCCACGCATAATGATGTGCCCGTAAGGGTTACCGCTGGTCTGGTAGATAGTCATATGACCACTTTTATCCGGCGACAGGAACATGTGGCTGGCACGCGAGGCGCGGATCGCGTCAACAGCGATACGGGTGTTGCCATCGGTCCCGTTTTTAAAGCCGACCGGACAGGAGAGGGCGGAGGCCATCTCGCGGTGGATCTGGCTTTCAGTGGTGCGTGCGCCGATCGCGCCCCAGCTGATCAAATCGGCAATAAATTGCCCGGTCACCATATCGAGAAATTCAGTCGCCGTTGGGACGCCCAGCTCGTTGACCTGGAGCAGCAGCTTGCGTGCCAGTTCGATACCGTGATTCACACGATAGCTGCCGTTGAGATCGGGATCGGAAATCAGCCCTTTCCAGCCCACCACGGTACGCGGTTTTTCAAAGTAGGTGCGCATCACAATTTCAAGGCGATGCTGATACTTATCCCGCAGTCCCTGAAGGCGTTTGGCATAATCCAGTGCTGCATCCAAATCGTGGATAGAGCAAGGGCCAATCACGACCAGAAGACGCTTGTCTTCACCGTTCAGGATTTTTTCAATACGTCGGCGGGAGGCCGTAACATATTCCGCAACCGCGGCGGAAACGGGGTGCCGCTGAGCCAGTTCAGCCGGAGTGACCAGGCTGTCAATGCGCGCCGTGCGGAGTTCGTCGGTTTTATTCATGATTTGTCTCAGAAAATTTTTGCTTCATCGGCAGACTACCGGGAAGTGATGGGCATCACATTAAACCAATCCCTGCTGATTTCAAGTTCGGGGCGATACCGCCCCGTTGTTGCAGAGGATGATACCCGAATCTGAGTTAATGTACTAGCATATTAGTACATGCGACGATTAAGTCCCATGATGTCGAGAATTTTGGTGGCGATCTCTTCTACCGAATAGTTAGTGCTGTTCAGCCACGGGATCTGGTTTTTGCGGTACAGCGCTTCCACTTCGGAGACCTCCATGCGGCACTGGCGCATGGAGGCGTAGCGGCTGTTCTCGCGGCGCTCTTCGCGGATCGCGGCCAGACGCTCCGGGTTAATCGTTAGTCCGAACAGTTTGTGCTGCAGCGGCTTGAGCGCAGCAGGCAGCACCAGGTTATCCATGTCGTCGGCAATAAAGGGGTAGTTGGCGGCGCGAATGCCGAACTGCATCGCCAGATAGAGGCTGGTCGGCGTTTTACCGCAACGCGACACGCCAAGTAAAATCACCTGTGCCTGGTCGAGATTGCGCAGAGAAATACCATCATCATGCGCCAGGGTGTAGTCGATGGCGGCAATACGCGCATCGTATTTGGTCAGGTTGCCAGGGTTCAGCCCATGGGTACGGTGGGCGATAGGCGTCGGGTCAAGCTTCAGCTCGCTCTGGAGCGGGGCCACCAGCGCCTGGACGATATCCTGGCAGAAGCCCTCGCTTTGCAAAATGATGTGGCGAATTTCGGGGATAACGATGGAGTAGAACACCAGCGGACGGACGCCGGTCTGCTGGTAGATGGCGTCGATCTGGTCCTTCACCGCTTTGGCGCGGCTCTCATTTTCCACGAACGGCAGCGTGATGCTGTTAATCGATACGGGGAACTGCGACATGACCGCGTGGCCCAGCACCTCGGCGGTGATCGCCGTACCATCAGAAATATAAAAAACGTGACGATCGACAGCATTATCCATTTTACCCACCCTGAATATCATACGTAATTGTCTGAAAGCATAAATTAAAAAAGTAATTTACACAGCAAAGAACTTATCCTAATTATGAATGAAACACTGTTTTTGATTTTCCTGAAAAGTGGATTTCATTTTTCAAATGGCGACTTTATTTTTGTGGTTAACGGCTGAATATAGAGGAATCATCGGGTTAATCGCTGGTGGGAAACTATCCGAAAAGTTGAAAATTTAAATTGCTTACACGATTCACCGTTTTTTTAGCGCAAATAAATATGCCAGTATAAATACGTAGTCAGGTGTTACTTACTCCGATCAAATATCACAAAAGGATTGTTTCGATGTCCAACAATGGCTCGTCACCGCTGGTGCTTTGGTATAACCAACTCGGCATGAATGATGTAGACAGAGTTGGGGGCAAAAATGCCTCCCTGGGTGAAATGATTACAAATCTGTCCGGTATGGGTGTTTCCGTACCAAACGGGTTTGCCACAACCGCCGATGCGTTTAACCTGTTTTTAGACCAGAGCGGTGTAAACCAGCGCATTTACGACCTGCTGGATAAAACGGATATTGATGATGTGACCGAGCTTGCTAAAGCCGGGGCGCAGATCCGCCAGTGGATCATCGACACACCTTTCCAGCCGGAACTGGAAAAAGCCATTCACGATGCTTACAACCAGCTCTCCGCTGACGATGCGCAGGCCTCCTTTGCCGTGCGTTCTTCCGCAACCGCAGAAGATATGCCGGACGCGTCGTTCGCCGGGCAGCAGGAAACCTTCCTGAACGTTCAGGGCTATGATGCGGTGCTGGTGGCCGTGAAGCACGTATTTGCTTCCCTGTTCAACGACCGCGCCATCTCCTATCGCGTGCACCAGGGCTACGACCATCGCGGCGTCGCGCTCTCCGCTGGCGTCCAGCGCATGGTGCGTTCAGACGTAGGCTCATCCGGCGTGATGTTCTCCATCGATACCGAATCGGGGTTCGACCAGGTGGTGTTCATCACCTCTGCATGGGGCCTGGGTGAGATGGTGGTGCAGGGCGCGGTGAACCCTGACGAATTTTATGTACACAAGCCTACGCTGGCCGCGGGTCGCCCGGCGGTGGTGCGCCGCACCATGGGCTCGAAAAAAATCCGCATGATCTATGCCCCAACTCAGGAGCATGGCAAGCAGGTTAAGATTGAAGATGTGCCGCAGGAGCAGCGCGACCGCTTCTCCCTGACCGACGCCGAAGTGCAGGAACTGGCGAAGCAGGCGGTGCAGATTGAAAAACACTACGGCCGTCCGATGGATATCGAATGGGCGAAAGACGGGAACACCGGCAAGCTGTTTATCGTCCAGGCGCGTCCGGAGACCGTCCGTTCTCGCGGTCAGGTGATGGAGCGTTATACGCTGCACGCCCAGGGCAAAATTGTGGCGGAAGGTCGCGCGATTGGTCACCGCATCGGTGCCGGTCCGGTGAAAGTGATCCACGACATCAGCGAGATGAACCGTATTGAGCCAGGCGACGTACTGGTGACCGACATGACCGACCCGGACTGGGAACCGATCATGAAGAAAGCGGCGGCCATCGTCACCAACCGCGGCGGTCGTACCTGCCATGCGGCGATCATTGCCCGCGAACTGGGTATTCCTGCGGTTGTCGGCTGCGGTGACGCAACCGAACGCATGAAGGACGGACAGAACGTAACCGTCTCCTGTGCCGAAGGCGATACGGGCTACGTGTATGCCGATATCCTCGACTTCAGCGTGAAGAGCTCCAGCGTGGATACCATGCCGGATCTGCCGCTGAAAATTATGATGAACGTCGGTAACCCGGATCGTGCGTTTGACTTCGCCTGCCTGCCGAACGAAGGCGTTGGCCTGGCGCGTCTGGAATTTATCATCAACCGCATGATCGGCGTGCACCCGCGTGCGCTGCTGGAGTTTGACGACCAGGACGCGAAACTGCAGAACGAAATCCGCGAGATGATGAAAGGCTACGACTCGCCGAAAGAGTTCTACGTTGGCCGTCTGACCGAAGGGATCGCCACGCTGGGCGCGGCGTTCTACCCGAAACGCGTGATCGTGCGTCTGTCTGACTTTAAGTCAAACGAATACGCCAACCTGGTCGGCGGTGAGCGCTACGAGCCGGAAGAAGAGAACCCAATGCTGGGCTTCCGCGGCGCCGGACGCTACGTGTCCGACAGCTTCCGCGACTGCTTCGCGCTGGAGTGTGAAGCGGTGAAACGCGTGCGCAACGACATGGGGCTGACCAACGTCGAAATCATGATCCCGTTCGTGCGTACGGTGGATCAGGCGAAAGCGGTAGTGGACGAGCTGGCGCGTCAGGGGCTCAAGCGCGGTGAAAACGGACTGAAGATCATCATGATGTGTGAGATCCCGTCCAACGCCCTGCTGGCCGAGCAGTTCCTCGAGCACTTTGACGGCTTCTCTATCGGCTCGAACGACATGACGCAGCTGACGCTGGGTCTGGACCGTGACTCCGGCGTGGTCTCTGAGCTGTTCGATGAGCGTAACGAGGCGGTGAAAGCGCTGCTCTCCATGTCCATCCGTGCGGCGAAGAAACAGGGTAAATACGTCGGGATTTGTGGTCAGGGTCCTTCTGACCATGAAGACTTTGCCGCCTGGCTGATGGAGGAGGGGATTGATAGCCTGTCCCTGAACCCGGACACCGTGGTGCAAACCTGGCTGAGCCTGGCGGAACTGAACAAGTAACGCCAGCATGACCCGAAAAGGCGAGGATATTATTCCTCGCCTTTTTTATTTCATTTCATATTTGCTCCCCATCACAAATAAAGTAAAAAACCAAATATCATAATTTGTCTGTTAATTTAGACAATTGTTAGCGCGCAAAGCGTTGCTAATACTTGAGCCTTACTGCGCATTTCTCTTCAGAAGATGCGCAACTGGTTGAAATACGTTTTAACCTGATAAAAAGGCAAATAACAATGACACTTTCCTCTGTATTGCGTACCAAAGATAAAATAGGTTATGGCTTAGGTGATATGGCCAGCGCGCTGGTCTGGCAAACGGCCACGTTATTTCTTGCTTACTTCTATACGGATGTTTTTGGTTTACCCGCGGCCATTATGGGGACCATGTTTTTAGTGGTGCGCGTGGTTGATGCGTTTGTCGACCCGTGCATTGGCGCACTGGTTGACCGCACCCAGACGCGTCATGGTCGTTTCCGTCCCTGGCTGCTGTGGTTTGCCATTCCTTTTGGCGTGAGCTGCCTTATCACCTTCTATGTACCGGACGTCGGGCCGACGGCTAAAATCGTTTATGCCTGCCTGACCTACGCTATCCTGAGCCTGATTTACTCCGCGATTAACGTGCCTTACTGCGCCATGCCGGGCGCACTGACGCTGGACCCGCGCGAGCGTCACTCCCTGCAGTCATGGCGCTTTGGTCTGTCATTTATTGGCGGGTTGATTGTGACGGTTATCGCATTGCCGCTGGTCTCACTGCTGGGCCAGGGCAACGTGCAGAAAGGCTATTTCTATGCCATGAGCCTGATGGGGCTGCTGGGCATTGTGCTGTTCTTCTGTTGCTTCCTGATGACCCGCGAGCGGTATTCTCCGCGCAATGATACCTCCGGCTCCATGCTCACCGATTTAAAACTGCTGGGCCGCAACAGCCAGTGGCTTATTGTGTTCCTGTTTAATATTTTGCTGCTGACCGCGGTGGTAACGCGCGGCTCCGCCACGATGTATTACGTGAACTACGTGCTGTTGCGCCCGGATCTGGTATTTGCCTTTATTGTTTCCGGAATGGTGGCCTCCTTAAGCGGCGCATTATTATCTGAACGGCTGCTGGGGAAATTTGACCGCGTTCGTGCTTACCAGTGGACGATTATTTCCTTCGTCATTTTCGGCGCGCTGATTTTCTTCCTGCCGCCTTCGCAGGTCTGGCTGATCTTCGGCCTTAACATTGTCTTTAGCTTTATTCAAAACCTCACCACACCGCTCCAGTGGACCATGTTCTCCGATGTGGTCGACTACGAAGAGCATCGCAGCGGCCGTCGCCTGGACGGGCTGGTCTTCTCCACCGCGCTGTTTGCCATCAAATTTGGCCTGGCGCTCGGCGGGGCGGTGGTGGGCTGGGTACTGGGCATGGTGGATTATACGCCGGGCCAGGCAGCCCAGACGCCGCACGTGCTGTCGACCATTAACGCGCTTTTCACCCTTATCCCATGCGCGCTGTTCCTCTGCATGGTGGCGCTACTTTCCATCTACAAGCTTAACAGCCGGCTGGTGGATTCCATCGCCCGTGAGCTGGCCAGCAAGCGTGAGGTCAGACCCGAAGCGGGGCAGCTCAGCCCGGCAACCCCTTCCGCACTACAGGAGTAAAACATGACAGCTATCTATAAGGACGCGGGACGTCCCGTGCACGAGCGCGTCGCCGATTTACTGGCGCGTATGACCCCGGAAGAGAAGTTCGCCCAGATGCATGCCTACTGGCTGATCCTCGACGAAAACGGTAACCACCGCGAGAGAAGCGATCTGAGCGACGAATTCGCCGGTGTGAGCGAGCAGGCGTCGCTCGGGGAACGGCTAAAACTGGGCGTCGGGCAGATCACCCGCCCGCTGGGCACCCATATTGTTGACGCAAAAACCGGCGTGCGCGCGGCGAACCGCCTGCAACGTATGATGATGGAAGAGACCCGTCTCGGCATTCCTGCGCTGTTCCACGAGGAGTGTCTGGTAGGACTGCTGTGCAAAGACGCAACGCTGTTCCCGTCCTCGCTGAATTACGGTTCCACCTGGAACCCTGAACTTGTGCAGCGTGCAGCAGAGCAGATTGGCAAAGAGGCGCGCTCTGTGGGCTGCCAGCAGGGGCTGGCCCCGGTACTGGACGTTTCCCGCGACGTGCGCTGGGGCCGCACCGAAGAGACCTTCGGGGAAGATCCGTGGCTGGTGGGGGTGATGGCGACGGCATACGTCAAAGGGTTGCAGAGCGACAAGCGCGATCTGCTGGCGACGCTTAAGCATTACGTGGGTCACTCGTTCAGCGAAGGGGCGCGCAACCATGCTCCGGTCCACCTGGGCTTTAGCGAGCTGAACGACACCTTCCTGCTGCCGTTTGAAATGGCGGTCAAGCTGGCCAATGCCGGTTCGGTGATGCCCGCCTATCATGATATTGATAATCAGCCGGGACACAGTGACAGCTTCCTGTTGACCACCGTGTTGCGTGAGCACTGGGGTTTCGATGGCATCATTGTCGCGGATTATGGCGGCGTCAGCCTGCTGCATCAGCACCATGGCATTTCCCACGATGCGGCGGAATCGGCCGCACTGGCATTTAACGCCGGGCTTGATGTTGAACTGCCGAAAGATGACTGCGCACGACACCTCGCAGAGGCCGTTGAGCGTGGGCTGATTTCCATGGACAAAGTCGATGAAATCGTGGGGCGCGTGCTGACCGAAAAATTCCGGCTGGGGCTGTTTGAACACCCGTATGCCGACGAAAACGGGATCGATCTGCAAAACGAGGCAACCCGCCAGGTCGCGCGGGACGTGGCGACGCAATCTGTCACGCTTCTGGAAAACAACGGCATTTTGCCCCTCGGTGGAAAACCGCGCGTGGCGCTGGTGGGCCCGACCGCAGACGATCCGCTGGCCCTGCTCAGCGGCTACAGTTTCCCGGTTCACCTGATTATCAGCGATATGGTGGAGGAGACTTCGCAGGTGACGACTCCGCGCGCGGCGCTGGAACATTACCTGGGCACAGCGAACGTGCGCTACGCCAAAGGGTGTCACATTATCGAAAAACGCATGGCGGGTGCACCTGTCTTCCCTGGCGACAGCGGCGGTAAACCGATGCAGCAGTCACCGGTTTCGCAGAGTACCGCCTTGATCCCCGAGGCGGTAAACACTGCGCAGCAGAGTGATGTGGTGGTGGCCTGCGTCGGCGACCTCGCAGGGCTGTTCCAGAGCGGCACGGTAGGGGAAGGCTCCGATACCGACTCGCTAAACCTGCCCGGCGTGCAGCAACAGCTACTGGACGCGCTGGTGGCAACCGGAAAACCGGTCATCGTTGTCATGACCGGCGGGCGTCCCTACAACCTGCAGGGGATGGAGGATAAGGTCGCGGCGTTGATGATGGCATGGGCGCCAGGGCAGGAAGGTGGCTGGGCGATTGCGGACGTGCTAACCGGTCGCGCCGAGCCGCAGGGGCGCCTGGTGGTGAGCATGCCGAAAAGCGCCGGCGCGATGCCGTATTACTACAATCACAAGCTGAAAAGCGGCGGGACGCCGTTCGCGTTCCACTTCGGTGCACGTTATCCGTTTGGTTTCGGTCTCGGCTGGACGCAATTTAGCTGGGGAGCCGCGAAGGTAGCGGCAGCGAGCGTGCCAGTCGACGGCGAGGTGGTCATCAGTCTGGATGTCACCAATAACGGCGAACGCAGCGGCAGCGAAGTGGTGCAGGTTTACGTCAGGGATAAGGTCGCCACGCAGGTACGACCGCTCCAGGAGCTGAAGGCCTTCCAGCGCGTCACGCTCTCGCCGGGGGAGACCGCCACGCTGAACTTTACGCTGCCGGTGGAGATGTTTAACTTCACCCGTCGTGATGGCAAGCGCATTGTTGAGCCGGGTGAGTTTGAACTGCAGATTGGCGCATCGTCGGCGGACATCCGTGAGATCGTGTCGGTCAACGTCACCGGGGAGACGCGGGTTGTACCTGCTGAATGGCGGATGATCAGTACCTGTGAAGTGACACGCGCGTAGTCAGGATAAAAAAAAGCCCATCGTGGGAGATGGGCAAAGACTACACACAGCAATTCGTTGTTTCACTCAGGGGATTTCCATGCTTATAAATCAAGGTGTTGATCTATAACCGTGAGCTAATAGTAGGCATGTGCGCTTTTAGCGTCGATCAGATTCGTCTCAATAGTTAAAGAGAAGTAAAGATTTCTTGAGGTTTATAGCAGACTTACTGTTGAAAGGGCGGGTCTGACCAGTGTACAACGAATAAATACTTTAGCAGCGTTTAAGTATTATGGGGAAGAATGTAGGCCGGGTAAGCGTTAGCGCCACCCGGCAACAAAACTTAATGCGTGTTCTTCTCTTCCAGCTCTTCCAGTTCGCCCAGAATCACGTCCGGGTCAGTTTCCGGCGGTGGAATTTCATGCACCCAGGCGGAGAACAGACGCCAGGTCACGGCGAGCAGTACCGGGCCAATAAACAGGCCAATCATTCCGAAGGCAATCAACCCACCGATCACCCCGGAGAGGATCAGAATCAGCGGCAGGTCTGCGCCCATGCGGATGAGGATGGGGCGAATCACGTTATCCATGGTGCCGACCACGCAGCTCCACACCAGCAGAACCGTTCCCCACGTGGTGTCACCTGTCCAGTAAAGCCAGATAATGCTGGGAACCAGCACCAGTAAGGGGCCCAGTTGCGCAAGACAGGTCATCAGCATGACAACGGTAAAGACGGTCGCGTACGGGACACCGGAAATCGCCAGGCCGATACCGCCCAGCACCGCCTGTACCAGGGCCGTTACCACCACGCCAAGCGCCACGGCGCGCACGGCCTGTGCCGCCAGCAGCACGGCGGCATCGCCGCGTTTGCCCGCCAGTCGGGTGGCAAAGTGACGAACGCCTAACGCCACCTGCTCGCCGCGCCAGTAGAGCAGGGCGCTGAACAGCAGCATCAGGGTACAGTGCATCATAAAGCGACCAATATGGGCCGCCTGACCCACAAACCAGGTGGTGGTGGTGCCAATATACGGACGCACTTTCGCCATCAGCGCGCTGCCGCCCATCTCCAGCAGGCTGTGCCAGCCGCTATAGAGTTTGGCACCCACAACAGGGATGCTGTTCAGCCAGGCGAGATCCGGCAGCGTCAAATCGCCACTGGTAACGGCACGAATCACCGGACCACTGGAGTCCACAAGGCTATTAACCAGCAAGGCAATCGGAATAATAAACAGCAGGAACAACAGCAGCGTCATCACCAGTACGGCGAGACCGCGACGGCCGAACAGCAGTTTCTGCAAACGCAGCAGCAAAGGCCAGGTAGCCACCACAACGGTTCCGGCCCAGGCGAAGCCGAGAATAAAGGGTTGAACGATCCACAAGCATGCAATAATCATGAGGGCCAGGAACAGCACCGACAGCAAAATTTGCGCAACATCCCTGGGCTGGCGAACATTGACCATAAATAAAACTTTCCTTAAAAGAACGCCAGTATGGCTGGCGGGAACGGAAAACCGCGTCTCTCTAATCATTAATGATCTCAGCGGTTTTTGACAGGCGGATTTTGCCCGTAATTCTACGAAGCACATAAGAAAAAAATGTGATAAAACTTTCCAGACACAACGCAAACGATTTCACATTACTCTAATTAGGGTCGACAGTAATGATCCCACAGATTTCTCAGGCACCTGGCGTCGTTCAACTGGTGCTTAATTTTTTGCAGGCACTGGAGCAACAGGGTTTTACAGGTGATACCGCCACGAACTATGCCGACAGGCTGACGATGGCCACCGATAACAGTATCTACCAGCTTCTTCCCGATGCCGTCGTTTTCCCTCGTTCAACCGCCGACGTAGCGCTGATTGCCCGGCTGGCCACGCAAGAGCGGTTCGCCTCTCTGGTCTTTACGCCGCGTGGCGGCGGCACCGGGACCAATGGTCAGGCGCTGAACCAGGGCATTATTATTGACATGTCGCGCTATATGAACCGCATCATTGAGATCAATCCTGAAGAGGGATGGGTGCGGGTTGAAGCGGGCGTCATCAAAGATCAGCTAAATCAGTATCTCAAGCCTTACGGTTACTTCTTCGCGCCGGAACTCTCCACCAGTAACCGTGCGACCCTTGGGGGCATGATCAATACCGATGCGTCCGGTCAGGGGTCACTGGTCTACGGAAAAACCTCCGATCACGTCCTGGGCGTGCGTGCGGTTCTGCTGGGTGGCGATATTCTTGATACCCAGCCGATGCCGGTCGAACTGGCGGAAACGCTGGGTAAAGACAACACCACCATCGGGCGTGTTTATCGCACGGTGCTGGAGCGCTGTCGTGACAACCGCCAGCTGATCCTCGATAAATTCCCCAAACTGAACCGCTTCTTAACGGGCTACGACTTGCGTCACGTCTTTAACGACGATCTGACGCAGTTCGATTTAACCCGGGTGTTGACCGGCTCTGAAGGCACGCTGGCGTTTATCACCGAGGCGCGGCTGGATATCACCCGTTTACCGAAGGTGCGTCGCCTGGTGAACGTCAAATATGACTCCTTCGACTCCGCGCTGCGTAATGCACCGTTTATGGTTGAGGCGCAGGCGCTGTCGGTAGAAACCGTCGACTCTAAAGTGCTGAATCTGGCGCGGGAGGACATTGTCTGGCACTCCGTGCGGGAGCTCATTACCGACGTGCCGGATAAAGAGATGCTGGGTCTCAATATCGTGGAGTTTGCTGGCGATGACGCGGAACTGATTGAGAGCCAGGTGACGACGCTCTGCCAGCGTCTGGATGATCTTATTGCGCAGGGTGAAGGCGGCGTGATTGGCTGGCAGCTCTGTAACGATCTGGCCGGTATTGAGCGTATCTATGCGATGCGCAAAAAAGCCGTGGGCCTGCTCGGCAATGCAAAAGGCGCAGCGAAGCCGATTCCGTTTGCCGAAGACACCTGCGTGCCGCCTGAGCATCTGGCGGATTATATCGTTGAGTTTCGCGCGTTGCTGGACAGCCACGGCCTGAGCTACGGCATGTTCGGCCACGTCGATGCCGGGGTGCTGCACGTGCGCCCGGCGCTGGACATGTGCGACCCGCAGCAGGAGATCCTGATGAAGCAGATCTCTGACGATGTGGTGGCCTTGACCGCCAAATATGGCGGTCTGCTGTGGGGGGAGCACGGGAAAGGGTTCCGCGCGGAATACAGCCCGGCCTTCTTCGGCGAACAGCTCTATGCGGAATTACGCAAGGTCAAAGCGGCCTTCGACCCGCATAACCGCCTCAATCCCGGAAAGATCTGCCCGCCTGAAGGCGTGGATGCGCCAATGCGCCAGGTGGATGCCGTAAAACGCGGGACTTACGACAGGCAGATCCCAATTGCGGTACGTGCCTCCTGGCGCGGCGCGTTGGAGTGTAACGGCAATGGTCTGTGCTTTAACTTCGATGTGAAAAGCCCGATGTGTCCGTCGATGAAAATCACCAGCAACCGTATCCATTCTCCGAAAGGGCGGGCGACCCTGGTGCGCGAATGGCTGCGCCTGCTGGCCGATCGCGGCGTTGATCCGCTCAGGCTGGAGCAGCAGATACCGGAAAAACGGGCCAGCCTGCGCTCGCTGATTGAGCGCACCCGCAATAGCTGGCATGCCAGTAAGGGCGAGTATGATTTCTCCCATGAGGTGAAAGAGGCGATGTCCGGCTGTCTGGCCTGTAAAGCCTGCTCGACGCAATGCCCGATTAAGATCGATGTGCCGGAATTCCGCTCGCGCTTCCTGCAGCTCTACCACACGCGCTATCTGCGCCCGGTGCGAGACCATCTGGTGGCAACCGTGGAAAGTTACGCACCGCTGATGGCGCGCGCGCCTAAGACCTTTAACTTCTTTATCAACCAGCCGCTGGTGCGCAAGCTCTCCGAAAAGCATATCGGTATGGTCGATCTGCCGCTGCTGTCGGTGCCGTCTCTGCAGCGCCAGCTTGTCGGGCATCGCTCGGCAAACATGACCCTGGAACAGCTTGAGGCGCTCACCCCCGAGCAAAAAGCGAATGTCGTGCTGGTGGTGCAGGATCCGTTCACCAGCTACTACGACGCCCAGGTGGTCGCGGACTTCATCCGCCTGACCGAAAAACTGGGGTATCAGCCCGTGGTTCTGCCGTTCTCGCCCAACGGCAAGGCGCAGCACATTAAAGGCTTCCTGACGCGTTTTGCGAAGACCGCGCGGAAAACCGCTGACTTCTTAAACCGTGTGGCGCAACTGGGTATACCCATGGTCGGCGTCGATCCGGCGCTGGTGCTTTGCTATCGCGATGAATATAAACAGACGCTGGGTGATAAGCGCGGCGAATTCCACGTCATGCTGGTGCATGAGTGGCTGCCGGCAGCCCTGGAAGCGCGCGCGATTCAGGATGTCAGCGGTGAACCGTGGTATCTGTTCGGCCACTGCACGGAAGTGACGGCGCTGCCCGGCGCCCCGGCGCAATGGGCATCCATTTTTGCCCGGTTCGGGGCGAAGCTGGAGAGCGTTAACGTGGGCTGCTGTGGGATGGCCGGTACGTACGGTCATGAAGTGAAAAACCACGCCAGTTCGCTCGGCATCTATGAGCTGTCCTGGCACCAGGCCATGCAGCGTTTGCCGCGAAACCGCTGTCTGGCGACGGGCTACTCCTGTCGCAGCCAGGTGAAACGGGTAGAAGGTAACGGCGTACGCCACCCATTACAGGCTTTACTGGAGATAATTGGATGATCTGGAAACGTGCCGTCACGCTGCAGGCGCTGAATGCCATGGGAGAGGGGAATATGGTGGGGCTGCTGGATATCCAGTTTACCCGCATTGGCGACGATGATATTGAGGCCACAATGCCTGTCGATCATCGGACTCATCAGCCGTTTGGTTTATTGCACGGCGGTGCGTCCGTGGTGCTGGCCGAAACGCTGGGCTCGGTTGCAGGGTATCTCTGCACCGAAGGGGAACAGAAGGTGGTCGGGCTTGAGGTGAATGCCAACCACATTCGCTCAGTGCGCAGCGGACGCGTACGCGGTATTTGCCGCGCGCTCCATGCCGGCAGCCGTCACCAGGTGTGGCAGATTGATATCCTCGATGAGCAGGATCGCCTATGCTGCTCGTCGCGTCTGACGACGGCGGTCGTGTAAAGTTTTCAGATGAATTGCCTTTGGTCAAAAACTAGCCAGCAGGTTGTGATATACTGGTCAGGATTTGTACATAAGCGAGGACATCATGGATACTGAAATAACCCCAACACAGCTGGCAATTGAATATTTACGTCGCGATAAGAGCAACCTGTCTCCGGCGCAGTACCTGAAAAAGCTGAAACAGCTTGAGCTGGAATTTACAGATTTGCTGGCGCTCTCTTCGAATGAACTGAAAGAAGAGATCTACTTTGCCTGGCGGTTGGGCGTTCACGTCCATTGAGTGAGTGTTGTTGAAAAGGCCGCAATTGCGGCCTTTTTTGTGCCTGACATTCAGTATCTGGCAGGAAGTTTGTTGATTTTAAGGAGACGGCCTTCTTCCATTTCGATAAACCCGCCGGTTTTTAAATCGGCCAGAATACGCATGACCCCGCTTCGGGAGAGCTGGGTTTTCTCCCTGATATACCTTTCCGCCGTCACGCTGCCGCGATAGCTCTCATCTTCCTCCATCAGCTTTATGAGCTGCTGGCGAATCATCTCATACGCCGTCGGTGCCCCCTGAGGCATCACGTTGTTATAAAGACGGCTATAAACAAACATGAGCTGTTTTGAAAGCAGCCCCCACAAGGCCTTTTCTTTGATGATGTCATTAACCCGCTTGGCGGTGAGCGTGCCTATCAGGCAAGGGCTTACGGTCTTGAGGTAGTCATTAAAATAAATGTCGGTCAGATTAGCGAGGCCGAAGAGGGCGGGGCTGCGGGCCGTGGAGAGCATCATATCGTCGCTTCTTCTGTAGATAGCGACCGTCCCCTCAAGAATTAAATAGCACATTCCCTGACCATCGATCTGAAGGTCAAGTCGCTCGCCGCGAGCGGTTTGTCGTGTCGTACAGTCAGGCAATAAGTGAGAAATAAGCTCTTGCGCGTAGGGTGAGCCACGTTGAGGCTTTTCTGGAAGGGACATGGTCGCTGCTAACCTTTAAATAAACCTGGCTAAGTATAGCGTCTATCGTCTCTGGCGGCACGGCGGCGGTCAATATTTTCGTGGCAGATGATGAATGTCGAGCAACACGCCACGCTCCATGGTGATGTACTTCCCGGTGCGCAGTTCCGAGAGGATACGCATAATTCCGCTGCGTGAAAGATAGGTCCGGCTTTTGATGTAGGCTGCCGCCGTCGTATTTAACCGGATTGCGTCGGGTTCCTGCATCAGTTCTACAAGCTGGAAGCGGATAATATCGTAGGCCGACATTTGCGATATTTGTGCGCAATGTTCGTAGACCCGCGAGGCGGTATAAATAAGCAGCTTAGAAAAGTGCTCCCATAAATTATGTTGCGACACAATTTGATTGAAGCTCTCCAGCGGCACGCGGGCGATCTCTGCGGTCTCCAGCGCCCGGACATACAGGTGCTCAGAGGAAAACTGACTGCTGACACCGAGAATAAAAGGGGCCGATTCAGAGTTTAAAACAATGCCGTCGCCGCGCCGATGAAGCGCCACGCTCCCCTGGAGAAGCAAAAAGCATTGCCGAATATCATCTTTATAATAATGTACCGTTTCGCCACGGCCGATGATCATTCTGTTGGCCACGGGCAAAACATGTTTAATCAGCGTGTCTATATGGGCGAACGGTTTTAAATCCAGAACTGAGGACTGGTGATTATTCAGTTGGGTGGTTAAACGCGTATTCATAAGATACCTCACAGCGACGCTTTGTATGATCAATTTTTGATCTGCGAATGGAATTATCTTAAAAATGAAGAACTCAGGGAATATTCCCCGCAGGTCTAAAAGTAGACCGGGGGATCTCAGGCGTCTAACGTTCTGAATCAAAGGAGAAAGTGTGTCGGGTCTACAATTAGACTCGCTCACTATTCGATAATTTTCTGCGGTGATAAATGTTGTTTTTTCGTTAAATCACAGTCTACAGCTAGACCATCAAAAAGTTGTTTTCAGGAAAATGATTATATAAATTTTATCCAGTCAGTCAGAAAGACCTTATGCCATCGATTGGGAAATAAAAGAATGTTAACTGATTCTTTTATCTGCTTTCTGCTACGTGAATTTCAATAATAAATAAAGTTATCCAGTAAACAGGAACATGATGATGATGAAAAAGAATATTATTTTAGCAATGGTAGCGGCAGGTTCCGCCTTAATGATGGGCAATGCCTTTGCGGCTGCGGGCACCGTAAACTTTAATGGCAACATCCTGGATTCAGCCTGCGATGTTGCGGTGGCCTCTCAAAACCAGGTGGTGGTATTAGGTGATTATTATAAAACAGAATTTCCAACCACCGGCTCAAGAACGGCGGCAACGAAATTCCATATTATTCTGAAGAATTGCCCGGTAACCGTGACCAGTGCCAAAGTCCGTTTTGACGGCACACCCGATATGACCAATACGGATCTGCTGGCGATTGATACGTCCGTCGCCGGTGCCGCAACCGGGGTTGCCATCAATTTGATGACTGCTGATAAAGCCGACCTGCCGCTGCATAGCAGCAATAGCTACAACTATTCGTTAAGCAGCAGTGCTGACAATACGTTGGATTTCTATGCGCAGTATATTTCAACGGCGGCAGCGGTAACATCCGGTCCTGCAAACTCCGTCGCTAACTTCTCTGTTGTTTATAACTAATTACTCAGCAGCAAAAAGTCCGCTCCGCAAGGTGTTGTGTGGGGGCAGTCATTGCCCCCTTGTATCAAGAGGTTCAAAATGAATGTTATTAGCAAAGCCCTGCTGAGCGCGGCTGTTATTATAGCGTCGCTGTCACAGGCTTCTGCCGGGGTTATTATTGGCGGTACCCGCGTTATTTTTGATGGTGGAAAAAAAGAAGCCTCCATCAGCATCAATAATGCGGATGAAGCCCCTTACTTAATCCAGTCCTGGATTGAGATGCCAGAAGGTAATGCTAATAAAGCGCCTTTTATCATCACCCCACCGCTCTACAGGCTTAACGGTGGTCAGCAGAATATTGAACGTATTTTGCTCACCGGCTCGTTGCCGCAAGATAAGGAAAGTCTGTTCTGGCTGAACATTAAAGCGATACCGTCAGCCACGAAACAGGTTAATTCATTGCAGATTGCCGTGAAGACACGCATCAAGCTTATTTATCGTCCGGAAAAGCTGAAGGCGTCAACGCCGGAGGATCAGGTAAATAAATTAACCTGGTCCCGCAGCGGAAATAAAATCCAGGTCTCTAATCCTACACCCTATGTCATTAACTTTAATGACATAAACGTCGGGGGTAAAAAACTGGAGGAGGCCTCCTGGGTGGCACCGGGCGCAGTGGCTGCATTTAGCTTACCGCCCGGCATTTCTGGCAATCAGATCCAGTTCAGCGTGATTAACGATTATGGCAGCCAGGGAATAAGACACCAGGCCAGTTTTTAATAGTTGAAAAACGGGCGCTCTCATTAGTGGGTCAGGTTTATGATGATGGCAACGAAAAATATAAAAATGCAACCCGCGCGTCTGGCTGTTTATATCACCTTCGCGCTGACGCATGCTGTATCTGTGGCGCATGCCCGGGAAACCTTTAACGCCGAGCTGGTGGAGCTGGATAATCCCGGGATGGCAAAAGCCGATTTATCTGCGTTTGAATCCGGTTCGCAGGCACCAGGGAAATACCATGTTGATATCATTCTTGACGACCAGCTTATTGAGACGGGCGATATTGATTTTATTGCAGTAAACGATGAGAAGGGAAATGACAGCCTGCTGCCTTGTCTGAGTATTGCACAGCTAAAAAGCTGGGGCGTCAAAACCGCACTGTTCCCCGGCCTGACGAGCGAAACGACATCCTGTGTCAACCTGCAGGCAATCCCGCATGCCAGTACCGATTTTCAGTTCGGCGCGCAGCGGCTGGTCATCAGTATTCCTCAGGCCGCGATCGATCTGCCTGCACGAGGGTATGTTTCCCCGGAACAATGGGATGAAGGGATCACCGCCGCGATGCTCAACTACAGCCTGAGCGGGGCGAACAGCCGGGCAAAACAGGCCGGCATTAAGAACAGTAACAGTCAATACGCCAACTTACGCCCGGGCATTAACGTTGGGCCGTGGCGGCTGCGCAACTACACCACCTGGTCGCGGGATGAGACGGGCCAGGACACGTGGGATACCGTCTACACCTACGCACAGCGGGCCATTATCCCGCTCAACGCACAGCTCACCCTGGGCGATAGCGCCGCGCCCGCAGACGTGTTCGACAGTATGCCGTTTCGCGGCGGACAACTGGCTTCCGACGACTACATGCTGCCGGATTCGCTGAAAGGCTATGCACCCGTAGTTCGCGGTATCGCGCGGACCAATGCCCAGGTGGTGGTGCGGCAAAATGGCTATCAGATTTATCAGACCTATGTTGCGCCTGGTGCATTTGAAATTACGGATATGTACCCCACGGGCGGCGCGGGCGATCTGGATGTCACCATTAAGGAAGCTGACGGCAGTGAGCAACATTTCACTCTACCGTATGCCTCGTTGCCGGTATTGCAGCGCGAGGGGCGCCTGAAATATGCGCTGACCGGGGGCCAGTACCGCTCTTATAACCATAACGTTGATAAGACGCCGTTTGGGCAAATCACCGGGATCTATGGTCTTTCGCGGGGCGTCACGCTCTACGGTGGGTTGCAGGCGTCGAGCAAATACCAGTCTGTCGCAGCCGGGCTCGGGAAAAACATGGGCGATTTGGGTGCGATTTCTGCGGACGTGACCCAGGCCTGGTCCACCCCGCAGGACGGCAAAAAATCCAACGGGCAATCCTGGCGCGCGCGTTACAGCAAGAACTTTGTGAGGACCGGAACCCAGTTTTCGATTGCAGGCTACCGCTACTCGACCCGCGGTTACTACGGCATGCAGGAGATCCTCGATTCCTGGGGTGACAGCGCTGCGCTTCAGGACCGGCGTCGCAACCGGGCCGAACTGACGATGAGCCAGACGTTGGGCAACAATCTGGGTTCGCTGACCCTGAGCGCGGCCCGTGAAGACTACTGGAATTCGGGTAAAACGATGGCGTCATACAGCCTGGGTTACAACAACTACTGGCACAACATCAGTTACGGACTGACCTGGACTTACAGTAAAAACGGCAGTGCGGGTTCATACGATGGTAATAAACGATACGACAGCGATCGGCTCGTGGCTTTCAACGTCAGTATTCCCCTTGAGAAATTTTTGCCGCAAACCTGGGCTAACTATGGCGTGAGCGCCAGTCAGCATAACGGCACCACACACAACATCGGTCTGAACGGGGTGGCGCTGGAAAACCATGCGCTGAACTGGAACGTGCAGCAGGGGTACGGGTCGGATGGCGTGGGCTACACGGGCAACCTGAATGGTGATTATAAAGGAACCTACGCTGAACTGACGGCGGGCTACAGCTACGACAAAAACAGCGAGCGCCTTAACTATGGCCTGCAGGGAGGCGTTCTCGCTCACCGGGAAGGGATCACCTTCTCACAGCCTCTCGGTGAGACCAATGTGCTGGTTAGCGCCCCGGGTGCGCACGATGTTGATATCCGTAATCAGGCGGGGGTCAAAACGGATTACCGGGGCTATACGGTGGTCAGTAATCTCTCCGTTTACCGTAAAAATGAGATCGCCCTTGCTCCGGAAAGTATGCCGGATGATGTTGAGCTGGAGATTAATACCCGCACAGTGACCCCGACGCGTGGGGCGATCGTGGTGGCTGATTATCAGGCGAAGGTGGGGCGCCGGGTGTTGTTTAATTTAACGCATAACGGCCAATTTGTTCCCTTCGGGGCAATGGCGAGCCTGAACGGTGTCGATAACAGCAGCGTTATCGTTGGCGATAAAGGACAGGTCTATCTCACCGGTCTGGATGCGCGGGGAACGGTCGTTGTGACCTGGGGGACGGAAAGCGACCGGCAATGCCGCGCACCGTTCGTCCTCCCTCCGCCATCATCGGCAGGCGGAATTACCGAACTCAACGTCAATTGTCTTTAGGGTTTTTTAAAATGCGCTTAATTACGATGATATGTCTGCTGTGTATCGCAGCAGGCTGGAGCAGTGCCCATGCAGGCACCTGCACGACGATTACGCCCCAGGAATCTACGTTGTCCATCGGCACCATTACGGTGCAGCGCGATGTGGCCGTTGGTACCGTTTTATTTTCGCGTAATGCGTCAATCACCAGCGCCTATTTAACGGGATGCACGAGTCCGGTAATGCTGGGATTTAGCATGCGATATCTGAATGCAACCCAGAGCGCTTTCGGAAATCACGTCTATGACACAAACGTAAGTGGAATTGGTATTCGTTTTTCATCTGGGGGATATTTTGAAAATCCGACCAATACCTTTTCCTATACCGCGCAGGCCAGCTATGTCGAATGGTGGGGCGGTAAAATAGAACTTATCGTGACCGGACCGGTCGCGTCAGGTTCACTCACGCCGGGAGTACTGGGCGTGGTGATGCTGCAGGGGAGCGATGGCATTTACCGTGATGCTCTGACGACCACGCTGCTGGGGGGAACGGTTAACGTGCTGGCCTGCAGCATCACCACCCCGCAGCTGACGTTCCCTATCGGCGATATTTCTGCGGCGACGTTTGGCTCGACGGTGGGCACCACACCGGCGGGCGCCCGGAATACGCAAAATCTTGGACTTAACTGCGATCCTGGCGCCAACGTGAATGTTTCGATCAGCGGTATTCAGAACCCGGACGTTGCGACGACGAGCGTGCTGGCACTTACGGGGCAAGGGAATACCGGCACGGCGAAAGGGGTTGGCGTTCAGTTGCTCTATAACGGCACGCCGCTGGCGTTAAATACGCGCCTGCCGTTAACCGTTGCCGCGGGCGGTCAGCAGACATTTCCGTTAACGGCGCGTTATTACCAGACAAAAACGACGGTTGAGCCCGGCACGGCCAATGCCTCTGCGACCTTAAATTTGACGTATCAGTGATGGATAAAGCGATGAATATTTTGCGCACGGCCGCGCTCGCCGCCACAGTAATAAGCAGCAATATCTTTGCGGCGGACAGCGTTAATGTCAGCGTTACCGGCAATATTATTGCCGCTCCGTGTATATTCAATGGAGGGAATGCCAGTCTGAATATTAATCTTGGCAATATACAGGCATCAAATATGGCTACGCCGGGATCTTCATCCGATCCTGTGCCCTTTAACCTGTTATTTACCCAGTGCCCGACGGGGACGCGCAGCGTGACGGTCTCCTTTACCGGCACTCCCGATCCGGATGCGGGAGCGGATTATTACATGAACAGCGGTTCGGCCACGCACGTTGCGATTGCGATGAGTGAGGCCGCGACAGGCGTGCTGAAAGGAACGGGTGCAAGCCTCACTCAACCTGTTTCAGCAGACAGAACGGCAACGATAGCCATGCTGGCATCGGTCAGATCCTTCACCGGCGGTGCGACGCCGGGGAGCATCAGTGCCGTCGTGGTCATGACGATGCAGTACAACTGATATGCTGAATATTGTGATTAAAGAGACCGACGCATTTTTCAGAGCGGGATTGCAGTGTTTTCTTGAGGATTTCTTCTTTCATAATTTCAAACATCTGCTTCACTTTGACGGCGAACTTTCTCATGAAAATGTCAGTGCCGCCGATATTATTTTTCTCTCTTTATGTCAGGGGGAAACCCTGACCTGTTATCCCGAATTACAGGCGCGGAAAAAAGGAATTGTGGTTGGGCTGGTGGATGATGAACACCGTTTCTCAACATATCCGTCCTGTTTTCAGGATATGATTTTTATCTCGCGCCGCGCGTCGCTGGACAGGATCACCGAGGCGCTGTTTATCGCATGGTACCGCACACAGCTCTCAAGTTTTCACTGGAGGAAGAGAAGCTGCAGCGAATGCCAGCATAAAATATTATCGCCACAGCAAATTCGCGTTATGGTAAGTTTTTACAAAGGATTATCGGTAGGGCAGATCGCGAATAAGCTTAAAACAAGTGATAAAACTATTTTTACCCATAAATATTTGCTGATGCAAAAATTCAACCTGCGCAGTGATTTTGAGCTGGTGGCTTTGATTCACAGGATGGTGGAGAAGAATACCCCTGGAAACCGGTTGCGAGACTATCTGACTCACCATCATGGTTAACCAGTATTCCCAATATCATACCAGGGGCGCAATAGTGTCATTCATTATCGCGCCCCTGTTTCTGCGAATTACAAAACCGTTAAGCCTCTTTTCCTTACACGTTCACGGCATTGATCAACCGCGTTTTCATCGTCTGGTAAGACGATGCCGCAAAATCCTCCGCCCAGCGCTGGTCCTCAATGGCTTCCAGCGTTACCGCGCAGTACTTGGTTTCCGGCGTTTTAGAGACAGGGTCAAGGTTGTCCTGCGTTAACTCGTTGCAGGCGCCAATCCACCACTGGTAGGTCATATAGACCGCACCGGCGTTGATACGCTCACTGATGCTGGCGCGGGTGATGACCTTGCCCCTGCGTGAACGAACCCACACCAGCTGGCCGTCACGGATGCCCAGCTTATCCGCATCGGCTGGATGCATCTGTACCCGGCCAGGTTCGTCGGCCAGGCTTTGCAGCGCGGCGCAGTTCCCGGTCATTGATCGGCACGAATAATGTCCCACTTCACGCACCGTGCAGAGCACAAGAGGGTAGTCATCATCAGGGGTTTCTGCCGGTGCGCGCCACGGTGCAGCAAAGAGCTGCCCCTTGCCGGTTGGGGTGTCGAATTGATTGTCTTTGTACAGGTATGGCGTTCCCGGATGATCCAGCGTCGGGCACGGCCACTGCACGTGGCCCATTTCGCCCATTTTTTCATAGGTCACGCCATAGAAAAGAGGGCACAACGCGCGCATCTCGTCCCAGATCTGCTGGTTATCGTCGTAGTGCATCGGATAGCCCATTTCGGTGGCGAGCAGGCTGATGATCTCCCAGTCACGCTTAACGTTGCCGCTGGCCTGAATGGCCTGGCCAAAACGCTGGAACCCCCGGTCGGCACAGGTAAAGACGCCGCCGTGTTCCCCCCAGGAGGTGGCAGGGAGCAGCACGTCAGCCACTTCCGCCGTTTTGGTCATAAAGATGTCCTGAACCACGACAAAATCGAGAGCGTCAAAACCGCTGCGGACCAGGCCGAGATCGGCTTCCGTCTGGAGCGGATCTTCCCCCATGATGAAATAGGCTTTGACCTTGCCTTCCAGCGCCAGGTGAGGCACTTCGGTAATGCGCGTCCCGACGCGATCGTCCATCTTGTTGACGTCAATTCCCCAGGCATCGGCGAACTTCTGTCTGACGGCGGGATCGGTCACATCCTGATAGCCGGGGAACATATTCGGCAGCACGCCCATGTCACAGGCACCCTGAACATTGTTTTGTCCACGCACGGGACCGACGCCGACGGCAGGACGGCCGAGGTTGCCGGTCAGCAACGCCAGGCTGGAAAGTCCTTTAACCACATCCACAGCCTGACCAAACTGGGTCACGCCCATTCCCCACATCACGGTGGCGGAAGGGGCCGCCGCGAACGTACGCATTGCCTGACGAACATCACTGGCGGGAATGCCGGTGAGGTGTTCAACCCGCTCTGGGGCATACTCTTTGACCGTCTGCCGATAGGCTTCAAGCCCTTCAGTAAAGCGTGCGACGTAGTTTTTGTCGTACAGCTCCTCTTCCAGCAGCACATAGCCAAAAGCGTTGACCAGCGCCATGTTACTGCCGTTTTTCAACTGCAGATGCTGGTCGGCAATGCGCGCCGTTTCGATGCGGCGCGGATCGCAGACGATGATTTTTGCACCGTTTTCCCGGGCTTTCAGCACGCGACGGGCGACGATAGGGTGGGAGTCTGCGCAGTTGTAGCCAAATACCAGCAGACATTTTGAGTTTTCAATATCGTTGATTGAATTACTCATTGCGCCGTTGCCAAGTGTCTCTTGTAAACCGGCCACGGAAGGGCCGTGACAAACGCGCGCACAGCAGTCTACGTTGTTCGTGTTCAACACCGCACGGGCAAATTTTTGCATCACGTAGTTGGTTTCATTACCGGTGCCGCGTGATGAACCGGTGGTCATGATCGCGCGCGGACCGAATTGCGCTTTGATACTGCTGAGCTTGTGGGCGGTGTAGCGGATAGCCTCTTCCCAGGTTACGGGGGTGAATACCTCTCCCTTATGATAACGGATCATCGGTTGGGTCAGGCGGGGAGTGAGCAGACGGGTGTCGTTGAGGAAGTCCCAGCCGTAAAATCCTTTCAGGCACAAGGTCCCCTGGTTTGTGACCCCCTCTGCCGCTTCGGCGCGGAGGATACGGTTATTTTCAACAACAAGGTTTAATTTGCAGCCTGCACCACAGTAAGGGCAGACGCTGGCGATTTTTTTCATCAATAACAGACCTGTTAAGAAATGAAGCAAAATGACTGGTAAGCCCAGTCCCGTAAAAGGGATTAAGCAGAAACCATGCCATATTTAAAGTGCTTGTTTTACAGGGTGTTATGAGGGCGGGGGCGTGTCATCGTCAAATGTTCGTCAGTTTTGACGATGACACGAGAGCAGCGGCTGGGAATTAAAGGTCGTCCATGGTGTAACCCACGACGATTTCAAGCGTCTTACGAATAACATCCGCCTGAACAACATCATGGGTGGCTTCCAGCGTCTGGATGAGCCACAGAATGATGGCTTTATTTGACAGATGGCCTTCGGAAGCCAGAACACAGCGTACTGCAGTAGAAAAAACAGCGGACTCTTCAGCAAAACGATCGCCTGCGTGACGGAAATACTCCGACAGCGCGCTTTCTAAAAAAGCAGAATGGTATTCGGGTTGAAGCTGAATATTTTGTCTCATTTGTTCTCACCGTAGCTGTTAAATTGCAGTCAATGTATTTTTTTGGGATCGGACGGTTTTCCATTTCCAAATAACGGCACTACATTGTCTCGGTTATCATTGAGAGGTCCCTCTCTTGTTATTCGTCCTTGCGCGGTTCTGCGACGTTTTAATGGCAAGCTGTTTGAGCCGATTTCGGCAATTACCTTCGCCAGTGTCTCCCGCCGCCGGGGATCCTTTTCATGTACTTTCATATCCCGCAGACGCTGTACAAGAGCCTCAGTGGTGATCGGGCCGTGCTCTTTCAACAGTGAAAGAACGGCTTCCCCAATCAACTGGTCAGTCAGCTTATCTGCGTCACTGCTATTCATAACCTTACCGTTCGAAGAGCAGACCAAGCAGCATGTGATAGTGCTCTTCCTCTTCAGGGCCATCGGCTTTTTCGAGGCGGCTTAACAGCTTGGTACAGAGCGATTTGCGATTAAGGTTTCGCCCGTCGCTCAGGATTTCAACCACAACTTGTCCCAGCGTTTCCTGTTGAGTGGGAAGCGCGGCTTTTTCGAAGTACTGTGCGATCGCTGCTGCGGAATCTGCGACGTAACCTTTCTGCTGCATGTTTCGCTCCTGTAAAATTTTGTAATCAGTAACGTTACATTTAAGGTATACACAATTTCCAAATCTGTACATAAAAAATGTACAGATTTTTAATAAAATCAGGATATATTTTATAAATTCTTTATTTTTCAATTTGTTGTGTGTTGTTCATGAAACGGTAATGTTACAGAATATATTGTACAAATTGACGAGCCACTGTTAAGTTGTACAGCGCCCCATAAATGCACCATTAACGGCCGTAAATGATTGAGATGTAAATTATTTGTCAGGCAATTAATGTGCTATAAAAAGAAGTCTCCCCACATGTTTTTGTGGTAAACCTTAACCCCCCAGGACTCGCATGCTTACAACCATCATTTACCGCAGTCACATCTGCGAGGACGTGCCAGTGAAAGCGCTGGAAAATATGGTCGCTGCTGCAAATAGTAAAAACCGACAATCCAGCGTCACGGGGATCTTGCTGTTCAACGGCACACATTTTTTTCAATTGCTTGAAGGGCCTGCGGAAAACGTAACGTCCATCTACGAACAGATCTGCTCTGATACGCGCCACCATAATGTGGTCGAGCTGATGCGCGATCACGGGCCTTCACGGCGTTTCGGTAAAGCGGGTATGGAACTCTTTGATTTGCGCCAGTACGACAGGGAAGAGGTGCTCCAGCAGGTGCTTGATAAAGGCACAACCCGCTACCAGTTGACCTACAACGACCGTGCGCTGCAGTTTTTCCGCACCTTTGTCGAGGCCACAGAGAAAGCCAACTATTTTGAGCTGCCGCCTGCGGATTCCTGGGATTTCGTCCCGGAAGAAACGCGCTTATCTGCGCAGCCTGAAGTCGTGGCAAAAGGGGCGGACTGTAGCTTTGCGTTTCAGCCTATCGTCGATCCTTTCATGCAGCAGGTTGTCTCCTGGGAAGCGCTTCTGCGCACTCCATCCGGTGACTCACCGGGAGCGTATTTCGCCAATCGCACGCGTGAAGAAGTGCATGCTTCTGATTTGCAAAGCAAACAGGTGGCTCTCTCCATGGCCAGCGCGCTGGGGTTACAGGATCAGACTTTATCCATCAACCTGCTGCCTATGACGCTGGTCAACGTGCCCAATGCCGTGGACTTTCTGCTCACCGCTATTGATGCAAATGGCTTTGTGCCGGAGCAAATTGTGGTGGAGTTTACCGAAAGTGAAGCCATTTCCCGTTTCGATGAGTTTACGCATTCGGTCAGACAGCTAAAAAGTGCGGGTATCAGCGTAACCATCGATCACTTCGGTGCCGGTTTTGCCGGGTTGCAGCTCCTGGCGCAATTCCAGCCGGACAGAATTAAGATTAATCGCGATCTGGTCGCGAACGTGCATAAAAGTGGCCCACGGCAGGCCATTATTCAGGCGATAATCAAATGCTGTGCCTCACTGGAAATACAATTTTGCGCGGTGGGCGTGGAGAAGGCGGAAGAGTGGATGTGGCTCGAGTCTGCGGGCATTTCTCAGTTCCAGGGGCATCTTTTTGCCAGCCCCCGACACGGCGGTATCCCGGCTATCGCATGGCCAGAGAAAAAATACGATTTCTGACGAAGCTGTACAAAAACCTGCAGACTTGACTGTACGGCAGGCAAGATTTGTACAACAATGTATTAACAGCTGGATGGCCTTGCAGGCCATTCACCCGTGCAAAATGAGGTCTGAATTCTACAAATGGTTTGTACAATCTGATAAGGTTGGTGTAGTTAGGTATGGAAGTTCTGAGCGTGAGGGAGTTAATGGCCTATTACAGTATCGGCGAAGTGGCCGAACGATGCGGTATCAACCCCGTTACGCTGCGTGCCTGGCAGCGCCGTTATGGATTGTTGAAGCCGCAGCGCAGCGAAGGGGGTCATCGTCAGTTTGACGACGAAGATATCCTGCGTATCGAAGAGATCAAGCGCCTGATGAAAAGCGGCGTTTCGGTCGGAAAAGTAAAATCCTTGCTGGAAAATAAGGAAGTGATGACTCAGGGTAACTGGGCTTCTTTCCAGGAAGAGATGATGACCGTTCTGCGTTACGCCAGCCCGGCAAAGCTGCGCGCCAAAATCGGTGAATTCCGCCGCGATCACGCGATGGATGCGCTGATCGATAACATCATTTCACCCGTCCGTCAGCGAATGAATCAGGATCAAAACACCGTACGCCATATGGCGAGTCTGTTTGACGGTGTCCTGATTGAATTTGCGATTGCAAGCCTCGCGGAATCGCGCAAGAAAGCGGGTAAAGACGCACTGCTGATTGGCTGGGAATGCGATGACCGTACACATCTTTGGCTTGAAGCCGCGCGTTTAGCCCAGAAAGGCTGGCATATTGACGTGCTGGCGGAACCCATTGATTCGCCGCGTCCTGAACTGTTCCCCGGGCAAAAAATCTTCGTCTGGACGGGAACATCACCAACGCCCCGTCAACAGGAACAGCTCGATCACTGGCGTGAGCAGGGATTTAGCGTTTCATTTCACCACTGATTATCTGAGGCCTTGCGGCCTTTTTTTTGTTTTTTCTCCTTTCCAGAGCAAAAGCTATCTTAAAAATAGGCATTTCCGATGCATATTTTACGTCCCCGTTTTGCGCTTTCTCGCTGATTAAATAAGCCATTATTTTTCAAAGTATTGAACAATTACATCCATCCCGCCCGCATCTTCAGACAGGGTCTATGCTTAATAAAAGTAGACAAAAAGGGCGGTTTAGCCGAATGCCCCTGCTGACAGAGGGTTGAAGTGATAATCGTTATCACTAACATGGTGTTATGCCCTGATGGCTAATCAGATGAGGTGGACCTATGGAACTGCATTCAGAAACCTTCAATCCTGCCGATTTTGCCTGGCGCGGTTTGACGCTCACGCCTGCGGCGGCAGCGCATATCCACGAGCTGGTGGCGAAAAAGCCCGAGATCCTCGGCGTACGTTTAGGCGTTAAGCAGACCGGTTGCGCGGGCTTTGGCTACGTGCTGGATACTGTCACCGAACCCGAAAAAGATGATCTGGTCTTTGAAACCGACGGTGCGAAGCTGTACGTCGCGCTGCAGGCCATGCCGTTTATCGACGGCACGGAAGTGGATTATGTACGGGAAGGTTTAAACCAGTTATTCAAATTTCATAACCCGAAAGCCCAGAACGAATGCGGCTGCGGCGAAAGCTTTGGGGTATAGGCGGTACTATGTCTCGTAATACTGAAGCAACGAGTGATGTAAATACCTGGAGCGGCGGGCACCTTAATTATAAAGAAGGGTTCTTCACGCAGCTGCAGACCGATGAGCTGGCGAAAGGCATCAACGAAGATGTCGTGCGCGCCATCTCGGCCAAACGCAACGAACCCGAGTGGATGCTGGAATTCCGCCTGAGCGCTTACCGTGCCTGGCTGGAGATGGAAGAACCGCACTGGCTGAAAGCCCATTATGACAAGCTGAATTATCAGGATTACAGCTACTACTCTGCGCCATCCTGCGGCAGCTGCGATGATACGTGTGCTTCGCAGCCCGGTGCAGTACAGCAGACCGGTGCGGAGAACAGCTTCCTCAGTAAAGAGGTGGAAGAAGCGTTCAATCAGCTCGGCGTCCCCGTGCGCGAGGGGAAAGAGGTCGCCGTAGACGCTATTTTTGACTCCGTTTCGGTGGCGACCACCTATCGTGAAAAGCTGGCGGAGCAGGGGATTATTTTCTGCTCCTTTGGCGAAGCGATTCATGACCATCCTGAGCTGGTGAAAAAGTACATCGGCACCGTGGTACCGAGTAACGATAATTTCTTCGCCGCGCTCAACGCGGCGGTGGCGTCGGACGGGACCTTTATCTACGTGCCGAAAGGCGTGCGCTGTCCGATGGAGCTCTCCACCTATTTCCGCATTAACGCCGAAAAAACCGGACAGTTCGAACGCACTATTCTGGTGGCGGATGAAGGCAGCTACGTCAGCTATATCGAAGGGTGCTCCGCCCCGGTACGCGACAGCTATCAGCTGCACGCGGCGGTCGTTGAAGTCATTATTCAAAAAGACGCTGAGGTCAAATACTCAACGGTGCAGAACTGGTTCCCCGGCGACGGCAATACCGGTGGGATCCTGAACTTCGTCACCAAGCGTGCGCTGTGTGAAGGTGAAAACAGCAAAATGTCCTGGACGCAGTCGGAAACCGGCTCAGCCATTACCTGGAAGTACCCGAGCTGCATTCTGCGCGGGGATAACTCCATCGGTGAGTTTTATTCTGTGGCGCTGACCAGCGGTCATCAGCAGGCCGATACCGGCACCAAGATGATCCACATCGGTAAAAACACCAAATCAACCATCATCTCGAAAGGGATCTCCGCCGGGCACAGCCAGAACAGCTATCGCGGGCTGGTGAAAATCATGCCAACGGCTACCAACGCCCGTAACTTCACCCAGTGTGACTCGATGCTTATCGGGGCCGACTGCGGAGCGCATACCTTCCCGTACGTCGAGTGCCGTAATAATTCAGCACAGCTGGAGCATGAGGCGACGACGTCGCGTATTGGGGAAGATCAGCTCTTCTACTGCCTGCAGCGCGGGATCAGTGAAGAAGATGCCATTTCGATGATTGTGAACGGCTTCTGTAAGGACGTGTTCTCTGAACTGCCGCTGGAATTCGCCGTTGAAGCACAAAAACTCCTCGCCATCAGTCTTGAACACAGCGTCGGTTAAGGGAAAGCACATGTTACGTATTAAAGATTTACAGGTTAGCGTGGAAGATAAAGCGATCCTGCGTGGCCTCAATTTTGACGTCAAGCCGGGTGAAGTTCATGCCATCATGGGGCCTAACGGCTCCGGGAAAAGTACGCTTTCAGCGACGCTGGCGGGACGTGAAGATTACGAAGTGACGCACGGCTCGGTCGAATTTAACGGCAAAGATCTTCTGGAGATGTCGCCGGAAGATCGCGCGGGTGAAGGTATCTTCATGGCCTTCCAGTATCCGGTCGAAATTCCGGGCGTCAGCAACCAGTTCTTCCTTCAGACGGCGCTGAATGCGGTGCGCAAGTACCGCGGATTTGAGGCCCTGGATCGCTTCGACTTCCAGGATCTGATGGAAGAGAAGATCAAACTGCTGAAAATGCCGGAAGACCTGCTGACCCGTTCGGTCAACGTTGGTTTTTCCGGTGGCGAGAAAAAGCGTAACGATATTCTGCAGATGGCGGTGCTGGAGCCACAGCTGTGCATTCTGGATGAGACCGACTCCGGTCTGGATATCGACGCCCTGAAGATTGTCGCTGACGGGGTGAACGCCCTGCGTGACGGCAAGCGTTCGTTCATCATCGTCACTCACTACCAGCGTATTCTCGACTACATCAAGCCGGATTACGTCCACGTGCTTTACCAGGGACGCATTGTGAAATCCGGTGATTTCACGCTGGTTAAACAACTGGAGGAGCAGGGTTATGGCTGGCTTACCGAACAGCAGTAATGCTCTCCAGCAGTGGCACCGGCTGTTTGAGGCGCAGGGGAATCGCTCTGAGCTGGCGCAGCAGCACCTGCAGCAGATGCTGCGCCTCGGCCTGCCGACGCGTAAACATGAAAACTGGAAATATACCCCGCTCGATGGCCTGCTGAGCGGCGAGTTTGTGGCGCGTCCGGCGGCGATCGGTCCGGAGCGACGAGATGCCCTGGCGCTGACCGTGGATGCGGTACGGCTGGTCTTTGTCGACGGCGTTTATCACCCTGAACTGAGCGATGACACCCGGGAGAGCGGTTACGGGATTGTGATTAACGACGAACGCCAGAGTCTGGGCGCCCCGGTTCAGCCGGAGGTTTTCCTGCATTTGACCGAGAGCCTCGCCCGCAGCGTGACGCATATCCAGGTTAAGCGTAACCAGCGTCCGGCCAGGCCGTTGCTTCTGATGCATATCACCCAGGGCGTAGAGGGCGATGAAATCAACACCGCCCACTATCGCCACCATCTTGAACTGGCCGAAGGGGCCGACGCGACGGTGATTGAGCATTACGTGAGTCTCAATGACACCCGCCACTTTACCGGGTCGCGTCTGACGATGAACGTTGCCGCCAATGCGCAGCTCCACCACATTAAGCTGGCGTTTGAGAACCCCCAGAGCCACCACTTCGCGCATAACGATATCCTGCTGGGACCGGATGCCGCGGCGTACAGCCATAGCTTCCTGCTCGGCGGTGCGGTGCTGCGCCATAACACCAGTACCCAGCTTAACGGTGAAAATACCACGCTGCGTATCAACAGCCTGGCGATGCCGGTCAAATCAGAAGTGTGCGATACGCGCACGTGGCTTGAGCACAACAAAGGTTACTGCAACAGCCGCCAGCTGCACAAAACCATCGTCAGCGATAAAGGACGCGCGGTATTTAATGGTCTGATTAACGTCGCGCAACACGCCATCAAGACTGACGGGCAGATGACCAACAACAATCTCCTGCTGGGACGCCTGGCGGAGGTCGATACGAAGCCGCAGCTGGAGATTTACGCCGACGACGTAAAATGCAGCCACGGCGCCACGGTCGGGCGGATCGACGACGAACAGATGTTCTACCTGCGTTCCCGCGGTATCGACCAGCAGGCGGCGCAGAAAATGATTATCTATGCCTTTGCGGCGGAGCTTACGGAAGCGCTGCATGATGGCGTACTGAAGCAGCAGGTGTTGGCCCGTATTGGTCAGCGTCTGCCCGGAGGCGAAGCATGAGTTTTCCCGTAGAGAAAGTACGGGCAGATTTCCCGGTTCTGACCCGTGAAGTGAACGGTCTGCCGCTGGCTTATCTCGACAGCGCGGCCAGCGCGCAGAAACCGAATCAGGTGGTGGATGCGGAAGCCGAGTTCTACCGCCACGGTTATGCAGCAGTACATCGGGGGATCCATACCCTGAGCGCGGAAGCCACCCAGCGCATGGAGAACGTGCGCACGCAGGTGGCTGCCTTCCTCAATGCGCGATCGCCGGAAGAGCTGGTGTTTGTGCGCGGCACCACCGAGGGGATTAACCTCGTCGCTAACAGTTGGGGTAACGCTCAGGTCCATGCCGGGGATAACATCATCATTACCCAGATGGAGCACCACGCTAATA
This sequence comes from Enterobacter kobei, assembly GCF_001729765.1. Taxonomy (NCBI): domain Bacteria; kingdom Pseudomonadati; phylum Pseudomonadota; class Gammaproteobacteria; order Enterobacterales; family Enterobacteriaceae; genus Enterobacter; species Enterobacter kobei. The sequence continues at coordinate 1,978,601 of NZ_CP017181.1, forward strand.
TCGTACCGTGGCAAATGCTGTGTGAGCGCGTTGGCGCGCAATTACGCGTCATCCCGTTGAACCTCGACGGAACGTTACAGCTTGAGCAGCTTGACGCCTTGCTGGACGATAAAACGCGGCTCGTGGCGGTCACCCAGGTCTCTAACGTTCTGGGTACTGAAAACCCGGTTGCGGAGATTGTCGATAAGGCCCATCAGGCCGGGGCGAAAGTGCTGATTGACGGTGCACAGGCGGTAATGCACCACGCGGTGGATGTCCAGGCGCTGGACTGCGACTTCTACGTGTTCTCTGGACACAAGCTTTATGGCCCAACCGGTATCGGCGTGCTGTATGTGAAAGAGGACATCCTGCAGGCGATGCCGCCGTGGGAGGGGGGCGGGTCAATGATCGCTACCGTTAGCCTCTCGGAAGGGACCACCTACGCCCGTGCGCCGTGGCGTTTTGAGGCGGGCACGCCCAACACCGGTGGGATCATCGGGCTGGGGGCGGCGGTGTCTTACGTTTCCGGAATTGGTCTTGATGCCATTCACGAGTACGAACAGCTGCTGATGCATTACGCGCTGCAGGAGCTGGCCAGCGTGCCGGACCTGACCTTGTACGGGCCGGCTGACCGACAGGGTGTGATTGCCTTTAATCTGGGACAACACCACGCCTATGACGTGGGCAGCTTCCTCGACAATTACGGCGTGGCCGTGCGCACCGGGCACCACTGCGCCATGCCGCTCATGGCCTTTTACCAGGTTCCGGCAATGTGCCGCGCATCGCTGGTGATGTATAACACAATGGAAGAGGTCGACAGGCTGGTGGCGGGACTAAAACGCATTCACCAGTTGCTGGGCTGACAAAGAGGCGAACGATGGCAGAACTGCCGGATAAAGAGAAATTGCTGCGCAACTTTGGGCGTTGCGCAAACTGGGAAGAGAAATACCTCTACATCATTGAGCTGGGGCAGCGTCTGCCGCCGCTTAGTGAAGAGGCGCATACCCCGGAGAACAGTATTCAGGGCTGTCAAAGCCAGGTGTGGATTGTGATGGCGCAGTCTGACGATGGCACGATAACCCTGCAGGGTGACAGCGATGCGGCAATAGTAAAAGGGCTGATTGCGGTGGTCTTTATTCTTTATCACCAGATGTCAGCGCAGGATATTGTCGCCTTCGATGTCCGCCCGTGGTTTGAAAAAATGGCCCTCACCCAACACCTCACCCCGTCTCGTTCCCAGGGACTGGAAGCGATGATTCGCGCCATTCGCGCCAAAGCGGCAATCCTTAGCTAGACTTACAGAACAGCATTCATTCTGTTTCGCGAGGTGGTTCCCGCCTCGCTGGTTTTTCAGCTTTCTGGCATTCTGCCAGTGAATAAGGAATCTCAGCATGAAGCGCGCGTCTCTCATCACTCTATTACTCCTCAGTTCGCTCGGTGCACTTAATTCGGCCCGCGCGATGGACTATCCGTTGCCGCCCGCAGGCAGTCGCCTGATTGGGCAAAATCAAACCTACACCATACAGGAAGGGGATAATAAGCTGCAGACCATCGCCCGCCGGTTTAATACCGCGGCGCAGGTGATCCTCGAAACGAACAATACGATTGCGCCGGTCAACCCTGCACCGGGAACCGTTATCACGATCCCGTCGCAGATGCTGCTACCCGACACGCCGCGCGAGGGTATTGTTGTGAACCTCGCTGAGCTGCGGCTTTACTATTTCCCGCCGGGAGAGAACATTGTCCAGGTTTTCCCACTTGGCATCGGGCAACTGGGGCTGGAAACACCGGTGAGCACGACCCGCGTCAGTCAAAAAATCCCGAACCCAACCTGGACGCCGACGGCCGGTATCAGAGCCCGTTCACTTGCGCAGGGAATTAAACTGCCTCCTGTGGTTCCCGCAGGGCCAAATAACCCGCTGGGACGCTATGCCCTGCGTTTGGGTATTGGTAATGGGGAATATCTTATCCACGGAACCAGTGCGCCAGACAGCGTTGGCTTGCGCGTCAGTTCCGGCTGTATGCGAATGAACGCCCCGGATATTAAAGCCCTGTTCGAACAGGTACGGGTTGGCACCCGGGTACAAATCATCAATGAGCCAGTGAAATTCGCGGTCGAGCCGGATGGTAAACGCTATATTGAGGTCCATCGTCCGCTGGCGCAGGTGGAAGGTGAAAACCCACAGATTTCGCCCATTACGCACTCCGCCGACTTTGCGACCTTTGTTTCACAGTCCGGAAGCGATAAGGCGCTGATCGATAAAGCCCTGGCGCGCCGTGCGGGGATCCCGGTTGTGGTTTCTGCGGGAAGCGGCCCGTCGGCCAGTAACAGCGTATTGTCAGTGCAGAACAGTCGTGTGTCCGCGGCGGTAGCGGAAGAGGCAGGGGAGAAGATGACGCAGTAGAGCCGTTTGACGCAGGCAAAAAAAATGGCGCACAATGTGCGCCATTTTATTAACAGGTACTATTACTTACGGTATTTAGTAGCCTGGTTGTCCAGACGCTGGTTAGCGCGAGCTGCGTCGTCTTTAGCAGCCTGAACGTCGGAACGCATTGCGTTCACGTCGTTGCTCAGCTGGTCAACTTTAGCGTTCAGAGTCTGAACGTCAGAAGACAGCTGATCGATTTTAGCGTTGCTGGAGCAACCAGCCAGCAGAGTAGAACCCAGGATTACCGCGCCCAGTACCAGTTTAGTACGATTCATTATTAATACCCTCTAGATTGAGTTAATCTCCATGTAGCGTTACAAGTATTACACAAAGTTTTTTGGGTTGAGAATATTTTTTTGATGGGAATACGCCTATTTTTGATCGTTCGCTCAAAGAAGCATCGAATCGGCCCTTTTTGAGTAAAAAGCTATGTAAAAAAAGGCATTTTTCATCGGATTCATCTTAGATAATTCGCAATTAAATAGAAAAACCCGATTTGCTTTTTGAATGAGTTTGGCTAATGACTGGAATAAAAAAAGCGCCCATTGGGCGCTTTTTATCAAAATTAATTCGTTCGTGAATTATTACAGCACGTGAACGGATGCAGTATTGGTCGTTCCGCTTGGTACCAGCGCACCAGAAACCATAACCACAACGTCGCCTTTCTGTGCCAGACCGCTTTCCAGAGCCATGGCTTTACCCTGAATGTAGAAATCGTCAGTAGAGGCAATCTCTTTAACCAGGTGTGCAACGACGCCTTTGCTCAGCACCAGCTGACGCGCGGTGGTTTCGTTGGTGGTCAGGGCCAGGATAGTGGCATCCGGGAAGTATTTACGCACTGCACGCGCAGATTTACCGCCCTGGGTCGCAACCACAATCAGTGGCGCTTCCAGTTTCTCAGCAGTTTCTACCGCACCGCGGCAAACGGCTTCGGTGATGCGCAGCTTGCGGCTGTCGTTATTGAAGTCCAGACGGCTGGTCATCACGCGGTCAGTACGTTCACAGATGGTCGCCATAATGCCAACCGCTTCCAGAGGATATTTCCCTTTTGCGGATTCGCCGGACAGCATAACAGCATCGGTACCGTCGAGGATGGCGTTAGCCACGTCGCCTGCTTCAGCGCGGGTTGGGCGTGGGTTTTTGATCATAGAGTCCAGCATCTGCGTCGCGGTAATAACCACTTTACGCGCGCGAACACATTTTTCGATCATCATCTTCTGCGCGAAGATCACTTCTTCAACCGGGATTTCAACGCCCAGGTCGCCACGTGCAACCATGATGCCGTCAGACGCTTCGAGGATTTCGTCGAAGTTGTTCAGGCCTTCCTGGTTTTCGATTTTGGAGATGATCTGGATCTTCTCGCCGCCGTGCGCTTTCAGGTGCTCGCGAATTTCGACCACGTCAGAACGCTTACGGATGAAGGACGCTGCAACGAAGTCAACGCCTTGTTCGCAGCCGAAGATCAGGTCTTGCTTGTCTTTTTCAGCCAGTGCTGGCAGTGCGATAGAAACGCCCGGCAGGTTAACGCCTTTGTTTTCGCCCAGGTCGCCGTTGTTCAGCACTTTACAGATAACCTTGTTACCTTCAATCGCGGTCACTTCCATACCGATCAGACCATCGTCGACCAGGACGGTGTTACCGACGGACAGATCGCTGGTGAAGCCTTCATAGGTGACCGCAACGATTTCGCTGTTACCGACTAAGGATTTGTCGGTGGTGAAGGTAAAGGTCTGGCCCGCTTTCAGAGAGACGTCGTTGCCGCCTTCCAGTTTGATGGTACGGATTTCCGGACCTTTAGTGTCGAGCAGGATAGCCGCTTTTTTACCGGTTTTGCTCATCACGTTGCGCAAGTTCTGGATACGCTGACCGTGTTCTGCATAGTCACCGTGAGAGAAGTTCAGACGCATCACGTTCATGCCGGCGTCCAGCATTTTGCTCAGCATCTCTTCGGATTCGGTTTTCGGGCCGATAGTACAAACAATTTTCGTCTTTTTCATGACAGTCTTAGTCTTTAAGTTGGGAAGGATATGGAAATCTCGCTCCGGGGGCGCACCGCCGCAGAGTCAAACCTGTGTTGCAAAAGAGTATATGACACGCACTAAGGATAGGAGACATCAAATGAGCGTGCAGAAGAAAGTGTGCCTGAGTGACAGCCCAACGAAGGAGAGGAGAAGTTGTACGTTGTTTTTTGTATTCCAAGCGCTGAAACCATTCACCAGGGATTTGGCGCGCATTATACGCTGATTTTAAGATAAAAGGAAAATGGAAACGGTGTTTCAGAAATAATCAATGCCGTTTTACATAATATTGTTATCAACGCGTTAAGCCATGATGACAACTTATCGCGGCAGGTGATTGACCTGCCGCATTTTGCTTATTTTTGCAGCGCCTGACTGAGGTCGGCGATGAGGTCTTTAGGATCTTCAATCCCCACCGACAGGCGAATCAGCTGTGGCACAATACCGTTTGCCAGCCGTTGCGCCAGCGGAATCGAGGCGTGCGTCATGCTGTAAGGCTGGCTCACCAGACTCTCCACGCCGCCCAGGCTTTCCGCAAGGGTGAATAACGTCAGGTTGCGAATCAACTCTGTGGCGCGTTGCGCATCACCTTTCACCACGACAGAAATCATCCCGCCGGGCAGCGCCATCTGCGTGCGGGCAAGCTGATATTGCGGGTGCGACTCCAGTCCGGGATAAAAGACCCGTTCAACCAGCGGATGCTGTTCCAGCCATTGCGCAATCGCCAGCGCGTTGCTGCTGTGTCTCTCTATGCGGAGCGAAAGGGTACGAATACCGCGCAGGGTCAGGAAGCTGCTAAACGGGTCCAGTACGCCGCCGACCGCGTTCTGCAGGTAGCCAAGCCTGTCCGCCAGCGCCGGATTATCACCCACCACCGCCAGCCCGGCCACCACGTCAGAGTGGCCGTTAAGGTATTTGGTTGCTGAGTGCACCACGATGTCGAAACCCGACGCCAGCGGACGGTGAATGACCGGCGATGCGAAGGTGTTATCCGCCACGCTGATAACGTTATGACGACGGGCGATGTCAGCGATAGCCGCTAAATCCGCCAGCTTCAGCAGAGGGTTGGTAGGTGTTTCAACCCAGATCATGCGGGTGTCCGGGCGAATAGCCGCCTCAAGCCCGGCTAAATCGTCCGGCTTAACCCAGCTGACCTGCAGACCGGTGCTGCGTTTGCGGACATTTTCAATCAGGCGATATGTGCCGCCGTAGACGTCATCAATGGCGACAATATGGCTGTCTTTATCCAGCAGTTCAAGCACGGTGGAGATGGCGGCAAGACCGGATGCAAAGGCGTAGCCGCGCGTTCCGCCTTCCAGTTCGGCGATGGCGGTTTCGAGCGCATGGCGCGTCGGATTGCCGCTGCGGGAATACTCATAGCCGGTATGCTCCCCGGGAGAGGGTTGCGCAAACGTCGAGGTGGCGTAAATCGGCGGCATAACGGCGCCATGCTGATCATTGAACGCGCCGCTGTGGACGCTCAGGGTTGCCAGGTTTTTCATCATCTGTTCCTTATGGCTGAAGACGGTTGCGCCACGCGGTCAGCACGTCGCTGCGCGTAATCAAACCGAGAAAACGGTCGTTGTCATTAATGACGGCCACCAGACCGCGGTCGAAGATGGCGTGCAGGGCGCTTTCCGGGGCGCGTTTATCGAGAAATTCCACCTGACGCGTCATGGCCTCTGTCACGGGAAGGGCGAAGCGGTCAGCTTCACCGCCGATATGCCGCAACAGATCCCACTCGTCGATAATGCCGACGACCTGACCGTTTTCCAGTACCGGCAGCTGGGAGATGTCGTACAGGCGCATGCGCGCCAGAACGGTGGAGAGCGTGTCATCCGGGGCGGCGGTGACGGTAGCGCCTTCATCGTGGCGCAGGGCAATGTAGTCAGAGAGATCGCCTGCCTGAGGGCGCGTGATGAGCCCCTGCTGGCGCATCCAGTCGTCGTTGAACATCTTCGAGAGATATTTATTGCCGCTGTCGCAGGCGAAGGTCACCACGCGTTTCGGCGTGGCTTGCGCCTGGCAATATTTCAGCGCCGCCGCCAGCAGGGTGCCGCTGGAAGAGCCCGCCAGAATGCCTTCCGTTTTCAGCAGTTCACGCGCGGTGGCAAACGCTTCGCGGTCGGTAATGCGCCAGGCGCGGTTTACGCTTTCAATGTGGGCCAGCGGCGGAATAAAGTCCTCGCCAATGCCCTCAACCAGCCAGGCGCCCGCATCGTGGTAGCGACCGGTCTCGACCTGATCGGCGAGCACAGACCCGGCCGGGTCGGCCAGCACAAACTCCGTATGCGGAGAATGCTCGGCAAACCACGCCTGCAGGCCGCCCAGCGTGCCGCCTGAGCCGACGCCGACCACGATGGCGTCAATTCTGCCGTCAAGCTGCTCATACAGTTCCGGTGCCGTGGTAGTGCGATGTGCCAGCGGGTTAGCGTCGTTATTGAACTGGTCGATATAAAACGCGCCCGGCAGTTCATCGGCCAGGCGCTGGGCGTAATCCTGGTAATAGGCCGGATGCCCCTTATTGACGTCGGAACGGGTCAGTATCACCTGGGCACCCAGCGCGCGCAGGTGGAAAATCTTCTCGCGGCTCATTTTGTCCGGCACCACCAGGATAAGCGTATAGCCTTTCTGGGCGGCGATCAGCGCCAGCCCGAGGCCGGTATTCCCCGCCGTTGCTTCAATAATCGTGCCACCCGGCCGTAGCTGGCCGGTACGCTCCGCGTCGTTAATCATCGATAACGCCACGCGATCTTTAATGGAGCCGCCGGGGTTTTGGTTCTCCAGCTTCAGAAACAGCGAGCAGGGACCGGTATCAAGCTTGTGCAGCTGGATCAGCGGTGTCCGGCCAATCAGTTCGGTGACGGAGTGGTAAATCGTCATGAGGTTTTCCTTTCTGGGTGTCATGACGGGATGATAGGGCGGTGAAATTTTCGCAATAAAGAACACTTCACTGCTTTTTATAACAGACGGGAATATCAGTGCTGTTTTTGGATGTCAGGACAGCAAGACGTAAAGTTGTCTGGAAGTGAGGATGGCTATCTCGGCATAAAATGCTGCAATAATGACCGTTTTTTTCGCATATCAGTTAAGCGTTATGCGTCTGGCAGATAATCATTGCTGAAATCAATCTAAATACTTCCCGCCGTGTAGCGTCGTTGTTTATTACTGAAAGTTATAACACATGCTTTTTTGTTCATTTAAAAACTGATAACGCCTGTTTACTATCGTTTGGACATCCATACTTCTAAACCGCCATTGGCGGATCGGATAATGAATTAGAATGATTGTACTCAGAAATATTTCGAAGGTTTTTGACAACGGTAAGGCGGCGCTCACAGCCGTTGATAACGTCAATTTGACGATTGAGCAGGGACAGGTTTACGGCATTATCGGCTACAGCGGCGCCGGGAAAAGCACGCTGATTCGTCTGCTGAATGGTCTGGAGAAACCCAGCGCTGGCAGCGTCACGATTAACGGGCAGGACATCTCCGCCGCAAAAGGTGAAGCCCTGCGTCAGGCACGCCTGAAAATCAGTATGGTGTTCCAGCACTTCAACCTGCTGTGGTCGCGCACGGTAAGTGAGAATATCGCGTTCTCCATGCAGATCGCCGGTGTGCCAAAAGCCAGAATCAAGGCTCGCGTGGCGGAACTGGTGGCGCTGGTTGGGCTGAAAGGGCGTGAGAATGCCTACCCGTCACAGCTGAGCGGCGGACAAAAACAGCGCGTGGGGATTGCGCGCGCGCTGGCCAATAACCCGGACGTTTTGCTGTGTGATGAAGCCACGTCCGCACTCGACCCGCAGACCACCGATCAGATCCTCGATCTGCTGCTGGATATCAACCGTCGTTTCAAGCTGACCATCGTGCTGATCACCCACGAAATGCATGTGGTGCGCAAGATCTGCGACCGCGTGGCGGTGATGGAAAACGGTAAGGTAGTGGAAGAGGGGGATGTGCTGAGTGTATTCACCCATCCGCAGCAGCCGATTACGCAGCAGTTTGTCCGCCAGGTAAGTCAGTACGCCGAGGAAGAAACCTTCAATACCGAACTGGCAAACGATCTGGAAGGCACGGTCATCCGTCTGACCTTTACCGGCCACAGCACGCACAAGCCGGTCGTGGGTGAGCTGACCCTGCGCTACGGTCTGCCGTTTAATATCCTGCACGGGAAAATGACGCAAACCGCCCACGGCGTTTTCGGCCAGCTCTGGGTCCACGTCGTGGCATCTGATGAACAACTGAACAATATCCTCGCCGACCTGAAGCACAGCGATATTGAAGGCGAGGTCATTAAACATGGCTGAGAATCTCTTCCCGCACCTCAAATGGGATCAGCTCTGGGCGGCGACGCAGGAGACGCTGTACATGACCGCGCTTTCCGGGGTGGCGACCTTTGTGCTGGGGATCGTGCTGGGCCTGGCGCTGTTCTTAACCGCGCGCGGCGGGCTGTTTCAAAACCGCACGGTCTACAGCGTGATTTCGATTGTGGTAAACGTGTTTCGCTCAATACCGTTCATCATTCTGATTGTCCTGTTGATCCCGTTCACCAAGACCATCGTCGGTACCATTCTTGGTGCCAACGCGGCGCTGCCGGCCCTGATTGTGGGGGCCGCGCCGTTCTACGCACGCCTGGTGGAGATTGCCCTGCGCGAAGTGGACAAAGGGGTAATCGAAGCAACGCGCTCTATGGGCGCACGACTGAGCACGCTCGTGTTTCGGGTTTTACTGCCGGAATCATCACCTGCACTGGTATCAGGGATAACGGTAACGCTGATTGCGCTGGTGAGTTACAGCGCCATGGCGGGGGTGATTGGCGCCGGCGGTTTGGGAAATCTGGCTTATCTGGAAGGATTCCAGCGCAACCATGGTGACGTCACGCTGGTGGCAACGGTGACCATTCTGATCATCGTTTTCATTATCCAGTTCTGCGGCGACGCTATGACTTCTCTGTTAGATAAACGCTAATAAATACACACAGGAACCACATCATGAAAAAAACGCTGACACTGATCGCCGCAGCCACCCTGAGCGCCCTGAGCTTCGCCTCCTGGGCGGATACGCTGACTGTGGGCGCATCCAACACGCCGCACGCCGAAATTCTGGAGCAGGCCAAGCCGATTCTGGCGAAGCAGGGGATTGACCTGGAGATTAAACCGTTCCAGGACTACATTCTGCCCAACACCGCGCTGGCGGGTCATGACATTGACGCCAACTATTTCCAGCATATTCCTTACCTGAACAGCGTGCTGAAAGATCACGCGGGCGATAAGGATTACGATTTTGTCAGTGCGGGTGCTATCCACATTGAGCCAATCGGTATCTACTCCAAAAAGTACAAGTCGCTGAAGGACCTGCCGGAAGGCGGTAAGATCATTATGCGTGATGCCGTTTCCGAAGAAGGCCGTATTCTCTCCATCTTTGAAAAAGAGGGCGTGATCAAGCTGAAGCCTGGCATCGACAAAGTGACGGCGCGTATCAGCGACATCGTTGAGAACCCGAAGAAGCTGCAGTTCACGCCTAACGTCGAAGCCTCTCTGCTGCCGCAGATGTACAACAACGATGAAGGCGCTGCGGTCGTGATTAACGCCAACTATGCGATTGACGCCGGTCTGGACCCGGTGCACGACCCGATTGCGGTAGAGAGCGGTGAAAATAACCCGTACGCCAACATCATTACCGTGCATCGCGGTGACGAGAAGAAGAAGGACATCGTCGCACTGGTGAACGTGCTGCACTCCAAAGAGATTCAGGACTGGATCCGCACCAAATACAAAGGTGCTGTGATTCCGGTTAATAACTAATTAGCTGATTTTACAGATGAAGCCCGGCGAGATCCTCGCCGGGCTTCTTTTTTGTATCCGGCAGGAGAATCATTTAAGCTCAACGTTTAAAAGGCAACGGAGTGATGACGATGGGTAACGTGACCAAAGATGAAGCGCTGTACCAGGAGATGTGCCGGGTGGTCGGTAAGGTGGTGCTTGAGATGCGTGATTTAGGGCAGGAGCCGAAGCATATTGTCATTGCGGGTGTGCTGCGCACGGCGCTGGCGAACCAGCGCATCAAGCGCAGCGAATTGACAACCGAAGCGATGGAGACAGTGGTTAAAGCGCTGGCCGGGTGATGCGCCCGCGTTTCGCGCGTTTCTCAGATCCCGCATATCAACAGTCGTTATTGTTATTTCCCCTCCATTGTTAATGGGTGTTTTACTGAACGCAGGTGAAGCAAGAGGGGCAAGACGATGAAAAAATGGATCAGCACGTTACGGCGGTTTTTTGCCACCCGACCTGTGAATGCGGAGAACAGCGCGCAACGTGTTCTTGAGTCAATACTGCCTGCCGCCAGCCTGTACGGCGTGGACGTTGCTAACATAGACCCGGAGTGGTTCCATGATAAAACGTCACGCTGAACTGCGCCGCACGCGCGAAATGTACTGGAATGAGCTGTGCGTTACGTCTGTAAAGCCGCAATGAGGAGAAAAGTACGCGGTGAATCATTCGGTTAATTAACCCGTTGTTTGTTACCTATAGGTCCTTTCATTAATGGAGATAATGATGAAACGGACCACCTTAACCACGGCTCTTTCAGCCCCTGCGTTACTTCTCGCCATGCATGCGGCACATGCTGCGCCACAGGCTCATGTCGTCTGCGGCTACTCCCATACCCTTGGCGATGATGCCATTATGATGTTTGGCAGACCCAACGAGGCCATGCTGCATGACTTCTTCGGCAACACGCACACCGATGCCAGCTCGACCAGGGTAACCCTGCGCACGCTGGAAGAAACCACCTGCGATAATAAAGCGGATAGCTCGGCATACTGGGCACCTTCGCTGCGGCTGCCTGATGGCACTATCGTAAAACCCGCGTATCAAAAAACCTATTATCAGGCCTCGAATGTGGAAACCTGGCCGCTGCAGCCTTTCCCGGCGGGGCTATCACTGCTGGCGGGGGATCACCATGGATCTGCGCCTAACCCGCATATCACGTTCTTATGTGCTAACGGCAAAGGTTACACGACAAAAACAGGCGAAGTGTGCGGGCTACGCAAGGCGGGAGACGCCGTGCAGTTTAATATCGGTATTCAGTTTCCCAACTGCTGGGATGGCGTGAATCTCAAGCCCGCTCACGGCGTTGCCAATGCGACGTACGATACGAAAGGGCAATGCCCGACCGCGTTTCCGGTGAAAATTCCGACCGTGAACATGAACATCGCTTATGTGCTTCCGACAATTTCATCCCTTGATACCAGCAAAGTACAGCTTTCCCTCGATCCCATTATGCATGGTGACGAACGCGAAGAACGCTGGGGAAGTCTCTACACTGCGCATGCTGATTTCATGAATGGCTGGACGGAAGAGGGGGCGCGCTTTATGACCGAACTGTGTATGAATCGCGGGCTGGACTGTGGCACGACCGTGCCATATGCCTATTCAAAAGCGCAGGCAAACGTCTGGCTAAGCAGCCTTGAGCCGGGGCTCTCCCAGCCTCAGCCGCAGGCTTTGCTGGTGCAGGATAACTGGCAGAATGGAGGCCGAACGCAAAACAGTGAAACCCTCTCACTGGTGAAGTTTACGATCCCGCCGCTGCCAGCGGGACAGGATCCTTCTCTGTTTAAATATCGCGTTCGCATATACGGCGGTAAGGTAGAAACTGACGGCGCCGATCAGATCTTCTTCTATCCGGCCAGCAACGACTGGGATCCTGCAACGGTGAACTGGGCTGACCGCCCGGCCTGCAGCTATCGATCCGATGCTGTGCTGTATCTCAACCACTCGCGCGAGTACAGAATGGTGGATGTCGACAAAGCCGTGCGCAAGGCGCTGGCGGAAGGGAAAACCGAAATCTCGTGGTATATCGGCGGCGACCGCCAGGGAAACAATTACCAGTTTGAACCGGCTTCGTCGGCGCAAAGCCTTGTACTGATGCTGACGGGGTTTAAAAAGACGCCTGAACTGTAGCTCTCCGTTGAGTGCCAAAAAAAGCACCGGCTGACCGGTGCTTTTTATCAGATCTTGCAGGCATCACCGCAGTCGTCGTCGGCGACAATCGCCTGGGCTTTTTTGTCCGCGTCATCCAGACGTTCCGCGTTGCGTTCTTCCGCTTCATCCAGTCCGTTAAAAACCAGGTTATCGAGATCAATTTCCATGTTGCACCTGCTATGTTCAGTTATTGATACGAGCACAGTATAGGGCAAAAAAAGCCAGCAATGTACCACGCAGCACATAAGGATAATCCCTGCCATACTCAGTGCTTTATCACTGAGGAGCGCTCATGATTACACTCTGTAAAACCTGCGGTACCTCCTACTATGCACAGCCGGAAAGATGCCCGATTTGCGAGGATGAACGTCAGTATGTCCCGGCCAGCGGCCAGGCGTGGATCGAGTATGAGACGGTAACGGCCACGCACGCGAATAAATGGCAGCAGCTGGAGCCGCAGTTGTACAGCATCAAAACGGTACCGTCTTTTGCGATTAACCAGCGCGCGTTGCTGCTGCGTACCCCACACGGCAATATTTTGTGGGACTGCATCGCCAACCTTAACCCGGCCACCCACGCTATCATCACCGCGCTCGGCGGCCTCCGCGCCATTGCGATTTCCCATCCGCACTATTACACCACCATGCAGGAGTGGGCCGCGGCGTTTGATGCGCCGGTCTATCTGCACGCCAGCGATCGCGAGTGGGTGATGCGCGCCAGTCCGGCGATTGTTTACTGGGAGGGCGATGCGCTGGAGATCGTGCCATCGGTTACTTTGCTGCGTCTCGGCGGCCATTTCGCGGGCGGCACGGTGCTGCACTGGCAGGAAGGCGAGGGCGTTTTGCTGGCGGGGGATATTCTGCAGGTCACCCCCGGGAAGGATGCGGTGTCGTTTATGTGGAGCTACCCGAATATGCTTCCGTTGCCTGCCCGCAAGGTTGAGGAGGTCACCCGGCGCCTGGTGGGCAAATCTTTCGCCCGTCTTTACGGCGCGTTCGAAGGGCAGAACATTCCGGCGAATGCCGACGCTATCGTACAGCGGTCGGGCCAGAAATATATTGCTTGTCTGAAGTGAAGCGCGATGGGTAAACTTTACGAGTGTGATCGCGATCATACCTAAACTAAAACAGATAAAAGAGAAATTGCTATGCAACATATCATTGAAGGTTTTCTCAGCTTTCAAAAAGAGATTTTCCCGCAACGTAAAGAGCTCTTTCGCAGTTTAGCGTCCAGCCAGAATCCCAAAGCGCTGTTCATCTCATGCTCCGACAGCCGTCTGGTCCCGGAACTGGTTACTCAGCAAGAGCCGGGACAACTCTTTGTCATTCGTAATGCTGGTAATATTGTGCCGCCGTTCGGGCCTGAGCCTGGCGGTGTCTCTGCCACTATCGAATACGCGGTTGTGGCGCTGGGCGTGACGGATATCGTCATCTGCGGCCACTCCAACTGTGGCGCGATGAAGGCGATTGCCGATAACGCGAACCTGGAGCCGATGCCTGCTGTTTCACACTGGCTGCGCTATTCCGATGCGGCCAAAGCCGTGGTTGAGAAGAAAACCTGGGATAAGCCGCTCGATAAAGTGAATGCGATGGTGCAGGAGAACGTGTTTGCGCAACTGAGCAACATTAAGACTCACCCGTCCGTCGCGGTGGGGCTGCGTAACAACTCCCTTCGCCTGCACGGCTGGGTCTATGACATTGAAAGCGGCGAAATTCGTGCCCTGGATAAAGCGACGAAAACCTTTGTCTCGCTGTCTGAAAACCCGGACGTCTTCTTCGAGTAATATCGCGTTGCAGGGCATGGAAGCCCTGTCAGTTCTCTACGTACGGTAATCGACGCCGTAAACCTGTGGCCGGTTTTTCAGCCGCCCTGGCCATCGCCTCTGCAATCTCTGCACACTCCGCCAGCCCCTGAACAAAGGGATGATCGTGCATCAGCCACGGTATCGCGCCAAACGCGATGCGCCCGCGAACCGTTTCAGGTGCATTTAGCGTGTAATCTTCACCGACATCGGGTATCTCATCGCCGGTCGTTTCCAGCGCTCTGCGCAGTGAGGGGAAAGGCAGATCTTTGGTTTTGAGCGGCTTTTGCCCGCGTGCATCGATGAAAACGTCAAAGCGGTAAACGGTCTCTTTTGTGGACACCACCGTGCGGTCGCTGCCAACATCCAGCGTATAGTCGTCGCCCAGGGCCGCCACGCTGATGATGCCAGCCTCGCGAAGCGCAAGCAGTCTGCGGATAGACTGCGGAGGGATCGCCGCATAGTTGTCGATAAACACGCGGGCCAGCCCGTTTTTGAAGCGCTCTCTGTCCTGATCGCTAAGATGGGGAACAATCTCCTGAACGACCTCATGCAGCCGAAGGACGGTATAGCGCCAGGCGACGGTGCGCTGTTCGCGTTTGTTCCGTTCAACTTCATTGAGGTTCTCTTCCGCCCAGCTAAACGGACCGTGCTGTTGACGATCCTCAAACCAGGCGTCACGCAGGCTGTCGGCGTTGTGGCGTTGCAGAGAAATTTTCTCGCACCATGCCGGGTCGGCACGTTGAAGCTCTTTCACCATCAGGGCAAAAATGCGGTCAAGCAGGCCATCCGATCCTTTGGCTATCTCGCCTTCAACCACGGATGCGGTTAAAACGGACAGCGGTTCGTAAGGGATAGGGCAGTAAAAATCGGCTTCCGGCAGAATGCCTGTCCGCGACATCAGCGTAATGTTTAACGCTCCACTGCCTTCGTCCAGGATGAATTTACCGTCACGGAACTCACCGTGCTGCATCACCACCGCCATCGCCGCATCCAGACCGCTTAACGATGTTCCCATAATGCCAACGCGGCAAGGGGGAATGCGGGCGTCCATCAGACCGGACCACGGGCTTGGGAAGAATGTGCGCGTGGCTTCGTCCTCGTCTGGCCAGACGTGACCGGTGGCGATAACCGCAAGGTCAAAGCGTTCAGGAAAGACGTTGCCATTGACGGAAAGCGTGACGCCGGTTGAGGAGGGAATGACGTCGGTAACTGCGGCGGATTCATGGATGTTAACCTCGAACCCCTGCTTTTTAGCTTCTTTGACGATGGTTCGAAAGCTGTCGCGAAAATATTCACCCAGCAGGATCCGGGGCAGGAACTGCCGATCGTGGAGCGTGGTTTTATCTACCTTAAAACGCGCCAGGTGCGCTTCACTCTGTCCCTTCAGCCAGTCGAGGTAGGTCATAAAAATGGGCGGGATTTCAATGCTCGCAATGTTCGCCAGCATCAGGCGAGAATTATCGTCGTCGTTATAAGGCATGCCCACGCCAGCGTCATCGGCCTGTTCAAAGACGGAAACTGAGAGCGGGGTGCTGTTTTTAAGCAGATGATAAAAGGTGTAAATCCCTGTGGGGCCGGAGCCGATAATGGCGATACTCTTCATCAACGCGCTTCCTGTATTTTTTCCATAAGAAAAGCGTAGCAGGAGAATAATGATGAAAATAAGGGATTAAGAAAAATCAGGATATCTGAAGAGGATTTGCACCATTTCAGGACTGAAATGGTGCGTCCGAGTGGACTCGAACCACCGACCCCCACCATGTCAAGGTGGTGCTCTAACCAACTGAGCTACGGACGCAGAATGGTGCGTTCAATTGGACTCGAACCAACGACCCCCACCATGTCAAGGTGGTGCTCTAACCAACTGAGCTATGAACGCAACGTGTTGTCGGTGACAACGGGGACGAATATTAGCGGCACAGCATCAAGGTGGCAAGAGGGAAAATGCATTTTTCTCTCTGATTTCACGCGATTGCTTCATTACCGCGCAAAGTGAAGAGAAAGTAGCCGCCAGCAGACGGCTACTGCGTATTTAACGCGCAGCGCGTTCCAAAATCACGGTTGATGGCTGGCGCTGCAGGAAGCGCATGCGCATCATCATCATGATCGCGGCTGACGTCAGACCAATGATAAAGCCCATCCAGAACCCGGCGGGTCCCATGCGGTCAACCACCAGATCGGTCAGGGCCAGGATGTAGCCGCACGGCAGTCCCAGTACCCAGTAGGCGATGAAGGTGATAAAGAAGATGGAGCGCGTATCTTTGTATCCGCGAAGCACGCCGCTGCCAATCACCTGGATAGAGTCTGAAATCTGGTACACCGCGGCGAGCAGCATCAGGTGCGAGGCCAGTGCCACCACTTCCGGGTTGTCGTTATAGAGCAGGGCAATTTGCTCGCGTAATGCAACGGTAAAGAGCGCCGTACAGACCGCCATGCAGACACCGACGCCCAGCCCGGTCCGTGCGGCCGTTTGCGCATCCAGCGTCGAGCCCTGGCCCAGGCGGAAGCCGACGCGAATCGTCACCGCCGCCGCCAGCGACATCGGCAGAACGAACATCAGGGAGCTGAAGTTGAGCGCAATCTGGTGCCCGGCCACGTTAACGATCCCCAGTGGGGAGACCAGCAGGGCGACGACGGCAAAGAGCGTCACTTCAAAAAACAGGGCCAGCGCAATCGGCAAGCCTAACTGCATCAGGCGCGTCATGATGCTCCAGTCCGGCGTACTGAATGTTTTCTCATTACGAATATCGCGCATAGAGCGGGCGTGTTTCACAAAGGTAAGCATACAGAAGAACATCACCCAATAAACCGCGGCGGTTGCCACGCCGCAGCCGACGCCGCCCAGCTCTGGCATCCCGAAATGACCGTAAATAAAGATATAGTTCACCGGAATATTCACCAGCAGGCCGATAAAGCCCATCACCATCCCGGGCTTGGTTTTCGCCAGGCCTTCGCACTGGTTACGCGCCACCTGGAAGAAGAGGTAGCCCGGTGCCCCCCAGAGCAGGGCACGCAGATAGCCCACGGCTTTGTCAGCCAGTGCCGGGTCAATGTTATCCATCGCGCGAATGATATGACCGGCGTTCCAGAGCACGACCATAATCAGCACGGAGACAAATCCGGCCAGCCAGAACCCCTGGCGGACCTGATGGGCAATGCGTTCGCGACGTCCCGAACCATTAAGTTGAGCAATAACCGGCGTCAGCGCGAGCAGCAGACCATGGCCGAACAGGATGGCCGGAAGCCAGATTGATGTACCGATGGCGACGGCCGCCATATCAGTGGCGCTATAGCCACCTGCCATGACGGTATCCACAAATCCCATTGCGGTCTGGGCCACTTGCGCGATGATCACTGGTATCGCCAGTGCCAATAACTGCCGCGCTTCATTCATGTACTTCTGCACGTGAACACCTTTATTTTGTAGTTATAAGAGAGACTAAAAAAGCCGCCGTAACGGGCAGCAAGAAGAAAATGCGGGGGGTGCCAGCTATTGTAGCGGGCTTTAGGGAAGGTGCGAATAAGCAGGTCATTTCTTCCCAAGCTGACTCGCTGATTAAAATTTCGCGGATCTGGGCCGATTTTTTTCCCGCAAACACATCGAATCAGCCTATTTAGGCTATTTTTTCCACCATTTCTGGCGTTATTTCCGGTTTTTACTGAGATCTCTCCCACTGACGTATCATTTGGTCCACCCGAAACAGGTTGGCCAGGGTGAATAACATCGCCAGTTGGTTATCGTTTTTCAGCAGCCCTTTGTATCTGGCTTTCACGAAGCCGAACTGCCGCTTGATGATGCGAAACGGGTGCTCCACCCTGGCACGGATGCTGGCTTTCATGTATTCGATGTTGATGGCCGTTTTGTTCTTGCGCGGATGCTGCTTCAAGGTTTTTACCTTGCCGGGACGCTCGGCGATCAGCCAGTCCACATCCACCTCGGCCAGCTCCTCGCGCTGTGGCGCTCCTTGGTAGCCGGCATCGGCTGAGACAAATTGCTCCTCTCCATGAAGCAGATTACCCAGCTGATTGAGGTCATGCTCGTTGGCCGCGGTGGTGACCAGGCTGTGGGTCAGGCCACTCTTGGCATCGACACCAATGTGGGCCTTCATGCCAAAGTGCCACTGATTGCCTTTCTTGGTCTGATGCATCTCCGGATCGCGTTGCTGCTCTTTGTTCTTGGTAGAGCTGGGTGCCTCAATGATGGTGGCATCCACCAAAGTGCCTTGGGTCATCATGACGCCTGCTTCGGCCAGCCAGCGATTGATGGTCTTGAACAATTGACGGGCCAGTTGATGCTGCTCGAGCAGGTGGCGGAAATTCATGATGGTGGTGCGATCCGGCAGGGCGCTATCCAGGGATAATCGGGCAAACAGGCGCATGGAGGCGATTTCGTACAGGGCATCTTCCATGGCACCGTCGCTCAGGTTGTACCAATGCTGCATGCAGTGAATACGCAGCATGGTCTCCAGCGGATAGGGCCGTCGGCCATTGCCCGCCTTGGGATAAAACGGCTCGATGACAGCGGTCATATTCTGCCATGGCAGAATCTGCTCCATGCGGGAGAGGAAAATCTCTTTTCGGGTCTGACGGCGCTTAGTGCTGAATTCACTATCGGCGAAGGTGAGTTGATGGCTCATGATGTCCCTCTGGGATGCGCTCCGGATGAATATGATGATCTCATATCAGGAACTTGTTCGCACCTTCCTTAGCTATTTATCTAGTGAAAAAATCGCCAGAAAATGCGCTCCGCTGGCAACCTCTTTTTCCAACTGTTATTGTGGTGGGATTAAACGGTGTAACCACCGTCCGGAGAAAACAGGAGTTGTAAGCATGTTTACTGGTATTGTGCAGGGCACTGCCAAAGTGGTGTCCATTGATGAAAAACCTAATTTTCGTACGCATGTTGTAGAGCTGCCGGAATATATGCTTGATGGCATCGAAACCGGCGCCTCGATTGCTCATAACGGCTGCTGTCTGACCGTCACCGAAATTAATGGCAACAAGATCAGCTTTGATTTAATGAAAGAGACCCTGCGTATTACTAATCTGGGCGAGCTGGCTGTAGGTGATACCGTCAACGTTGAGCGTGCGGCGAAGTTCAGTGATGAGATTGGCGGCCATCTGATGTCGGGGCACATCATGACCACGGCTGAAGTGGCGAAAATCGTGACATCGGAAAATAACCGTCAAATCTGGTTCAAAATGCAGGATCCGTCATTAATGAAATACATCCTCTATAAAGGATTTATTGGCATTGATGGGATTAGCCTGACGGTTGGAGAAGTGACGGCAACGCGTTTTTGCGTGCATTTAATTCCTGAAACGCTGCAACGCACCACGCTGGGTTCGAAAAAACTCGGGCATCGCGTGAATATCGAAATCGATCCGCAAACCCAGGCGGTAGTGGATACGGTTGAGCGCGTGCTGGCGGCAAAAGAAGCGGCAATAATAACGAGCACAGAAGACGAATAAAAAATAACCCCGGGTAACCGGGGTTATTTTTTTAGCGGGCGACCCGCAAGCCGTGCTCAATCCCTCGGCTGAAAACAACCTGCCAGAGCTGAATATCTCGCGCGCGAAACGCCCCCGCGCAGGCATTCAGATAATAGCTAAACATCCGCTTGAATCGTTCAGAGTAGTTGTCCGCAATCTCCGGCCAGGCTTCCTGAAAACGTGCATGCCATGCCATCAATGTGGTGTCGTAATCCGCGCCAAAGTTATGCCAGTCTTCCATCACGAAATGGGACTCGCTGGCGTTGGCAATCTGGCGCACGGACGGTAAACAGCCATTCGGGAAGATGTATTTGTTGATCCACGGGTCGACGTTGTTGTCGGTGCGCTTAGACCCGATGGTGTGCAGCAGGAAAATGCCGTCTGGTTTCAAATTGCGATCCACGACGTCAAAATAGGTGTCGTAGTTTTTCGGGCCAACATGTTCGAACATACCCACGGAGACAATACGATCAAACTGTTCGTTCAGGTCACGGTAATCCTGCAGCCGGATGTCAACATCAAGACCCTGGCAGCGTTCTCGCGCCAGCTTTTGCTGTTCTGCTGAAATCGTGACGCCGACGACGCTGACGCCATAGTGCTTCGCCATAAAATACGCCAGCCCACCCCAGCCGCAGCCGATATCCAGCACACGCATTCCGGGCTCAAGCTGCAGTTTCTCGCTAATCAGACGCAGCTTGGCCTGTTGCGCCTCTTCAAGCGTCGATGCCTCTTTCCAGTAGGCGCAGGAATATTGCATGAAGGGGTCCAGCATACGGCTGAACAGGTCGTTGCCAAGGTCGTAGTGCTCTTTGCCGACGATCCAGGCGCGTTTTTTACTTTGCAGGTTAAACAGGCGGGCTGAGGCGACGCGCAGGGTGTCTTTCAGATGGCGAGGGAGTTGATTTTCCAGACCAGCACGCAAAACGCGGGTGAAAAATATATCCAGCCGTTCGCATTCCCACCAGCCATCCATATAACTTTCTCCCAGGCCTAACGATCCCTCTCGTAACACGCGTTTAAAAAAGTCGGGATGTTTAACCTGAGGATCGGATGGCGATGATCCATTAATCGTGATGCCTGCTCGACCTAACAGTTCACTGACGATCCGGGACCAGTTATCGTCCGGAACGCTGACTTCTTCTATACACGATGAACTCATAGCTTCTCCATCACCCTACTGTGATCAGAACCTTCAAACAGCGTAGACGCTTTTTTTGGTTTGTGAGAAATCTCACGGTATATACCGCGAGGCTAGTATCCGACGTAGAACAGAGGAAGGGAGATAACCCTTGCCGAAATGCCTTCCATGGTAAAACGGGAGCACTCCGGCTCCCGTTAACACTTAATATTTATCGTATTTAATCGAACCAAATTTAGTATAGGCCGCAAAATTTGGTGATTCAATAGAAAATTGTTAGCAACCTAATCACCGAAAAGTTACATAATTTTTGCAGTAATTACGCATGTGACGTTTCTGCCTGCGCGCGGTTATCCTGCGCACGCTGCGCGGCTGCCTGCATACGATAGCCCATGCCGGCCAGCGCAACGGTAACCAGCATCACGCTGGTGGTGGTCAGGAGCGGTGTGGCAATCAGCGCCGAGACCACCAGACTGGCCAGGAAGCACAGCCCCAGTTGCAGCGTATTCTGAAGTGCGGCCGCACGGCCTGTCGCCTGCGGGAAGGGACGAAGCGCCTGCGCCACAACGATAGGGTATATCGCGCCGTTCGCGATGGCCATTACGCAGAATGGAATCAAAATTTCAGCCAGACCGACGCCGGGAATAAAGCCGACGGCCCAGGTCCCGATAACGCTCAACGCATACAGCACCAGCAACCACGGCAGCATCTGCTGGCCTTCCCATTTTTGCAGCGCCGCGCGACAGCCGTACCCGCCAACTAGGAACGCGATGGTCTGCGGAACATAGCTCAGACCGATGGCCGCCGGGCTGTAGCCCATATCGTGCAGAATAAAGGGTGAACCGGTCAGCCATGCGAAGAAGCTCGCCGAGCAGGCAGCATAAATCAGCACATTACCGCGATACGCTTTGGCGCTCAGCAGGGAGGCAAAGGTAATTGGGCTGGCGTCGGCATGCGCCTCTTTTTTATGCGCGGGCTTAAGGGCAAACGCCGGCAGCATCAGTACCAGCGTGATGGCAAACAGCGTGGCAAAGATGGCCTGCCAGTCGAAATGCGCGAGGATCCAGCTACCCAGCAGCGGGGCGAGGGCAGGGGAAAGCCCCACCAGCGGCATAATGGTCGCGAAAATTCGGTTTGTACGGTTCGCCGGATAGTAGTCGGTGACCAGCGCCTGCCAGGTGACGGCTGCGGCGCAGACGCCGACTGCCTGAATAAACCGCAGTACCAGCAGCCAGGTGGCGTCGCGAACCCATAGCATCCCCAGACAGCCCACGGCAAAAATGGCCAGACCCAGCAACAGTACCGGCTTGCGGCCAAAGCGATCCGAGAGCGGTCCCCAGAGCAGCTGCGCGAAGGCAAAACCGGCGAGGAACAAACTCAGGCTGGCGCTGATCGCGGCGGCAGGGGTTTGCAGATCTTCCTGCATGGCGGCGAAAGCCGGCAGGTACATATCGGTGGCTAAAAAGCCCAGCACGCTTAAGCCGCCGAGCCAGACTAAAAAACCTTTCCTGGGTTGCATTATTTTCTTCTCCTGAGGAGGCAGGTGTACATTGGCGCAGAGTGTAGGGAGTGCAAAGCGGCTTGTGAAACGCTAATATTTGGCGGGTGCATTCAAATTTTTTGCAGGCAGAAAATGTGGTCAGATTATTCTCTTGAAGTGGTCGATGCTGTCGCGCGTAACGGCAGCTTTAGCGGAGCAGCGCAGGAACTGCACCGCGTCCCGTCGGCAATCAGCTATACGGTGCGTCAGCTAGAAGAGTGGCTGGCCGTTCCGCTGTTCGAACGGCGACATCGTGATGTGGAATTAACGCCTGCCGGGGCGTGGTTTTTGAAAGAAGGGCGTTCTGTTATCAAAAAAATGCAGATCACCCGCGAACAGTGTCAGCAGATCGCTAACGGCTGGCGGGGGCATCTTTCCATCGCGGTCGATAATATCGTGAAGCCGGAACGCACCCGGCAAATGATCGTCGATTTCTATCGTCATTTTTCTGACGTTGAGTTGCGTGTTTCGCAGGAAGTGTTCAACGGCGTGTGGGACGCGCTGTCGGACGGCAGGGTAGAAATGGCGATTGGGGCGACGCAGGCGATTCCGGTTGGGGGACGCTATGCCTTTCGCGATATGGGGATGCTGAGCTGGAAATGCGTAGTGGCACGCGATCATCCCCTGGCGGCCATGGAGGGGCCGTTAAGCGACGATACCCTGCGTAACTGGCCGTCGCTGGTGCTGGAGGACACCTCCCGCTCGCTGCCCAAGCGTATCACCTGGCTGCTGGATAACCAGCGTCGCGTGGTCGCCCCGGACTGGGAATCGTCGGCGACCTGCCTCAGTGCAGGGCTGTGCGTCGCGATGGTGCCCGTTCATTTTGCGCGCCCGCGAATCGACACCGGCGAGTGGGTTGAACTGACGCTGGAGAATCCGTTCCCGGATGCGGCTTGCTGTCTGACCTGGCAACAAAATGATGTTTCACCTGCTATGGCCTGGCTGCTGGATTATCTGGGGGACAGCGAAACGCTTAACCGGGAATGGTTACGGGAGCCAGTGTGACTGGCTCCGTAAAGCGATTAACGACGGTAGTCGCGGAACGGACCATCCGCAACGGAACGGCGTTCGATGAGGCGCGGGTGGACTTCAATGGACTGCGACTCTTCACGTTTGTTGACGATCCTGTCGAGCAGCATGTTGAAGGCCGTTTCACCCAGCGAATCTTTCGGCTGGTGAATGGTGGTCAGCGCAGGGGTAAAGAAGCGCGCGTTGCGCACGTTGTCATAGCCGATCACGGAAATGTCCTGCGGGACGCGCAGACCCAGCTCATCGGCCGCACAGAGCGCGCCCATCGCCATGATGTCGCCCCCGCAGAAAACGGCGGTAGGACGATGTTGCTGGGAGACAATCTGCTGCATCGCGCGGTAGCCTGATTCCGGCTCAAAGTCACCCTGTACGATCCAGTTTTCTGGCACGGTGATCAGTGCTTCTTCCATCGCTTTCATAAAGCCAGCCAGACGACCTGCGCCGGTGTTACGCTCAAGCGGACCCGGGATCACGCCAATCTCACGATGACCGCGTTCGATCAAATAACGGCCCGCCATATAGCCGCCTTCAAAGGCGTTGTCGATAACGGAATCCGTGAAATCCGCACGGGCTTCACCCCAGTCCATCACCACCATCGGGATATGGCGATACTCTTCAAGCATCGACAGTACGGATTCCGGGTACTCGGAACACATCACCAGCAGGCCATCCACGCGCTTCTGCGCCATCATGGAGAGATAGGCTCGCTGTTTTTCAATGCTGTTCCACGCGTTGCCCAGAATCAGGGTATAGCCTTTCTGGAAGCAGTTTTTCTCTACCGCCTCAATGATCTCAGCAAAATAGGCCGCTTCGCTGCTGGTCGCCAGCAGACCAATCGATTTGGTGTGATTCACCTTGAGGCTGCGCGCAACCGCACTTGGCGAGTAGTGCAGCTCTTTGATTGCTGCCCAGACGGCGTTGCGCGTCTCTTCCGCCACAAAGCGGGTTTTGTTAATTACATGTGATACGGTTGTAGTGGAAACGTTTGCGCGTTTTGCTACGTCTTTAATTGTTGCCATTAAATGTCACTCCAGACCATATCCTAAACTCCTGAAATACTTGAAGGTAAACGTTTGCCTTCTCTCACCCTTATCACGCAATTTTAGATTGCGGTACGCCAGGAAAACGACACGGGACGTCAGGAGGGGGTCAATGGCCGGTACGCTAATAAATTTAGCGTGGAATTTTGTCCTATCTTGATGAAAAGGGGAAGAGGTAAAGTGGTTATCAGCTTAAATCCGGGAAGATTTTTGACGTAAACTGTGCAAAAATGAGCAAGCTCACTTTTCGTGGGGGGATTAAAAGGAGAAAAATTGATGAGTTCCGATCTGAAGTTTTCGCTGTTCACCACCATCGTTGTGCTGGCGCTGATTGTGGCGGCTGGCCTGACGGCTGTGCTGCACTGATTTACGCGGAGGGAGAATCTTCTCCCTCCCGGTTTACCGGATTGTTACTTCTCAGGCAAAAATCTTTTGCCATTTTGTTAACTTCTCATTTTTTGTGATTGATGTCATGCTTTCCGCTTCTTTGTTCTGTGTCACGACATGACACGGCATCCGGAGTTGACGCATGAAAATCAATTTTCCCCTGCTTGCCCTGGCGATTGGCGCTTTTGGGATTGGCACCACCGAATTCTCCCCGATGGGGTTACTGCCTGTTATCGCCCGGGGCGTGGATGTCTCGATCCCTGCGGCCGGGATGTTAATCAGCGCTTATGCCATCGGCGTGATGGTGGGGGCGCCGCTGATGACGCTACTGCTTTCACACCGCGCGCGCCGTAATGCGCTGATTTTCCTGATGGCGATTTTCACCCTGGGCAACGTGCTCTCTGCCATTTCACCTGACTACACCACCCTGATGCTGTCGCGCATTTTGACCAGCCTGAACCATGGCGCGTTCTTTGGGCTGGGCTCGGTCGTGGCCGCAAGCGTGGTGCCGAAACATAAGCAGGCAAGCGCCGTGGCGACCATGTTTATGGGGCTGACGATTGCCAACATTGGCGGCGTACCGGCTGCGACCTGGCTGGGTGAAGCGATCGGCTGGCGTATGTCATTCCTGGCAACCGCCGGGCTGGGCGTGGTGGCGATGGTGGCCTTGTTCTTCTCCCTGCCGAAAGGCAGCGCGGGTGAACGTCCGGACGTGCGCAAAGAGCTGTCGGTACTGGTGCGCCCGCAGGTGCTTTCTGCACTGCTGACCACCGTGCTGGGGGCCGGGGCGATGTTTACGCTCTATACCTACATTTCACCGGTGCTGCACGATATCACCCATGCAACCCCGATCTTTATTACCGCGATGCTGGTATTGATTGGCGTAGGGTTCTCAATGGGTAACTACCTTGGCGGGAAATTTGCTGACCGTTCAGTGGCCGGAACGTTGAAAGGCTTTTTAACCTTGCTGATTGCCATCATGATCGCGATTCCGTGGCTGGCGCGTAACGAGTTTGGCGCGGCCATCGCGATGGTTGTCTGGGGCGCAGCCACCTTCGCCGTGGTGCCGCCGCTGCAGATGCGCGTGATGCGTGTCGCCCACGAGGCGCCGGGACTCTCTTCTTCGGTGAATATCGGTGCGTTTAACCTGGGGAACGCCCTGGGTGCTGCGGCGGGCGGCGCCGTCATTTCTGGCGGTCTGGGATACAGCTTTGTGCCGGTGATGGGGGCGATTATTGCCGCTCTCGGCCTGCTGCTGGTGATGATGTCCGGCCGAAAACAGCCAGAAGCCGTTTGCACGGCGGAATAATAAAAATAACGCAGAAGGGGGACCCCTTCTGCGTCTCTCTTACGCGGCGAAGTTCTTCGCGACGAAGTCCCAGTTGACCAGTGCCCAGAAGTGCTCCAGGTAGTTCGGGCGCGCGTTACGGTAATCAATGTAGTAAGCGTGCTCCCACACGTCCACGGTCATCAGCGGCGTAGCGCTGGTGGTCAGCGGGGTGCCTGCATTAGAGGTGGACACGATTGCCAGTTTGCCATCCGCTTCTTTTACCAGCCACGTCCAGCCAGAGCCGAAGTTCTTGATGGCGGCATCCGTAAACTTCGCTTTGAAATCGGCGAAGCTGCCAAAGGCGGCGTTAATCGCGGAAGCCAGTTCACCGGCAGGTTCACCACCGGCATTGGGTGCCAGGCAGTGCCAGTAGAAGGTGTGGTTCCACACCTGAGCCGCGTTGTTAAATACGCCACCCTCTGAGCTACGGACGATCTCTTCCAGCGTTTTGCCTTCGAAATCGGTGCCTTTGATCAGATTGTTCAGGTTGGTGACATACGTCTGGTGATGTTTGCCGTAATGGTATTCCAGGGTTTCCGCAGAAATGTGCGGTGCCAGGGCGTCTTTTGCATACGGTAGTGCAGGTAATTCGAACGACATTGCTTCTCTCCTTATTGTATTTAGCGTTGCCAATAACCACACAGACAACAAGGACAGGATAGCAAATTGAAAGGGTATGCAAAAGAGGAACTTACCCTGCCACGGATGCGGCAGGGCAGGGGTTAGCGAATAGTTTTCGGCGTCATCACGCGACGTGCGCCGACGTAGTGACGTACCCAGTAGTCTTCACTCAGGGAGGTGATCTGAATATCCTGGCCGCTGCGCGGTGACTGGATAAATTTCCCGTTGCCGACATAGACACCCACATGGTCAGCCGTGCCGCGGCCTTGCGTGCGGAAGAAGACCAGATCGCCGTTTTCCAGCTCACCACGGCTCACCGGAGAGGCGTCGCGCAGGTGGTACATCTCATTAGCGGTACGCGGAATGCGGAACTTAACCAGATCTTTATAGGCGTAATAGACCAGGCCGCTACAGTCGAAGCCGGTTCGTGGCGAACTGCCACCCCAGCGATAAGGTTTGCCAATTTGCCCCATCAGTTTATTCATCGCGGTTTTTTGCGCTTTCTGTACACGGACTTTATGTACTTCCGCGATTTTCGTGACTTTGGTGCATTTCGCTTTGTGGCCTTTACGCGTAATGCATTTTTCAGTGACGAGGTTAGCAGCGGTCAGCGAAGTTTTACTTTTGGTGGTGTGGGCAGTGCGGGAAGATTTTGTTTTGGTCTTGCTGGAAGCGGTTTGTGTCGTCTTGGTGGTCGTCTTTTTCTTTTCGTTCTTTGTGGTGGTTTTTTTCTTACGTTCTGTGGCTTTTACCAGATGGCTTTTTTGTACAGCAGAATGCCGCGCCTGCTGAGAGGCGTTTGCCACTGGCGTGAGAGTGAGTGATGTAAACAGTAAAGCACAGAGCGTGATCGAGATTTTTGTTATCCGCGCCACTGGGCAGTCCCCTGATAAATGCAGGTCATCAATAATACCCGCGAGTGATTTACAAAGCCCGTCGATTCTAATCCATAAAAACCCGAGAAGTTAATAGCATTTTTCAATCTAAAAACCTGTTTCGTTAGCAAGTGCAAAAAAATTCATCGTTCTGTCGCACAATTGTTCACTCCCTAAGCAAAACCCTGACTGCCGCAGGGTTAAACACCATTTGCAATGCAACTTTTGTAGAGTCGCGGTAAAATGTATAAACGTGACGAAAATGTTATTTTCCGATGCCAGCCTGACCCGCTACAATGTCAGACTATTGCCGTAACAGAAGTTAAAGGAAGCAAGACATGAGCACCACTATTGAAAAAATCCAGCGCCAGATCGCTGAAAACCCGATTCTGCTGTATATGAAAGGTTCTCCGAAGCTGCCAAGCTGCGGCTTCTCCGCGCAAGCGGTTCAGGCGCTCTCAGCCTGTGGTGAGCGTTTTGCTTACGTTGATATCCTGCAGAACCCGGACATCCGTGCTGAGCTGCCAAAATACGCTAACTGGCCAACCTTCCCGCAGCTGTGGGTAGACGGTGAGCTGGTAGGCGGCTGCGATATCCTGATTGAAATGTATCAGCGCGGTGAACTGCAGCAGCTGATCAAAGAAACCGCGGCGAAGTACAAAACCGAAGAGCCGGACGCAGAGTAAGTTTGCTGCGCAAATAAAAAAGCGACCTGTTAAGGTCGCTTTTTTTATTCTTCGCTGTCACCTGTCGGCAGTGGCCAGCCGCCCAGACGCTTCCAGCGGTTGACGATCTCACAGAACAGCTCTGCGGTGCGCTCCGTGTCATACAGAGCCGAGTGCGCCTGCGTGCCGTCAAATTCAATACCCGCCGTAATACAGGCTTTTGATAACACCGTTTGCCCCAGCGCCAGACCGCTCAGTGCTGCCGTGTCGAAGGTCACAAACGGGTGGAAAGGGTTGCGTTTGAGCGAGGCGCGCTCCGCTGCGGCCATGGTAAAGGTGTGATCGAAGGTGGCGTTATGCGCCACCATGATGGCGCGGCTGCAGTTACTCTCTTTCATGCCTTTACGCACCATTTTAAAAATGGCGTGCAGCGCATCATATTCGCTTACCGCACCGCGCAGTGGGTTATGCGGATCGATACCGTTGAAGGCCAGTGCTTCCGGCTGTAAGTTTGCCCCTTCGAAAGGTTCAACGTGGAAATGCAGCGTGGTGTCTGGTGTAAGCCAGCCCTGTTCATCCATCTTCAGCGTGATGGCGGCAATTTCGAGCAGCGCATCGGTTTTAGCGTTAAATCCGGCTGTTTCTACATCAATGACAACGGGATAAAAACCACGAAAACGGTCGCACAGACCGCTAAATTGAGCGTTATCGGACATCAGGGTCTCTTACAAGGGGAAAAAGCAGAGCGCATTATGGCAAATTTTGCGGGGTGATGCAGTAAAACTACGGGCGCATATTGCGCCCTGAGGGATCAGTTGCCCAGACCACGACCGGCATCTTTGGCTTCAATCAGCTCGATTTTGTAACCGTCCGGATCTTCCACAAATGCAATCACAGTGGTGCCGCCTTTAACCGGACCCGCTTCACGGGTGACGTTACCGCCGTTGCGGCGGATGCGTTCGCACGCTTCGGCTGCGTTGTCCACTTCCAGCGCGATATGGCCGTAGGCGTTGCCCAGGTCATAGCTGTCCACGCCCCAGTTATAGGTCAGCTCAATCACCGCTTCATCCGTTTCCGGGCCGTAACCCACGAACGCCAGCGAGTATTTGTATTCCGGGTTTTCGCTGGTGCGCAGCAGTTTCATGCCCAGTACGTTAGTGTAGAAATCAATAGAACGTTGCAGATCGCCAACGCGCAGCATGGTGTGAAGTAGGCGCATAATTTCCTCATTAACCAATGGATTTGAATATTTTTTTGAACAGAAACGATGTTTTAGTATAGCGGCGAAGTGTCGCCGCTATCAATGAACAATGGTGAGATTAGAGAGAAGGGTAGTCGGTGTAACCTTCAGCGCCGCCGCCGTAGAAGCTTTCAGGACGCTGCGGGTTCAGAGCGGCTTTCTGTTGCAGGCGGGCGACCAGGTCCGGGTTGGCGATATAGTCGCGGCCAAACGCAACGGCATCGATCAGCCCTTTGCCGATCAGGTCTTCCGCTTTCTCTGGCGTGTAGGCACCCGCACCGATGATCACCCCGTGGAAGCGCTCACGCACTTTCTGACGGAAGGCTTCCGTATAAGGTTTACCGCCGGCCCAGTCTGGCTCAGACATGTGCAGATAGGCGATACCGCGTTTTGCCAGCTCTTCAATCAGATAGAGCGCATCCGCTTCTTCGTTCGGGCCGTTGTCGACGTTCTGGAAAGAACCGATCGGGGAGACGCGAATGCCGATACGATCCGGGCTCCACTCCTGGCATACGGCATCAACCACTTCCAGCACCAGACGGGCGCGGTTCTCGACGCTGCCGCCATACTGGTCGGTACGCTGGTTAGATGACGGTGACAGGAACTGGTGCAGCAGGTAACCGTGCGCGGAGTGCAGCTCAATCAAATCAAAACCTGCTTCACGGGCGTTGGCCACGGCCTGACGGAAATCGTTCACGATACCCGGGATCTCATCCAGCTCCAGGGCGCGCGGCGTTGAGGTATCGACGCGGATCGCGTTACCGTTTTCATCACGCAGCGAGGTGCGGGTGTTAGCATTCAGGGCAGAGGCTGAAACCGGTGCCTGGCCGCCAGGCTGAATGCTGCTGTGGGAGATACGCCCGGTGTGCCACAGCTGGACGGCAATGCGTCCCTCTTCAGCATGCACGCCCGCTGTAATTTTCTGCCATGCGGCGATCTGTTCCGGGCTGTGCAGCCCCGGCGCACCCGCATAACCTTTAGCCTGAGCAGAAATCTGCGTAGCTTCGGTGATGATCAGGCCGGAACTGGCGCGCTGACGATAGTATTCACCCATCAGTGGGGTGGGGATGTCACCCGGCTCAATGCTGCGCAGACGGGTAAGCGGAGCCATGAACACGCGGTTTGGCGCGGTAACGGCACCCACTTTTAAGGGGGTAAATAATTTTTCAGCTGACATAAAGACTCCTGAGTAGACCAGTCGACTAGTAATAAGATAAATAAAAACGCCTGTTAAATGCCAGGCGCAGTAATTGTGTTTTTCACATGTGCCAGCGCGCTTTCCAGCGGCACGGCACTGCGCGAAATCTTGGCCTGCAGGTTAGCGCCTAACCATAGCGCGTATAACACCTGCGCCTGAGTCAGAGGCTCACCCGAAAAGGCCAGCGTTTTTTCATTGCTGCCTTTTTCCAGCGCCTGGGCCAGCAGGGCGATAACACCGCTGGCACCTTTATCCATCGCCGTGCGCATATCTTCGGAGAGATCGCACACTTCGGCAGACAGTTTTACCGTCAGGCATCCGCTGATAATGCCCTGCTGACAGAACTGATTCAGCGTTTCCTGATAGTAGTTAAGAACACGATCCCGATAGTTACCTTCACCCGTGGCGAAGTGGGTCGCGAGACGCTGATGGTAGCCCGCATAGTGCCGCTCCAGCATCGCCACGCCAAACGCCTCTTTGGACCGGAAGTAGTGATAAAACGACCCCTTCGGTACCTCAGCAGTTTTTAATAGCTCGCTTAACCCCATGCCGGTGAAACCGCGATGCATGCAAAGCCGCTCGCCAGTCGCCAGTAGATGTTCGCGGGTATCGTGTTCAGTATTTCTGCTCATGGCCTCACTCTAATAGACCGTTCGGTCTAATGCAAGCCTGTTTACTGCCGACAACCATTCAGAATATCCAGCTGCTGTTGATAAACCTTTGATTTAATGTCCATCATACCCAGCACCGTTGAGAATAAATTGTCCTGCGAAACCGCATTTTTTGCCGCATAGTCGCGTAAGCACTGCGCGTTGATGCCAAAGTTTTTTGCATAATCCGGCGATAGCCAGAACATAAACGGGATGTGCGTTTGTTGCTCGGGTGCCAGCATGTATGGCGTACCGTGCAGGTAAATACCGCTTTCACCCAGCGATTCACCGTGGTCTGACAAATAAATCAGGGCGGTGTTCATGTTCGCCTGACGGGCTTTCAGTGCGTCAATGGTTTTGCTGACCATGCTGTCGGTATACAGGATGGTGTTGTCATAGGTGTTCATCAGCGCCTGATGATCGCAATCCTGAATTTCGTTCGTGTCGCAGGTTGGGGTGAATTTACGGAAATTGTCCGGGTAACGGCGATAGTACGCCGGACCGTGGCTGCCCATCAGGTGGATAACCAGCACCGTATCTTGCTTCACGCCATCCAGCACGTTGTCCAGACGGTAGAAGTTCACATCGTCAATACAGGATTTGTCTTTACAGAACTGATCCAGATTCCACTGCGTCATGTCGGTATGAGGCACGCGATCGCAGGCGCCTTTACAGCCGCCGTCGTTATCGCGCCACAGCAGGTTGACGCCCGCGTGCCTGAGCACGTCAAGCAGCCCTTCCTGATGCCGAGCCAGGTCGGCATCGTATTTGCTGCGCGTCATGCCGGAGAACATGCAGGGAACGGAAACCGCGGTTTCGGTGCCACATGAAGAGGCCTGCGGGAAGTTAATCACGTCCTGCTTTTTCAGCTCGGGGTTGGTTTCGCGCCCGTAACCGTTCAGGGAGTAGTTTGCCGCGCGAGAGGCTTCGCCGACGACAAGCACCAGAACGGTTTTCTTTTGCTGACCCGCAATCAGCGAGCCTTTATGCGCATCTTCGCCAATGCGCACCAGCGTTTGATCGCCGGCAAACCAGCGCATTTTGCTGTACTTCACCACGGCGCTGACATAGTTCGCCGGGGTAACCATTTTGACGATGCTTTTGTTATTGCGGAACAGCGACGCGTAATCTTTATAAAACAGTGCGGCAATCAGGATGATCACCAGCAGAGCGCCCAGCATCGCGGCTACGCGCGTCAGCAGCGCGTACCACCATTTTCCGGTACGAATTCGGGTGAGAGCCAGCACCACGGAGGGCACGAGGCCAGCAACAACAATCCACAGAATCATCTGCGGGGTCACCAGGGCGGTGGCTTCCTGAGAGTTGGTTTCGAACACGTTGACGATCATGTTCTGATCGATGACCGCGCCGTAGGTATACATAAAATAGGTTGCCGCAGCGCAACCGACAGTTAAAACGATCAGCAGCGGCTTACGGATGTACGGGATATTGAGCAGGCTAAAAACAATTACCCAGCCACAAAACAGCACCACCGGCACGGACGCGGCAAAGAGAATGTCGTGCAGATGCGCAGGGGCAATAATGGCCCAGCTGCGCTGGATAAACAGCCCGTTCAGCAGAGTAAAAAAGAGTGCACAGCCCAGAGTAAATTTAATATCGTTACATTGTAACTTTTTGATTAACTGCATCGATCGAAAAACCTGTTCTTATGATGATGGGCTGAGTATAGAGAGGGAAGATTAGTGAAACCTTAATGCCACAAAACTGTGGTAAAGCCCTTGCACCTGACGCGTTTAGCGTCTTCACTGTAGATGAGAGTGGTCATGCGGAGGTCAATGTGGCAGAGCAACTGGAGTTTTTCCCCATCCAGAGCCCGTGCCGGGGTATTTGTCAGGTAGATGAACGCGGATATTGCCGCGGGTGCATGCGCACCCGTGACGAGCGCTTTAACTGGCAAAACTTCAGCGACACGCAAAAACAGGAGGTGCTCCGGCTATGCCGGCAGCGACTTCTGCGCAAAATCCGCGCAAACAAAGCCGCTGAGACCGAAGAACCTCAGCAACCTTCACTGTTTTAACACGGTAATTGCGTATACTCATGACATCACGTCCTTGAGGAAAATGTTATGGTTCAGCGAATTACCCTTGCCCCCCAGGGGCCAGAATTCTCCCGTTTTGTGATGGGCTACTGGCGCCTGATGGACTGGAATATGTCCCCCCTCCAGCTGGCGAGCTTTATTGAAGAGCATATCGATTTAGGGGTCACGACCGTCGACCATGCGGATATTTACGGTGGCTACCTGTGTGAAGCCGCATTTGGCGAGGCGCTCAAGCTTGTTCCGGCACTTCGCGACCGCATGGAGATCGTCACGAAGTGTGGGATTGCCACCACGGCAAAACCTGAGCACGCCCTCGGCCATTACATCACCGACAGCGCGCATATCATCAAGAGCGCTGAGCAGTCGCTGGTCAATCTGGCGACGGATCGCATCGACCTGCTGCTGATTCACCGCCCAGACCCGCTGATGGACGCCGATGAGGTGGCGGAAGCGTTCCTGCATCTGCATCAGAGTGGGAAAGTGCGTCACTTCGGCGTCTCAAACTTTACCCCGGCACAGTTTGCACTGCTTCAGTCTCGCCTGCCGTTTACCCTGGCCACTAACCAGGTGGAAATTTCCCCTGTCCATCAGCCGCTGCTGCTGGACGGTACGCTCGACCAACTGCAACAGCTGCGCATTCGCCCGATGGCCTGGTCCTGCCTGGGAGGCGGTCGCCTGTTTAATGATGAGGCGTTCCAGCCGCTGCGCAATGAACTGGAAACCATCGCCCGTGAGCTGAACGCGGAGAGCATTGAACAGGTGGTGTATGCGTGGATCCTGCGTCTGCCGTCAAAACCGCTGCCGATTATTGGCTCCGGAAAAATCGAACGCGTTCGTTCCGCACTGGCCGCGGAAGAGCTGGAAATGACACGTCAGCAGTGGTTCCGGATCCGCAAAGCCGCGCTGGGTTACGACGTGCCTTAAACCGCCATAATCTGACTTTCCGGTGAAATCTTTGCCTCTGGTATACACTTAAGGGGCAAAAAATAACCCGCGGAGGTCATATGAAGCGTTTTGCTCTGGCATTGGTCACGCTGGTTGTTTGCGCAGGAGCGCAGGCAGCCAGCGACGAAGTGGAAATGAATCTCGTCACCTCTCAGGGTGTGGGTCAGTCTATCGGGACGGTGAAAATCACTGAGACCGACAAGGGGCTGGAATTCGCGCCCAATCTCAAAGCACTCCCGCCCGGCGAACACGGCTTTCATGTTCATGCCAAAGGAAGCTGCCAGCCTGCCATGAAAGAGGGTAAACCGTCCGCGGCGGAAGCCGCCAGGGGGCATCTCGATCCGCAACATTCAGGCAAACATGAAGGGCCAGACGGTATGGGGCACCTTGGCGATCTGCCAGTGCTGGTGGTGAACAATGACGGTAAAGCCACCGATCCGGTCATGGCCCCGCGCCTGAAAAAACTGGATGAAGTAAAAGGCAAAGCGCTGATGATCCACGTGGGCGGCGATAACATGTCCGATCAGCCTAAACCGCTTGGCGGCGGCGGGGCACGTTATGCCTGCGGCGTGATCTGATCCCCAATGGTGCCCGGTGGGGGAGCCTGTTCCAGCTGCGACAGCGAGCAGTGCAGGCGCCAGATGATTGAGGCTAAATCACGGGCTGCGGGAAGATGGTGATGCGCGAGGGTATCGCAGATCCGTTGCAGTTCAGCCAGCGTGACCTCCAGAGGCCGCTGCTGGACACCGCGCTCACTCATCACGTCGCGTAGCAGGGAAATGCAAACATCGCGCACCTGCGACAGCGGGTCGGACCGCGTTTCCCATGCGCGAAGCTGCCAGACCACATGCGAACAGTTCAACAGCACCACGCCCCAGCGCAGCAGCCAGCGGCGGGAAAGCGCGTCATGGCTGTTATTGAGCTGGCTGACATGGTGATACACCAGCGATTCATACTCGCTTTCACGCAGATGCGGTTTGCGGCTGAGCTGGTCGACAAACCCTCTGCGTAATTCCCTGATATGTCGTCGGCTCTTACGTGCATCAGAGCCGGGACGCAATACCGCAAA
Organism: Enterobacter kobei; assembly: GCF_001729765.1. Lineage (NCBI taxonomy): Bacteria > Pseudomonadati > Pseudomonadota > Gammaproteobacteria > Enterobacterales > Enterobacteriaceae > Enterobacter > Enterobacter kobei. Next base: position 2,014,091 of record NZ_CP017181.1, read on the forward strand.
TGCGAGCCATGCCAGCCCCACGCCCAGGATCTTTGCCAGGTTATCATTGAGAAAATCGGCGTAATCATACACCGGCGGATTCGTCACGGAGATAAACGAGCCCATAAAGACAATCAGCTGGCCCCACAGGCCCGCCAGTTTCGGCATTTGCAGCTTGAGGAGTTGCATCGTCGTTAACAGCGGAAACAGGAACAGCAGGAACTGCCAGAGATCGCTTATCTGCACCATCAGGCCAAACTTCACGGCGAAACTGAACAATGACAGGAGTACCAGCGTGCGCAGCAGTAGCGTAAGAGAGTTAAACGGCGAGGCCGCGACGGAGTAAAGCACGCAGCTGATGGCGGCAAGCGTCAGGGCCGCGGCACCGGATTCCCACTGCGTGGTGATGCTCCACGCCCCAACCAGCGTCAGCGCACAAAAAGTGCGAAAACCACTCCACAGTGCTTCCAGATAATCGGTATGCCGGGCGAGAGCCGGGCTGCCGGGAACATTAAATTCCGTTACCGGCGTGGCATTCTCGACGGCGTTAATCCAGCGGCTACTGCGCAGATATAACCGGCAAAAGTAATTCAGGCGCTGCCAGAATGCGCGATGGCGATAATCATACTCATCCGTCGGGGCGAGCGGGGCGATGATCTTCGCGACGGTGTAAATATCCGCGTCAGGACGCGCAAGCGTCGCGAGCAGCGTCTCAATGACGGCGCGGGTATTTTCAGGGGGCGTTGGCCAGTTGAGCAGCATCCGGCGCAGGCTGGAGATGGCGCTGGTCATACGCAGCTGCTGGTGCAGCAAATAGTTGAGCAGCGTGTTCTGACGACGAAAACGGTAATGACTCCAGAAAGCCTGTATGCGCAACAGGTTCATGGTCAGGATCTGCCCGATAACCTTTTCATGCGCGAGACGGATGTCATCACTGGTATCCGGTTGCCACAGCAGGCTTGCATGTTCCAGCAACCGGGTATGCATGGTCTTCAGCGCGGTAATCAGCGTCGTACCGTCGGAGGTGCTGGGCAGGATCATCATCATAAACCCGCCGCTGAGGATCCCGACAATCACCTCACAGACGCGCGCCTGTGCAATATCCCACAGTTCGGTGGTATCGAGCACATTGACGACCGGGAAGGCAATGATGGCCGCGGTATAGCCCGCTAACTGGAAAGCGTAGGCCACGTTATTGGTAAAATGGGCGCAGGCCCAGGTACAACATCCCAGCCACGCCGCCATGCTCAGCAGGAATAGCCACGGATCGTTCAGCGTATGCCCCGCGATAATTAACGCCGCGGTGGCGCCTAACAGACTCCCTGCGATGCGCCCAAGGCTTTTGCTGATCACTCCGCCAACGGTAGGGAAACTCACCACCGCGGCTGAGGTCATCGCCCAGTAGGGTTGGTCAAGATTCAGGTAATAGGCGACCGTCAGCGCCAGACACATGGCGATGCCATTACGCAGCGCGTAGCGCCACTGAGGACGCGTCGCTTTCATCCACGGCGTGTTTTGCCAGGAGAGCGCCTGCAGCTTCATTAACGGCTTCCGATGGAGACGGTGCAGGTGGTGCCGGATACCAGCGTGATGCCCTCGGGTAAACGGTCAAACTCCACGCGCACAGGCACACGTTGAGCCAGGCGCACCCAGGGGACGTTCGGCTTTATGTCCGGTACGAGGCCGGAATCCGTTTCAACGCTTTGATCGTAAATGGCGCGACCGATGCTGGAGACGTGACCCTGTAACGTTTGCGAACCGCTGTAAAGGGTAATGGCCGCAGGTGAACCCTCGCGAATGTGGCGAAGCTTGGTCTCTTCAAAATAGCCCACCACGTAGAAGGAGTGGCTGTCGACAAGGGCAAAAACAGGCTGGCCGGTGGTGGCGTAGTTACCCACCCGGGCAGAGAGGTTAGTCACCCATCCATCTACAGGTGCGGTAATCACGGTTTGGGTCAGTTCCCACTGTGCCTGCTTAAGCGTCGCCTGGGCTACGTTGACGCTTGCCTGCATGGCCTTGACGTTAAGGTTGGCGGTATCCAAATCTTCCGCTGAGATGTAGTTTTGAGATAAGTGACGGCGGCGATTGGCTTCGTTATTGGCCTTCGCCAGGTCTGACTGGGCTTTCGCCAGCTGCGCCTGGGCATTCAGAACGGCAATATGGTAGGGGGTATCGTCGATACGGAACAGTTCCTCTCCCTTTTTAACATACTGGTTATCCTTCACCAGGAGCGTGGTAATACTTCCCGACACCTGCGGGGTGATGCTGACCTGCTCGGCGCGAACTTTGCCGTCACGCGTCCAGGGGGACTGCATATAAAAATTCCAGAGCCACCAGCCGGCGATCAGCGCGAGGACCAGGACAAACAGGGTGGAAAAGTACTTCAGCGTTTTCAGAGGCATATTCACCACACGGTCAAAACAGCAAGGCCCAGACTGACACAGAGGGCGAACAGGGAGAGATCCATCAACATGGGATGCCAGATTTCGCCGGAATACATCCAGTCGCGAAGCAGGCGGTGCGCAACGAGCCAGAGGATAAAGCCCACCAGCACGGCTTTAAACAGGGGAGGAAAGTAGACTGACGCACCGAAGATCAGGTCCTGGAGGGGTAAACCCTCTGAGCGATGAAAAAAGGTCACAAGCAGAGATCCTTTGCAGTGAACAGAATGCCGCGTTGGCTTGTCTGAGTATAAAGAAGCATCAGAATTCAGTGTAAGTCATACTTTTGAGTTAGATGAATGCAGTATTGCATTTGTTTTGCCAATACAAATGCTGCACACTATTCTAAAATCAGTATAATAACTTAGCAAGCTAATTATAAGGAGATGAAATTGGAATCGCCATTAGGTTCTGATCTGGCAAGGTTGGTACGCGTCTGGCGTGCTCTGATTGACCATCGCCTGAAACCTCTGGAATTGACACAGACGCATTGGGTCACGCTGCACAACATTCATCAGTTGCCGCCTGACCAGTCGCAAATTCAACTGGCAAAAGCGATAGGTATTGAGCAACCGTCGCTGGTGCGTACGCTTGATCAACTGGAAGAGAAGGGGCTGATCTCCCGGCAAACCTGCGCCAGCGATCGTCGCGCCAAGCGGATTAAACTCACCGAGAAAGCAGCGCCCATTATTACCGAAATGGAAGCTGTGATTACCAAAACGCGCGGTGAAATCCTTTCAGGCGTTTCACCGGCGGAGCTGGAAATGCTCATCAGCCTCATTGCTCGCCTTGAGCAGAACATCCACGAGCTGCAGTCTCGCGACTGACCAGACAACAAGGCCTTGCATCTGCAAGGCCTTTTTCCTACCTAAAGACAACGACGCGGTTTCGGCCAGTCTCTTTCGCTTCATACATCGCTTTATCGGCGCTTTCCACGCACTCTTCTGCGGTCACGGACGATGATGTTGCCGTAAACACACCCATGCTGATGGTAATGGGCTCCGGTAGCTGACCTTCGCTGGTGGTTTTATCAAAGCTGCTCAGCTTCAGCCGTATGCGTTCCGCCACCTGGCATGCTGCGTCTGAAGGGGTATTTGCCAGCATCAGGACAAACTCTTCACCACCGATACGCGCCGCGATGTCCTGCGGGCGCACGGAATCCACCAGCAGATTGGCGACAAACTGTAAGACTTTATCCCCCTGCAGGTGACCGTAGTTGTCGTTGATGCGCTTGAAGCGATCGAGATCGCTGACGATAACCGAAACAGGGCGGCTGGATTTTGCGACAGCCAGCGCCTGATTTAACGATTCATAAAAATAGCTGCGGTTATACAGGCGCGTAAGCGGATCGCGAATCGAATTCTGATACGACTGTTGATACTTTGAATGCGATTCACGGTACAAGCTGAAGACATCGCAGAGCAGAACAAAAATAATCAGCAGCGTGGCGACGGTTTCAAATAACCGGGCGCGATACCACGATATGTCTTCGGCATGCCCACCCAATAACAGCATTAAGAGCGTGACGATATAGCAGACACAAAGAAAATTACCGGTCACCCAGAACAGATTACGTACGCGCGTCATAAACATCAGCGTTGCTAATGTCACCACCCAGAGGACAATTAAAGAAATATTAATGCTGTGGCTCCAGAGAACCATAAACTGACGCGTTTCATTATCAACTAGATCGAGGGATAAAAAATCAAAATGGCTGGAATACATCCACGCCACCATCACGCCACCGGCAGTAAAAAGAAATGTCGTGCTGACGATAGCGATATGCGTCAGCCGCGAAAGGGGCTGATTACGCAGGGGAAACAGCAGGGCCGAAGCGATGAACAGGACCGCCATGATGAGATGGCGGAACATATAGTAGATCATCGCATCGTTATAGTTCACGACGTTGAACTGGTAGAGATCCAGCCAGGCGGGAAAACTGGACAGCGTTCCAACCATCAGCAATGCCGAACCGGCAAAGGCAAAAGCGATGGCAACCAGATACAGACACCTCTTATCACACCAGTATTTCATTGCCATAAAACAGGCAATAAACAGGTGAAATACCAGTAGAAAAATGGTGAGCGTAGGGAACAACAGCGGCGAAAAGGAAGGAACCCATTCAACCAGTGTTGAAAATAAACCCTGTAATATTCCGATGACAACAACACAACCGAAACAGAACGAGAGATAACGACCTTTTACAGTAAGACTATTCGCAAGCATATAAATTTTTTTAAATAATTAAAAATGAATGAACAGGAGGTAATAGCGAAGAGTCTAATCAATTGAAACAATAATTACTTTGCGCAGAAACAATATACGGTGGGGTAAGTAATGGGCGGGTGAATATATTTTGTAAATATATTCATGAAAATGATATATATTGTAAAGGGATGTGGCCTGATAGCCACATCCCGTTTTAATTAACGTGGGGAAACGGTCACCTGGCTTCCGTTGCTTGCCAGCACGACACGCTGACCAGCAGAGAAACGGGTATTCCCCTGTTTCTGAACAACCATAATGGTGCTGCCGTCGTCTTTACGAATTTCCAGCTCAACACCCTGCGTTTTGTTCATTGCACCCTGAACGCCCTGGCCTGCAACACCACCCGCCACAGCGCCCGCAGCGGTCGCCAGAGAACGGCCTGTACCGCCGCCAACGGTATTCCCGAGGAAACCACCCAGAACAGCACCGCCGATTGCGCCCATAACGTTGTTGTCATCGCCACCCTGAATTTGTACAGGACGGGCGTTAACAACGGTACCGTAAGTCACGCTCTGAACCTGTTTTGCTTCAGAAGCGCTGTAAACGTCGCCAGACAGTGAGCTGTCATTCACACAGCCAGCCAGGGTTAAACCAATCAGCGAAACGCCCAGTACACGTACAATCATTTGAATCTCCTGTTCACCAAAAACGCCCAATTGGAGGCATCCGTTATGGCTAAATTATATGGCATAAGGGGCCATAGTTCATATCTTTGCACTAACAATAAGAAAATTGTACTTGAATTTGACTTAACGAGACATAAACAGGTTCTGCTCATGTCACCCGCATGACATTGTTAAAAAATATTATCGCTGGATGGCAAAGCCGTGCTGTTTATGGTTGAGTGGATAACCTTAGCCCACGCAACGTAAGGAAAGCGCATGAAATCGGGTCGCTACATTGGTGTGATGTCGGGCACCAGTCTGGATGGGGTAGATGTCGTTCTGGCCGCCATTGATGAACGTATGGTCGCTCAGCAGGCGAGCCTGACCTGGCCCATTCCCATTTCACTGAAAGAGGATATTCTGAGTATCTGTCAGGGGCAGCAATTGACGCTCTCTCAGCTAGGGCAACTTGACGTCCGCCTGGGAGCACTGTTTGCTGATGCGGTACAGGCGTTAATGCAAAAAGAAAATCTTCGACCGCAGGATGTGGTTGCCATCGGATGCCATGGTCAGACCGTCTGGCATGAGCCGGTTGGTGATGCGCCGCATACGATGCAAATCGGTGATAACAACCAGATTGTGGCGAAGACGGGCGTCACGGTCGTCGGCGATTTCCGTCGTCGCGATATTGCGCTTGGCGGCCAGGGGGCACCGCTGGTGCCGGCGTTCCATCAGGCGCTACTGGCACACCCTTCAGAACGCCGGATGGTGCTGAATATCGGCGGAATTGCCAACGTGTCAATGCTCATTCCCGGGCAGCCTGTCCGCGGCTACGATACCGGTCCAGGTAATATGTTAATGGATGCCTGGATCTGGCGGCAGTGCGGGCAACCCTATGATAAAAACGCCGAGTGGGCGAGCGAGGGTAAAGTGATTCTCCCGCTGTTGCAGTCGATGCTCAGCGATCCATACTTTGCTTTACCGGCGCCGAAAAGCACGGGGCGTGAATACTTCAACGTTGGCTGGCTTGAACGTCAGCTGGCGCCATTCCCGGCACTGGCTCCGCAGGATGTGCAGACGACGCTTGCCGAATTAACGGCGGTGTCGATCTCTGAGCAGGTACTTCTCAGCGGCGGATGCGAACGTCTGCTGGTGTGCGGCGGTGGAAGCCGAAATCCGCTGGTGATGGCGCGTCTGGCCGCGTTACTGCCGGGTACGGAAGTGACCACGACAGACGAGGCGGGTATCAGTGGGGATGATATGGAAGCGCTGGCTTTCGCCTGGCTTGCCTGGCGCACCATCGCCGGGCTTCCGGGTAATTTACCGTCGGTGACCGGCGCGCGCGAGGCCAGCGTCCTCGGGGCGATTTACCCGGCAAATCCTCGTCATAATCAGAGTTAACTGAAATTCAGCGCGGCGTCTCGTCGTTAGAATGGAATGAAACAGGAGGGCAGCCATGCCCTCCAGGACCAGGAAAGTCTTCGGAATACGCCCATGAAAAAAATTCTTCTTATTGTCGCGCCTTTATTGCTGTCAGGATGCAGCGTCTACAACCAGTTCCTTGAGCGTATGCAGACCGATACGCTGGAGTATCACTGCGATGAAAAACCGCTGACCGTGAAGCTGAATAATCCACGTCAGGAAGCCAGTTTTGTTTATGACAATAAACTGCTGACCCTCAAGCAGGGCATGTCGGCCTCCGGGGCACGTTATTCCGACGGTATCTACGTCTTCTGGTCGAAAGGGGATAGCGCCACGGTCTACAAACGCGACCGCATCGTGCTGAACAATTGCCAGCTTGAAAATCCGAAGCGTTGAGATTTTTACAGGGGCGGCGCACAATAGCGCCACCCAATCTCAACGTCAGCTAACGCCATGTCAGATAACGACGAACTGCAGCAAATTGCGCATCTGCGCCGTGAATACACCAAAGGCGGCCTGCGTCGCCAGGATCTTCCCGCTGAACCCCTCGTGCTTTTTGAACGCTGGCTGAAACAGGCCTGTGAAGCGAAACTGGCCGACCCAACGGCCATGGTTGTCGCAACGGTAGATGAAAACGGTCAACCGTATCAGCGCATCGTCCTGCTCAAGCATTATGATGAGAAAGGGCTGGTGTTTTATACCAACCTCGGCAGCCGCAAAGCGCACCATTTAGAAAACAATCCGCGCATCAGCCTGCTGTTCCCATGGCACATGCTGGAACGTCAGGTCATGGTCACCGGCAAAGCGGAACGTCTCTCGACCCTTGAGGTGGTGAAATATTTCCACAGCCGTCCGCGTGACAGCCAGATTGGTGCCTGGGTTTCAAAACAGTCCAGCCGAATCTCTGCACGCGGTGTCCTGGAGAGCAAGTTCCTGGAACTGAAACAGAAGTTCCAGCAGGGGGAAATCCCACTGCCAAGCTTCTGGGGCGGCTTCCGCATCCCGATTGAGCAGATTGAGTTCTGGCAGGGCGGTGAACATCGCCTGCACGACCGCTTTTTATACCAGCGCGAGAACGGCGGCTGGAAAATCGACAGACTGGCACCGTAATCCCCGAAATTTGTTGATTTAAGCGCTAGCGCACACCGCGCTTGCGCTTTATTCTATGGTCCTTTCGCATCAGGCGAAAAGTCGTGTACCGGCAAAGGTGCAGTCGTTTATACATGGAGAATTTGATGGCAAGCAGTAACTTGATTAAACAATTGCAAGAGCGGGGCCTCGTGGCCCAGGTGACGGACGAGGAAGCGTTAGCAGAGCGACTGGCGCAAGGCCCGATCGCGCTCTATTGCGGCTTCGATCCCACCGCTGACAGCTTGCATTTGGGGCATCTTGTTCCATTGTTATGCCTGAAACGCTTCCAGATGGCGGGCCATAAGCCTGTTGCTCTGGTGGGTGGTGCAACCGGTCTGATTGGTGACCCAAGCTTTAAAGCCGCTGAGCGTAAACTGAATACCGAAGATACCGTGCAGGAGTGGGTGGATAAGATCCGCAAACAGGTTGCACCGTTCCTTGACTTCAACTGCGGCGATAACGCTGCCATTGCTGCCAACAACTATGACTGGTTTGGCAGCATGAACGTGCTGACCTTCCTGCGTGATATTGGCAAGCACTTCTCTGTTAACCAGATGATTAACAAAGAAGCGGTGAAGCAGCGCCTGAACCGTGACGATCAGGGTATCTCCTTTACCGAGTTCTCCTATAACCTGCTGCAGGGCTATGACTTTGCTTGCCTGAACAAACTGCATGGCGTTTCCCTGCAGATTGGTGGTTCTGACCAGTGGGGTAACATCACGTCCGGTATCGACCTGACCCGTCGCCTGCACCAGAACCAGGTCTTCGGCCTGACGGTTCCACTGATCACCAAAGCAGATGGCACCAAATTCGGTAAAACGGAAGGCGGCGCGGTGTGGCTGGATCCGAAGAAAACCAGTCCGTACAAATTCTACCAGTTCTGGATCAACACGGCGGACGCCGATGTTTACCGCTTCCTGAAGTTCTTCACCTTCATGGATATTGCAGACATCAACGCGCTGGAAGAAGAAGACAAAAACAGCGGTAAAGCACCGCGTGCACAGTATGTGCTGGCCGATGAAGTGACCAAACTGGTTCACGGTGAAGAAGGTCTGGCGGCGGCGAAACGCATTACGGCAAGCCTGTTCAACGGTACGCTGAGCGATCTGAGCGAAGCGGACTTCGAACAGCTGGCGCAGGACGGTGTGCCGATGGTTGAGATGGAAAAAGGGGCTGACCTGATGCAGGCGCTGGTGGACTCCGAGCTGCAGCCGTCTCGCGGACAGGCGCGTAAAACCATCGCGTCTAACGCGATCACCATCAACGGTGAGAAACAGGCTGACCCGGAATACACCTTCGTTGACGGCGACCGTCTGTATGGACGCTACACGCTGCTGCGCCGCGGTAAGAAAAATTACTGCCTTGTTTGCTGGAAATAATTAACAGTCTCCAGGGGCGTGGGAAACCACGCCCTTTTTGTTTTTTCAGGGTTTGGTAAGAAAAAGATGAAGAACATCCTCGCCATTCAGTCCCACGTTGTTTTTGGCCATGCGGGCAACAGTGCAGCGGAATTCCCGATGCGCCGCCTCGGTGCTAACGTCTGGCCCCTCAACACCGTGCAGTTTTCCAACCACACGCAGTATGGTAAATGGGCCGGCTGCGTGATGCCGCCCTCGCACCTCACCGAGGTGGTTCAGGGCATTGCGGATATTGACCAGCTCAAACGCTGTGACGCCGTTCTGAGCGGTTATCTGGGCTCAGCCGAGCAGGGGGAGCACATCCTTGGCATTGTGCGTCAGGTGAAAGCAGCGAACCCGGCGGCAAAATACTTCTGCGACCCCGTCATGGGACACCCGGAGAAAGGCTGTATCGTAGCGCCCGGTGTTGCAGAGTTTCACGTTCGCCATGCGCTGCCTGCCAGCGATATCATTGCGCCAAACCTTATTGAGCTGGAGATCCTCTGTGAGCACCCGGTTAACAGCGTAGAAGAGGCGGTAAGCGCGTCTCGCGAGCTGATAGCCCAGGGGCCAGAGATTGTACTGGTAAAACATCTCGCCCGCGCCGGGCTGAGCCAGTCGCGTTTTGAGATGCTGCTGGTGACGAAAGATGACGCCTGGCATATTAGCCGTCCGCTGGTGGATTTTAGCCTGCGTCAGCCAGTGGGAGTGGGGGATGTGACCAGCGGTCTACTGCTGGTGAAACTGCTGCAGGGTGCAACGGTCAGAGACGCGCTTGAGCATGTGACTGCGGCGGTGTACGAAATCATGATTGCGACGAAAGAGATGCAGGAATATGAACTTCAGGTAGTCGCGGCACAGGATCGTATTGCGAAGCCGGAGCACTATTTCAGCGCCACCCGGCTTTAAACGATGCCGGGTGGCGCTGCGGTATGAACCGGAAACATGGGTAACACTTTAGACCGGATACATGGGTAACAGTTATAACTGGCATAGAAGAGGAGACTCGCTATGCCCTGGACTGAGACCCGACCTATGCAACGCCTTGATTTTATCCGTGCCTGCCATGCAGGTACGGACTCCTTCTCCGCGCTTTGCCGTCTTTTTGGCATCAGCCGTAAAACCGGCTATAAATGGCTTCAGCGTTTTGACCCTTCTGACCTGTCATCTCTCTCGGACCGGTCGCGTGCGCCACGCTCCCACTCCCGGACGGTTCCTGATGATATCGCCGGACACCTGACTGCCCTGCGTCAAAAACACCCTGACTGGGGGCCAAAAAAACTGCGGATGTGGTTGCTCAATCATCACGTCGATTTTACCGTACCTGCCGCCAGCACTATCGGCGATATCCTCAAGCGCGAAGGCCTGGTTCCGGATAAAAAACGAAAACGCAGAACACCAGGCAATCGCCAGCCCCTGACCATCATCAGTGAGAACAATCAGGTCTGGAGCGCTGATTTTAAAGGCAAGTTCAGGCTGCTCAGCAGAGAGTACTGCCATCCTTTCACCCTGACCGATAATCACAGCCGGTATCTGCTCAGCTGCCGGGGAACACACCGTGAGAGTGAACCCTTTGTCAGAGAGTGCCTGACGGATGCGTTCCTGGAATATGGTCTGCCGGAAGTGCTTAGAACCGATAACGGCCAGCCCTTCGCGGGAACAGGAATAGCCGGATTAAGTCGTCTTGCCGTCTGGCTAATCAAGCTGGGCATCAGGCCGGAGCGTATCAGAAAGGGGCATCCGGAAGAAAATGGCCGCCATGAGCGAATGCACCGCTCCCTGAAAAGTGCGGTGAAACAGGGCAACACCTTCATGACGATGGAAGAACAACAGCGGTGGTTCAGTGACTACCGGAAAGAATTTAACTACGAAAGGCCGCATGAAGCACTGGCGGGAGCAACGCCCGGAACGGTATGGCAACCCTCAAACCGACACTGGGATGGCCGTGTTCCTGAATATGCTTATCCGGAAGGAGGTACAGTCTACAGGGTGAAATCGAGGGGGACCCTCTATATGGGAAAAAAGGGTACGGTGTTCCTGAGTGAAGCACTGACTGGGGAGTACATCATGCTGGAAGAACAAGCTGATGGCCTTGAGGCCATCATCTTTAATGGGATAACGCTTGCGTACTACGACCGAAAAACCCAGAGTGTGCTCCGGATAGACTAAAAGTGTTACCTATGTTCCCGGTCTGATCTGTCACCTATGTATCCGGTCATACACTGCGCTTACCCGGCCTACAAAATCCGTAGGCCCGTGCAAGCGAAGCGCCGCCGGGCGATATTAGCTAAGACCTTCCGCTTTCAGCGCCGCAGCCACCGCAGGACGCTCCGCCATACGGGTCATATACGATGTAATATGGTCTAACCCTTCCATATTGAGCTTAACCGCCCGTGCCCAGCGCAGCACGGTAAACAGATAGGCATCGGCAATCGTGAAACGGGAACCACAAATCCACTGATCGTCTTTCAGCGACGCGTTTACATACTGCAGCTTTTTCTCAAGAAGCGCGCGCAGGGTCGGTTTGTACTCTTCCGGCGTATCCGGGCGGAACAGGGGAGTAAAGCCTTTATGTAACTCGGTAGCGATATAGTTTAACCACTCCAGGGTCTTATAGCGTGCAATGCTGCCGGTGGGGGCAAGAAGCTGGCGATCCGGTACGTTGTCCGCCAGGAATTGCATGATGGCAACGCCTTCTGTCAGCAGAGTTCCGTCATCCAGCAACAGCGCTGGAACTTGTCCCTTCGGGTTAATGGCAAGGAAATCATCGCCATTCTCCAGACGCTTTTTCATCAGATCAACGCCATCGAGCGTGAAATCTTTGCCGCTCTCGCGCAGGGTGATATGGGAAGCAAGAGAGCACGCGCCCGGTTTGTAGAACAGTTTCATCGGTAACTCCTTTTTGCTGAGGTTTCAGCTATGTTAGTGCGCTAACAGGCAAAAAAAAAGCCGCTAATGCATTAGCGGCTTCTCAACAGTCGTTTCTCAATAATCTTACGCAGTCGCGGTTTCGCTTGCCTTGGCCGTCTTGTCGTCGTCCTGAGTCATACGATTCAGTTTCGGCGCGGTCAGCAGCATCAGAACTGCAATCACCGCTGTCGCGATACCAATCTGCATGAACACGGTGCCGTAGACATTCAGGGAGACCAGTGGGTCAGTGACGTTTTCCGGCACGGCCATCAGGTTCGCAATCTTACCTGCGATAATTGCTGCACCGGCAGTGGTCAGGAACCAGCTACCCATAATGAAGCCCATCAGACGCTGTGGAACCAGCTGTGCCACCATTGCCAGGCCCAGACCGGAGATCATCAGTTCGCCGATAGACTGCAGCGCATAGCTCAGAATCAGCCAGTTTACGGAGACGATACCGGCGTCGGTCGCAAATTTCGTACCCAGCGGCAGCACCAGGAACGCACCGGAGCACAGCACCATACCAATCGCAAACTTGTGCGGCATTGGCAGACGGTCGCCCATCTTGTTATAGATAGCTGCCAGAATCGGGCTGCCAATCATAATCCAGAACGGGTTCAGTGCCTGATACTGCTCCGGCTCAAACGCGATACCCAGGATAGAGTGCTCAACGTTACGAATGGCGAAGAAGTTCAGAGAGGTTGGCATCTGGCTGTACAGTACGAAGAAGATAATCGCTTCCAGCATCAGAATGAAGGCCACAATCATCTTACGGCGCGCAGCACCCTGCATCGCGAACGCTTCTTTCGCGAAGATGACCACGATACCCAGCGCAACCACGCCCAGCACCGCACGTGCGATACCCTGGTTGTGCAGCAGCCAGGTGGCGATTACCGCCAGAATCACAACGCCCACGATGGTCGCCAGCAGTTTACCCATATGGACGGGTTCGAAATCGGGTTTTGAACCGTAGTCTTTGACCCAGCTGCGGCAGAACAAGAAGTTCACTACGGTGATCAGCATGCCCACAAAGCTCAGCGCAAACGCCACGCTCCAGCCGAATTTAGCGGCCAGCCATGGTGTTGCCAGCATGGAGAAGAATGAACCGATGTTGATGGACATGTAGTACATGGTGAATGCACCGTCCAGACGTGGGTCATCTTTGCTGTAACAGGTAGAGAGCAGGGAAGACGGGTTCGCTTTAAACAATCCGTTACCGACAGCAATGGTCGCCATACCCATATACACCACTGCGGCGTCATGACCAGACCATGCGACCAGCCCATAGCCAATCGCCAGAACAATGGCGCCCAGCATGATGACACGTTTGGTGCCGAGAACTTTATCACCCAGCCAGCCGCCGATAGCAACCAGGCCGTATACGAGGGCACTGAAGGAGGAGAACAGCGTGATGGAATCGGCTTCGGACATACCCAGCTGTTTTACCAGGTAAACCGCCATGATCCCTTGCAGGCCGTAGTAACCAAAACGCTCCCATAACTCGATAGAGAAGATGAGATAAAACGCTTTCGGTTGTTTAAAAGCGTTAAGACTCACGCTTTCATCTGTTGGTTTATTGTTTGCAGTCGACACATATACCTCTTTTTTTACATCCCATATTAACGGGGGTGTTCATAGCGTGATGGCCGTAGTCCATCCGCCTTATAGTTATATTGGGAGGAGAAACGGCGGGTAATGTTCACTATCCTGACCCGTCTGGCAATACGTTTGTAATAATCTGTTACATTTATCTGGGGTGGTATAATCGTCGGTTCATGCAAATGTTATTCAGCGTTAAATTTCATACGGTGAGTAAAGGTAGTTTTTTCAACTGGTATTCCCCCTCTCCGATCGGCTTTTGGCGATATGTTCTGCTATTTGCCGTTTGTGGCAGTGATATAGCCCATATTCTGAAAAATAGCTGGTCTTATCTTCCGGTTCTGATCGGTTATATCTTGTCTGGCAAAGGCTTTGGGATGATTTTGACAACAAAAAATCAACATGAAGTTATCAGAGTGATCGCGATCACAGATGTATAGAAATTTTTGGCTATGAAAAAAGTATTAACCTGTTTGAGCGTTAACGCGCCGAACAAGTGATAAGTCAGCAGGGGCAAGAGGCGGATGATTTATGGTCAGGAGAGGGACGTTTGGAAGGCCTTCTCCTGATGTGGGATTGCGATTGTTCAGACCAGCAATTCAGGGATAAACTTTTTCTTTGTATTCGCAGAGGTCTTCAATAATGCAGGAGCCGCAACGAGGTTTACGGGCGATGCAGGTATAACGGCCGTGCAAAATCAGCCAGTGATGGCAGTCAACCTTGAATTCGGCGGGCACCACTTTTAACAGCTTCTCTTCAACCTGCTCAACGTTTTTACCGGGGGCGAAGTTGGTGCGGTTAGAAACTCGGAAGATATGCGTATCCACGGCGATCGTCGGCCAGCCGAACGCCGTATTAAGCACCACGTTCGCGGTTTTGCGTCCTACACCCGGCAACGCTTCCAGCGCTGCGCGGTCTTCCGGCACCTCACCGCCGTGCTGTTCCAGCAAGATCCGGCAGGTTTTAATCACATTCTCTGCTTTGCTGTTAAACAATCCGATGGTTTTGATATAAGACTTCACGCCTTCCACGCCGAGCTCCAGCATCGCTTTTGGCGTGTTAGCGACCGGATAGAGCAGGGCGGTCGCTTTATTGACGCTCACATCGGTAGCCTGTGCAGAGAGCAACACGGCGATCAGCAGCTCAAACGGGGAGGTAAAATTCAGCTCCGTCGTCGGATGCGGGTTCTCGTCCCGCAGACGGGTCAGGATCGCAATGCGCTTTTCTTTATTCATGAGGCCTTCTCGGGTATCCCTTCCTGGACGCTACGCTCTGCTGCGCGGCGCTTACGTTTTTCATCAATCAGGTATTTTACTGCCAGCATCATGCCAAGGCCAATAAACGCGCCAGGTGGCAGCATCGCCAGCAGGAATGGCGTATCGGTATGGAACACCTCGATACGTAGCGATTTGGCCCAGCCGCCCAGCAGCGCATCGGCACCGTCAAACAGCGTCCCGTTGCCGAGGATCTCGCGCAGTGAGCCGAGCACGAACATCGCACCGGTCGCACCCATACCAATCGAAAAACCATCCAGCGCCGACATGGCCGGACTGTTTTTCACGGCGAAGGCTTCCGCACGGCCGACCACAATACAGTTAGTCACGATCAGAGGGATAAAAATTCCGAGCGACTGATACAGACCGAAGGCGTAGGCATTAATCAGCATCTGGACGATACTGACCACCGACGCAATGATCATAACGTAAATCGGAATACGGATTTCCGACGGGGTCCAGCGGCGCAGGGCGGAGATGGAAAGGTTTGTCAGGGTCAGCACCAGCGTCGTTGCCAGACCGAGACCGAGCGCATTGGTGGCCGTTGACGTCACGGCCAGCAGTGGGCACATCCCCAGCAGCTGAACCAGCGCGGAGTTGTTCTTCCACAGTCCCTGGACAATAACCTCTTTAACCTGGTTCATGATCACTCTCCACAGGCCGGAAGATTGTTGATTTGCGCGGGTAGCGTTTCAGCATACAGCCCGGCCCGTTTTACGGCGTTCACCACCGCGCGCGGCGTGATGGTCGCGCCCGTGAACTGGTCAAACTCGCCGCCGTCTTTTTTCACCGCAAACGCGGTGTCATCTTCACCATGGATCACTTTACCGGCAAAGTGCAAAATCCAGTCGCTCAGACGGGTTTCAATTTTATCGCCCAGACCCGGCGTTTCATGATGTTGCGTCACGCGGGTGCCCAGTATGGTGCCGGAGAAATCGCTGCCGACGAGCAGCTGAATGGCGCCGGAATAGCCGTCGGGCGCCGTCGCCTCCATTACCGCGCCGACCGGTTTATCCCCTTTGCGGGCGATAAACAGGCGGTGTGGGCCTTTTCCAAGCTGCGGCGCGTCTACCACGAAGCAGCTCTTTTGCAGGTCATTATCGTAAAAATCCGACGGGATCACCTGATCGAACAGCGCTTTTTGCTGCTTCACCGCCTGTTCATCAATGGTCGATTTGGTCAGCTCATTCACCAGCGCCGTCATTCCGGTGAGTACGGCGGCGAAAACGGCCAGCGTGACGCCATGTTTTTGCATTGTTTTCAGCATCGCGACACCCTTAACGATGGCCGTACACGCGCGGGCGCGTGTAATAGTCGATGAGTGGAACGGTGATGTTGGCGAGCAGGACGGCAAACGCCACCCCGTCCGGATAACCGCCAAAGCTACGGATGAGCCAGACCAGCAGTCCTGCCAGCGCACCGAAGATTAAGCGGCCACGGTTAGTCGTAGACGCCGTCACCGGATCGGTCAGGATAAAGAACGCGCCCAGCATCGTTGCACCGGAGAGCAAATGCATCTGCGGGCTGGCCAGCGACTCAGGGGAGAAGACCCAGCCAAGGGTGGCACAAACCGCCAGCGTCACGAGGAAGCTGACCGGAATATGCCAGCGGATGGCCTTCTGCTGCAGCAGGAACAGGCCACCCAGCAGATACGCCAGGTTAACCCACTGCCAGCCTGCGCCCGCGAGCATACCGCTGTAGATGGCGGATTTCATGATTTGCTCGACGCTGTGCCCGGCATGCAGGGACGTTTTGAACGTATCGAGCGGCGTCGCCTGGCTGATGCCGTCCACGCCCATACGCAGCGCGTTCATATCCGCGCCGAGCGCCGTATGGCCGGTAAAGATCACGTGCAGGGCATCCATAAAGCCTGGCACCGTGGCGGCAATGTCATGCGGTGGCAGCCAACTGGTCATCTGTACCGGGAAGGAGATCAGCAGCACCACATAGCCGATCATCGCCGGGTTAAACGGGTTATGGCCGAGCCCGCCATACAGCTGTTTGGCAATAATCACGGCAAAAACGGTACCGAGGACGACCATCCACCACGGGGCAAACGGCGGAATACTGATGGCCAGCAGCAGGCCGGTCAGCAGCGCGGAGTTGTCGGCAATAATGCGGGAGACCGTCATCTTGCGAAGCTTCAGCACCAGCGCCTCTGCCGCTACGGCGCTGATACAGCCCAGGGCTATCTGGAACAGGGTTCCCCAGCCGAAAAACCAGCACTGAACGGCAATGCCCGGCAGCGCGGCCAGGCAAACCAGCATCATAATACGCGATGTCTGACGCTGATTATGGGTGTAAGGGGAACTTGCGATTCTGAAAACCATTTAATCCTCGTTAACGGCTTGCTGTGCGGCTTTCTTCGCCTGAACGCGCGCAATCGCGGCAGCGACGGCGGCCTTGCGCGGGTCATCGTTAGCGGCCTGCGGCTGCTCTTCCTGCTGCGCTGCTTTACGCGCTTTGGCGCGGGCTATCGCCGCTTCAACGGCAGCTTTACGCGGGTCAACCGGTGCTTCTGGTTCTGCTGCAGGTGCCTGCTGCGCCGCTTTACGCGCTTTGGCGCGGGCAATCGCGGCTTCAACAGCGGCTTTACGCGGATCAACCGGTGCTTCTGGTTCTGCTGCAGGTGCCTGCTGCGCTGCTTGACGCGCTTTGGCGCGGGCAATCGTGGCTTCAACAGCGGCTTTACGCGGATCGACCGCGTCCTGTTCAACCATCACCTGCTGATCCCCGGCCTTACGGGCTTTGGCACGGGCAATCGCCGCCTCGACAGCGGCTTTGCGTGGATCGACCTCCCCATCCGGTTGCGCTGTTTGCGCTTTTTCTGCCTGACGTGCGCGAGCCGCAGCCTTGCGTGCTTCACGCGCGGCGATGGCTTCACTGTTGTCAGGCTTCTCACCTGCAGGGATCACCACCGTCTGGGCAGCATTGGCTTTTTTCTCGCGAACGCGTGCCAGGGCGGCGTTAATTGCATCCTGATCTTTTTCGCCAGGCTGGACGGCGGCCTGCTTATGCCGCTCCTGACGGGCCGCTTTTTCACGTTCCAGCCGCGCCTGACGTGCTTCAAAGCGCGCTTTGGCTTCTGCTGCACGTTTTTCTTCCATGGAGATGGCATAAATTTCGGCTTTCTCCTGGCGGAAGTATTGCACCAGCGGAATATTGCTTGGGCAGACCCAGGCGCAGGCGCCGCATTCGATGCAGTCGGCCAGGTTATGCGCTTTGGCTTTATCGTGTAGCTGGCCTTTGCTGTACCAGTAAAGCTGCTGCGGGAGCAGATCCGCCGGACAGGCATCGGCACAGGCGCTACAGCGGATGCAGCCTTTCTCTTCCTGCACTTCGCCCATCTCGGTGGAAGAGGGAGCAAGCAGGCAGTTCGTGATTTTGACTACCGGGACATCCAGCCATGGCAGGGTAAAGCCCATCAGAGGGCCACCCATGATCACCATCTGATCGGTACCCGGGCAGAATTCAGCCTGCTCCAGCAAATGACGCACCGGCGTACCGAGGCGCGCCCAGACGTTACCCGGACGGGAGACCGATTCGCCAGTCAGCGTCACGACTCGTTCGGTTAACGGCTCGCCGTCAATTACCGCACGTTTCACGGCATAAGCTGTGCCGACGTTTTGCATCAGCACGCCGATATCCGAAGAACGTCCGCCGTGCGGCACTTGCTTCCCGGTGAGGATTTGCGTCAGCTGTTTTGCGCCGCCAGACGGGTACTTGGTCGGAATGACGCGCAGGGCGATATCATGGCTACCCGCCAGCACGGCGCGCAGCATGGAGATAGCCTGCGGTTTATTGTCTTCGATGCCAATCAGCACTTCTCGCGGCTGCAAAATATGCGCGAGGATACGGATGCCTTCCACTACCTGAGCGGCGCAATCCTGCATCAGACGATCGTCGGCGGTGATATACGGCTCGCACTCTGCGGCATTGATAATCAGCGTCTGGATTTTATCGCTACCGCCGCGCAGCTTGACGCCGGTAGGGAAGCCCGCGCCGCCCAGCCCGGCAACGCCGAACTGGTGAATGCGCTCGATAAGCGCTTCGCGGCTCTGGCTGCGGTAGTCGCTCCAGCCGTCACGTTCGATCCAGCGATCTTCGCCGTCGGCTTCAATGATCACGCTCAGCTCTGAAAGTGCCGACGGATGCGCCACCGTATGAGGGGCAATCGCGATCACTTTACCGGACGTTGGGGCGTGTACAGGCAGCATACGTCCGCGACCAAAGGTCAGCGGCTGACCGCGAAGGACGGTATCACCTTCTTTTACGCACAGCTCACCTTCCGCGCCGATATGCTGCTTGAGCGGCATGACGTAACGCGTCGCCAGCGGAATCTGGCGCAGCGGCGTGCCGTTAGACTGGGTTTTCATCTCCGGCGGATGAATACCGCCGTCAAAGTCCCAGATCTTCTCTTTTCTGAAAGCAGAAAATAACTTAAGCATGTTGTTCCACAGGAATGTTGCGAACCGGAATGGTTTGAAGATCCCACTTCCAGCTTTCGGTAGTCGCTTCAACCGGGCGTAGCGTAATACATTGCGTCGGGCAGGGGGCTACGCAGAGGTTACAGCCGGTGCACAGATCCGCCACGACGGTATGCATGGCGCGGGTGGCACCAACAATGGCGTCAACCGGGCAGGCCTGAATACATTTAGTGCAGCCGATGCAATTCGCCTCGTCGATCACGGCGAGGGCGCGGACCGGCTCCTGCACATCCGCATCGCCATCAACGGGCTGTGGGTCAACGTTAAGCAGGGCCGCAATTTTCAGCATCACCGCTTCGCCGCCGGGCGCACAGCGGTTAATTTTCTCACCCTGAATGCCCACCGCTTCAGCGTAAGGGCGACAGCCAGGGTAGCCGCATTGCCCACACTGGCTTTGCGGCAGAAGCTCATCAATTTTTTCTACAACGGGATCGTCCTCTACCGCGAAACGGCGGGAGGCGTAACCGAGGATAAGGCCAAACGCTAACCCCAGGACGCTAATAGAGGCGATGGCAATCCAGATAGCATTCATTACAACTTCACCAGACCACTGAAGCCCATAAAGGCCAGAGACATTAAACCCGCGGTGACCAGCGCAATCGCGTTACCGCGGAAAGGCGCAGGGATATCCGCAGCGGCCAGACGTTCGCGAATCGAGGCGAACAGGACCATTACGAACGAGAAACCGACGGCGGCGGAAAAACCGTACAGCGCCGACTGCATAAAGTTATGGCCAAGGTTGATGTTCAACAGCGCCACGCCGAGTACCGCGCAGTTGGTGGTGATCAGCGGCAGGAAGATACCGAGCAGGCGATAGAGCGCCGGACTGGTTTTACGCACCACCATTTCGGTAAATTGCACAACAACGGCAATGACCAGAATAAAGGCCAGCGTACGGAGGTAGATTAACCCCAGCGGAATGAGGATCCAGGTATCTATCAACCACGCGCAAATCGATGCCATCGTCATGACGAAGGTGGTTGCCAGCCCCATGCCCATCGCCGTTTCCAGCTTTTTGGAAACGCCCATAAACGGGCACAGGCCAAGGAACTTCACCAGAACGAAGTTGTTAACCAGCACAGTGCCGACAAAGAGCAGTAAGTAATCGGTCATTATTTAGCCTGAAATAAAAAAGCCGCCTATTATCGGACAAACCGGGTCAGGCGACAACAGGTTATCTGTAAGGTTATTACGGGTTCACGAAGGTGTTTTTTACCCGCGTCGACCGTTTGAAATAGGGCACCAGCAGCGCCGCGGCCAGTAACGGGAAAAGTAGCTGGCGGACCGCAAGCGCGTCAGACACCGGCGAGAACGCAAACGCCTTGACTGCCAGCAGGACTGAGATTAACAGCCAGATAATATAGTGCTTAGGCACCCCTTTGCGGCGTTTGAAGAAGGCGATGGTCAGCCACAGGGTGTAGTACCACATGCCGATCGCGAAAACGAAGGACACAAACCACATCGCAATATTAAGCACACTTTGCGACATCAGGGTCTGAATAGCGTGAGGGGTGATCAGTGCGGTAGTATAAAGCAGCAGCGCAAGCGATGCGCTTAACAAGGCAACCAGCAGCCATGCCAGTGGGGCGATTAACCAGCCTCCAATGCGTTCTCCAGGCGTTGCGGTCATGAACTCTCCCATAATCTGCGCGAAATGTTGTACAGCCAGTTTGCAGGGCGGAGAGTATATAACATTTCGCGCGGATGGCTACTTTCTTATAAAACGTAACGCCAGACAGACTTAGGCACTTCACCGACGTTGAACAAACGACCGCCGGAGACCAGCTCCGCACGGCGATGATCGGCGGCGCGATACATATTGATGATGTCCTGATTATCCGACAGGGTGTAGTTCAGGTGGTCAAACAGTTTTTCCAGGCTCTCAAGCGAATTGATCTTGCGAAATTTTAATAAATAGTCCTGAACTGTCATATTAATAAGTTTCCATATAAAAGTGAGTAATACCCGTTAAGGTAATTCGTTCGAATAATAAACGGATTAATAAAGACGTAAACAGCCCACTCAGGTAACGCGACGAAATTAGGAGTTTTCTTTGCTGAAATTCAGGCATCAGACGATGCCTGGAAGAGAAGGTTAACCGTGTTCACCTGGGCTGGCAATACGTAACTGACATAATATGTCACTCGTTATTGCAGTAACCGGTTACTTAGGTTGGGCGACTGTGACAGGCTCCGGCGGCTGGTAGTTATCGATGTGGCTGGCAACGCCGAGCAAAATGACCGATACCCCAAGAACAATCCATCCCGCTAATTCAATGATTCGATTAATAATTGATGTCATGACTCGTAATTGTACTTTATCCATAAATACAGGGCGCAAATGTTACAGCGAGGCCTCACCAACGGCAAGCGCTTTGGGAACGGTTCCCTTAAACAAAATCAGAAGGTTAATACTATGTAACGAAAACAACCGCCACAACCTGCTATTTTAAGTCATACGGCACATTATTAATCTGCGCTTATGCCAGGCTTGCCAGTGTGAAATAAGAACGTCATAAAAGAGGACGGCACTATGAGTGATAATATCCGCGTCGGTCTGATAGGTTATGGTTACGCGAGCAAAACGTTTCACGCACCTCTGATAGCCGGAACGCCCGGAATGATGCTGGCAGCAGTATCCAGTAGCGATGCTACCAAAGTCCATGCCGACTGGCCTTCCGTGCCGGTTGTCTCTGAGCCAAAACATCTCTTCAACGATCCGAATATTGATTTAATTGTCATCCCTACACCTAACGACACGCATTTCCCCTTGGCAAAAGCCGCGCTGGAAGCAGGAAAGCACGTCATTGTTGATAAACCTTTCACGGTGACGTTGTCACAGGCGCGTGAACTGGACGCGCTGGCAAAAGGCCTGGGCAGACTGCTTTCCGTTTTTCATAACCGCCGTTGGGACAGCGACTTCCTCACGGTAAAAACGCTACTCAGCGAAGGTACGTTAGGCGAGATCCTCTTTTTTGAATCGCACTTTGACCGTTTTCGCCCGCAGGTAAGACACCGCTGGCGGGAGCAGGCCGGTCCGGGGAGCGGCATCTGGTACGATTTAGCCCCTCATCTTTTGGACCAGGCTGTCAACCTGTTTGGTCTGCCGGTGAGCATGACGGTCGATCTGGCCCAGCTCAGACCCGGGGCGCAGACGACCGATTACTTCCACGCGGTGTTAAGTTACCCGCAGCGCCGCATCGTGCTGCATGGAACGATGGTCGCGGCCGCGGAATCTGCCCGTTATATCATTCACGGCACGCGGGGAAGCTATGTGAAGTTTGGCCTCGATCCACAGGAAGACCGTCTTAAAAACGGTGAGCGTTTGCCTCAGGAAGACTGGGGCTATGATATGCGCGACGGCGTGGTCACGCGGGTTGAAGGTGAGGAACTGGTTGAGGAAACGTTGCTGACGATGCCGGGCAACTATCCGGCCTATTATGCGGCTATTCGCGATGCGTTGAACGGAACAGGAGAAAATCCGGTTCCGGCCAGCCAGGCGATTCAGATTATGGAGCTGATTGAGCTGGGTATCGAATCTGCCAAACATCGCGCCACGCTCTGTCTGGCATAGGGTTCAGATACTGTAGGCCGGGTAAGGCGCAGCCGCCACCCGGCAAAAAGGCTTACGCTGTTGCCACTTTATTCCGCAGAGCCTGCTTCTCTTCCGGCGTCAGGAACGCAATTTCCAGACCGTTGATCTGCGCCTGACGGATCTGCTCGCGGCTCAGACCCGCCTGCGGTGCGGCGTTATTGTATTCGTGGATGATATCCACGCCCTGTACCGCCGGATCGTCAGTGTTCAGCGAGGCCAGCACGCCGTGTTCCAGGAAGGTTTTCAGCGGGTGCTGCGCGAGCGTTGCCACGGTGCTGGTCTGAATATTGGACGTCAGGCACGATTCAATCCCGATACGCTGTTCTGCGAGGAAATCCATCAGGGCACGGTCTTCTACCGCCTTCACGCCGTGACCGATACGCTCGGCGCCGAGCTCACGAATGGCCTGCCAGATACTTTCCGGACCTGCCGCTTCACCCGCATGAACGGTAATGTGCCAGCCGGCATCGCGTGCGCGGTTGAAGTGAGAGAGGAACAGGCTGCCCGGGAAGCCCAGTTCATCACCGGCGAGATCGACGGCAGTGATGGCATCGCGATGGGCCAGCAGCGCCTCCAGCTCCTGCAGGCAGGCCGCTTCGCCAAACGTACGGCTCATAATACCAATCAGACGGGCCTGGACATCGTAGGTTTCACAGCCCTGGCGGACGCCTTCAATCACGGCTTCCACCACGCCTGCAACGGGCAGGTTGTGGGTCATCGCCATATAGCCCGGCGAGAAGCGCAGCTCAACGTAGTGCAGGCCGTTACGGGCCGCATCTTCAATGTTCTCAAACGCCACGCGGCGGCAGGCATCCAGCGAGGCCAGCATCTTCACGCCCCAGTCGAGTTTGCTCAGGAAGCTGACGAGGTCAGGTTCATTAGAGGTGACCTGAACGTGCGGGATCAATGACTCCAGCGTTTGAGCGGGAAGCGTTAAATTGTACTGGCGGCCAAGATCGAGGATGGTTTGGGCACGAATGTTACCGTCAAGGTGACGATGAATATCAGTTAAAGGCAGGCGTGTATCAATCATGGTCGCACTCTTTTCTGGTTAAAGTGCGCCATATTATAAAAACAAAACGGGGTAAAAAGCTATTTGCGCAAGGGAATATTCCGTTGCGCAAACTGATTACAGGAGCGTGTTAATCCCGGCAATGAGGCGTTTCACCCCTTGTTCCAGCTTGCTGCGCGGGCAGCCTGCGTTCAGGCGCACGAAACCGTTACCTTCGTTTCCGTAGGTATATCCCGGCATGATGGCCACTTTTTGGTGCTCAATCAGTACTTTTTGTAGCGCGCGGTCATCAATATTTAGCGGGCGCAGATCAACCCAGGCCAGATAGGTGGCCTCCGGCGGCTGCCAGTTCAGTTTCGGAAAAGCACTGTTTAATTCCTGCGCGATATACAGCAGATTTTCTTCGAGATAGTGCCTTAGAGCATCCAGCCACGGCGCTCCCTGCTGGTAGGCGGCGATATGCGCCGTCAGTGCCAGTACGGAGGGGGAAGAGAGTCCGTCCCGGCCTTTTAAGGCGCTGAGATAGCCGTTACGGCTCTCTTCTTCACCTATCAGGCCGTAAGCGCCCGTCAGCGCCGGAATATTAAAGCTTTTCGAGCCGGAGGTTAGCAGCGCCCATTTGCCGCGCGCCACCTCATTCCACGGCGTGTGACGATGCGCACCCCACACCATGTCCATATGAATTTCATCGCTGATGACCGCGACGTTATGGCGCGCGCACAACTCTGCCATGTGGGTCAATTCTTCGCGGGTCCAGACCTTACCGGTTGGGTTTTGCGGGCTGCACAGGAGCAGGATTCTATTTTCCGGTTTCGCCAGTGCCGCTTCCAGAGCGGCCATATTGCCCAGCCAGCCAGAAGCATGCTTTTCCATCTCAACCGGCACCACATGACGCCGATTGCCTTCAATGACTTTGTAAAACGCATCGTATGCCGGGGTGTGCACCACCACGCCGTCGCCAGGAGCGGACCAGAGACGAATCAGCTCGGACACCATGTAGATGACGGAAGGGCCATACACGATGGTTTCGGTATCAATGTGGCTGTTAAAGCGCTGGCGGAACCAGTGCGCGACGGCGGCGAGAAATTCATCGTTTTTCCAGCGGCTGTAGCCAAACACGCCGTGGTTGATGCGCTGATGCAGCGCGTCAGTAATGCAGGGGGCGGTGGCGAAATCCATATCCGAGATGGTGAAGGGCAGCAGGTCGGGCGCGCCAAAACGGTCGGCGACGTAGTCCCACTGTGTACACCAGGTGCCGTGACGATCCACGACGGTAGAGAAATCAAACATCACGTGAGTCCTTAAAGTAAAACCCCCTCAGAGCGAGGGGGCGGGGCATCAGGCTTCTACTGTTCGCATCAGGGTTGCCAGCTCATCTTTCACCGACTGTACCTGCGGGCCGATAACCACCTGCAAATTGTGCTGATTTAACTGTACCACGCCGATCGCCCGGTTGGCTTTCAGGGCGTTGGTATCCACTTTTGACATATCCGCCACCGACAAACGCAGGCGGGTAATGCAGTTATCCAGCGAGGTAATGTTATCCGCACCGCCCAGCGCCGCCAGAATGGCAGGGGTGTTATAGCCGGATTTGCCCACGGTTCCTGCAACCGCCTGTTCGACGCTGGTGGCTGTTTCAACATCACGGCCTGGCGTTTTCAGGTTGAAGCGGGTAATGGCGAAGCGGAAGATGCCGTAGTACACCGCAAACCAGATGGCCGCCACGACCGGTACCAGATACCACTTGGTGGAAAGACCATGCAGGATACCGAACACCACGAAGTCAATCACGTTGCCGTCGGTATTACCGATGGTGACGCCCAGCACCGCCATGACGGTAAAGCCCAGACCGGTCAGCACGGCGTGGATGAGATACAGCACCGGCGCAACAAACAGGAACAGGAATTCGATAGGCTCAGTGGTCCCGCCGACGACGCAGGCGATCACGCCGGAGATCAGCAGCCCTTTAATTTTATGGCGGTTTTCCGGACGCGCGCAGTGGTACATCGCCAGTGCCGCACCCGGCAGGCCGCCAAGGAAGGCTGGCATTTTACCCTGAGACAGGAAGCGGGTGGCGCTTTCAGAGAAGCCATGAGTGGTCGGGCAGCTCAGCTGCGCCTGGAAGATGGTCAGCGCGCCGCTCACATCGTGACCGCACACCTCCATGGTACCGCCCGCTTCGGTGAAGCGAATCAGGGCGACCAGGATATGCTGCAGGCCAAACGGCAGCAGCAGACGCTCACCGGTACCGAAGATCATCGGACCAAAATCGCCCGCGCCGTTAATGATGCGGCCAATACCGTTGATGCCCATCGCAAAGACTGGCCAGATCAGCGGAATGATCAAACCAAACAGACCCATCACCACCAGGGTAATAATTGGTACAAAGCGGGTACCGCCGAAGAAGGCCAGGGCATCCGGCAGGCGGATATTGTGGAAGCGCTCGTGCAGCATCCAGATAATCACCCCGGCGATCACCGCGCCGAGGATCCCGGTATCAATCGACTGGATACCAATCACGCTCTGAATGTTATTGGCTTTCAGCACGGCAGCGTCGGTTGTCGGCAGAATGCCTTTCGCGGTCAGCCAGAAGTTAACCGCCAGGTTCATCACTGCGTAACCCACAAAACCGGCAAACGCCGCCACACCTTTGTTCTCGCGCGCCAGGCCCAGCGGGATAGCGATACAGAACATCACAGGCAGGAAGCTAAATGCGAAGGAGCCGACTTTACTCATCCAGATGAATCATGATTGAAGTGATATTAATATTTTAAATCAGATAGTTAAGGTTATGCGGTTTTTCTATGGGGCATCAGTGGGGCATTTTGAGTAAATGATGCGTTCAAAATGCCCACCTGGTCATGGTTATTCTCGGTCATCCATTTGCCGTAAACCGTGAATAGCATTTGCGCTGACGAATGTCCCATCTGGTGCGCAACGAAATTTGGGTTCGCTCCGGCGACCAGTGCCCAGCACGCATATGTGTTTCTTGTTTCATAAGACCGTCTTTGCCGGACGCCTGCACGACGCAGGGCAGTGCGCCATGCTGAATTAATGGATCCGGGAACGTAGCACATCGTCTTCTTACCGTTCATTGAAGTAATCGACGGGGAGAATATAAAGGTGCATTCATCGGTTCTCTTTTTTTTGTATTCCCGTAGGCTGACGCTTACCTTGTGGGATGCCATCATTCTGGTCAGTGGCATTTGCGCCTTGAGGGCATCAATTGCTGGCTGGGTCAGCTGTATGGTTCGAATCCCGGCGTTGGTTTTTGGCAGGGTGAAGTTACCCTTCAGGGAATAGTTCCGTGACACCGTAACAGTCCAGTTAACGGTATCCACATCCTCCCAGGCTAACGCGCTTAGTTCGCCATGCCTGACGCCTGTATTTACCGCAAAGATAACCATATTCTGAAACTGTAGCGTTGGGCAGGCCGCAACCACTCGCTGATACTCATCAGAAGTAAGAGGATCTGGAACGGGCCTTTCTTTTGCAAGTGGGGTGATGCCTGCCATCAGATCGGTTTTCAGGTAGCCACTTTTGAAAGCAAAGCCCAGCATCCCGCCAAGACATGCCATATAGCTATTAACTGTAGGAACGCTCCTTCCCTTTTTGGGTGGATGATTCAGGCCATGCCTGGTCTTCTGCCAGCCGTTCAGTAGCTCCTTCCTGGCACTAAGGATATCTTCAGTGTTCAGGCTGCCGATGTACCTGTGCTCACCAATTGTTTCGATAGTGGTTGTGAGGTGGCAATCGTAACGCCTCAACGTCCCGAGGCTAAGCTCCATCTCCTTAAGGCCAAGCCATTTCGATTTCAGTTCAAGTAGTGAGATTTGCTTTCTGACGGTACTAAATTTCTCTGAGTTCGATGAATCCGGGAATTGTGAGGCATAATTGAATGTGCCTGTCTTTATCGCAAAGCAGACCGAAGCCCGAAGCTCACCTGCCATTTTCCTGTTTTTCGGCGTGTCAGGAACGCCGAGATTTTCCCTGACACGCTTCCCCTGATATATGAACCATATGCGTAACGATTCTCCATGAACCTCTACGCCTGTTGGGTATGCTGCCATAATCATTCCTCGTTTGATGTGCCAAAGGACATTTAAGCAGATATTCTCCGGCGTTTCGCTGGGCTTTGGTGCTCGATCCAGTGGTTTATCTCATCGCGGTTATACATGATTGGGCTGTTTTGCTTAGGTGCCATATCAGGGGCAACATGGCGATAATGCTTTCCCTCCATCCAGGTAGACCGGCGGGCATGCTGAATCATGTGCTTTGACATGCCGGTTGTCGCAGTTAAAAGTTCCTCTGTGACCCATTTGTTTGGTACCAGCTGAATAATGTCGCTCATGGTTTTCTCCAGGCAATAAAAAACCGC
The DNA here is from genome assembly GCF_001729765.1 of Enterobacter kobei. Taxonomy (NCBI): domain Bacteria; kingdom Pseudomonadati; phylum Pseudomonadota; class Gammaproteobacteria; order Enterobacterales; family Enterobacteriaceae; genus Enterobacter; species Enterobacter kobei. The sequence continues at coordinate 2,042,588 of NZ_CP017181.1, forward strand.
CCTCAGGCGGATTCGTTAGGCTCGCTATTCACGATGTCGTAAAACTGACCGTAAGTGAGCTTTTGGAAGTTGTCGGGGATTACCACATTTCCATGCTGATCTTCGATGTTGTTGGGGATGGCAAATACCAGACAGTCATCACGCGCCGGCGCTTTGCCGCCATAAGTCGAAAGCATAGCGAAACCAAATCCACGACCAGATTGACCGCCTATTCCTGTACGCATAATCCCGTAATGATTAGTGATGTAGTCATTCCACTCAGGTAGGGCCTTTAGCTTGGCGTTGGTTTCATGGATAACAGCATCAAGCTCTTTGTTATACGCGCGACCTTCTTTTGTGTTTCCTTTCCCGCGAGCGATCACTACTCGCTTCCCGTCCCAAAAGTCCTCACGCTTTATTGTCATAGTGCATGGGAACTCATAACCCTTCTCCCAAACGAAGCTTTGCAGCAATCCTCCACCGCCACCCCAACTACGAGTTGTTGTCCATGCTATAGCGCCAACCAGTTCTGCTGCGGCTGGGAGAATTGAGTTGCGTTGATTGTTAATGACATCGTATGAGCTGATAAGCGACTTAACATCATCACCTTCAACCATGTAGTAATCATAAAATTTGCTTTGGTCTGACATAATCTCTCCTCATGCCGCACGCATAGCGCGGAGCTTCTTCAGGTGTTCTGCTGTTTCGATTTCTTCAGCGATCCGCTCGGCCTCTGCTTTGGTCAGCGGCTCGAAATCCTGATTAAAGCGGCCCATGCTGGCAATGCAGGTGCGGCCGTTGCGGATGTAGTGGATGACTTCGTGGGAAACTCGTCGTTATAAATAAGCTGATCAATACCTTCGGTCATGCAGCCTCCCGCCTAGCTAGTAGCTTTGTACCAAACTCCATCAACACATCTCGCTCAACCGTAGTGAACTCACAATGCGTGCGGGGGTATGGCCGCCAAATAATCAGGATGGATCCTTTGCTATTTCCCGAGACCGGCTTACCGGTGACAGGATTGATAAATGCCAGCCGACCGGCGGTGATGAAGCGAACCTCGCTGGCGGTCTGGATAGCTTCCTTAAACCAGCCAACCGAAGTGTCAGCCGGCACCAGCATGACCGTGCCAATCTGATTGTTGCTCTCGGCAGCGGCCTTTTTAACAAACGGCGTGATGTCGCTGTATGGAGGGTTAAGCCAGACGTAGCCGGGAATACTCATGTAATCAGCCCAGGGCGTTTCCAGCGTGTTCTGCTCGGCGGTGATGAACTTCCGGCACAGCGCATTATGCGGCGCGGCGGCGGCATCCAACTGGAAACAGAACTCAGCATCAAGGGAAGCGAAGAGGGCTGGTGGAGTGCGCCAGAGGTCGCGTTGGTCGAGCGGTGTTTTACTCCCGCCATAATCACCGTTCAGCTTCTCTGCTGGCAGCGCTGCGGCCATGCGCTCACCAATCCAGCGCATAACCGGTACTGCCATGCTATTGCCGATAGCTTTGTAGCGCGGCCCGTCTGGGCATTCATCAGCACCCTTCCCGCGCCAGCCGATCAGAGTGTGATTATCTGAAAAGCCCTGAAGGCGCTCGCACTCAATCGGTGTTAGGCGGCGAACTGACATACTCATTGCGACTCCATGCCGGTCGGCGACAGTGAGGCATGGTGATACATCGTGCATAGGTTCAGTTGCGTTTCCGCCGTTTTCAGGGGCGCGGCCTATCCAGTTACCGGGAATACCGTATGCCACGTGCGGGAACTGGTCGCTCATCCCCCTGCCGTGGTCAGATTTAAGCTTAGGAAACACCTCATCACTTGGCGCTGCGCCTGCTGCCCTTGTCAGATTGCCAGGTTGAAATGCTAACGCAGAATTTACGACTATCGGTGCTTCGTGGTTGCAGGTGAGCGTAGGCGCGGAATTGTCCGTTTTAATCTCGGCACCGCCCTGCCCGTGAGCCATAGCGATAATCGGCGTTCCGCGCCCCGTTCCGTCCTCGCTTCCGTCAAAGCCTTCTGCTTTCAGGGTGTGGGAAATGTCGCCATTAACCGACTGAGCTATAATCCCGCATCCTCGCTGGCTGAACAGTTCCTGATTGCTCTGGCCTATTCCTCCGATGTTGTGTGACTGGTTGAGGGTTGTGTGAGGGTTTGCTGGGTTATCCCAGTGACTACCGACTTTAGTACGCTCTCCAGCATTTCTGGCAATTTCCGGTTGCGATTCTCGGCGCGGCGCAGAATCCCGTCGCACGCTGTCGAGCTCAAAAAGTACCGCTGCGGGATCGAATCCTTTTCGAGCACTTGCGACAACGAACACACGGCGGCGTCGTTGGGCCACTCCGAAAAATTGAGCATCAAGGACGCGCCAGGCGATAACCCTTTCTGGTCCAGACACACAACCAGCGTGCGTCCATTTTCCCCCTGCTGGCTGCAACTCACAGCTTTCTCCGGCAAGCCCTGCCAGAAAGCACCCGAAGGCATTGTCTTTGCTGCTGAGAACGCCGGGGACGTTTTCCCAGACGATGATTGATTCTGGCTTACCGCGTTCGCGGCGCTTTGCGTCGATTGCATTGGCTAATTCCACATAAGAGAGAGTTAACTGCCCGCGGTCGTCAGAAAGGCCTTCACGCAAGCCTGCGATGCTGAATGCCTGGCAGGGCGTACCACCGACCAGAACATCAGGCGCTTCGACATCACCAGCGCGCACCGCATCGGCGATTTTGGTCATGTCGCCAAGATTGGTTACTTCTGGCCAGTGATGGGCGAGGACGGCTGAGGGGAATGGTTCGATTTCAGAGAACCACGCAGGTTTCCAGCCGAGAGGTTCCCAGGCTTTGCTGGCGGCTTCGATACCGCTGCACACGCTTCCGTATTTCATGATGCACGCTCCGGATCGTTAACATCCCAGCCATTACGCTCAATATTGGTTTGCAGCCGCTTATCTCCGACCTCATCAATGCTGCGGCCGGTAATCTCTGCGACTTCAGCATTTGAGTGTCGCCACAAGAGCGCCAGCTCTTCGAGTGACCACGCTTTCATAGCACTGACTCCATTTCGTCGATGTAGAGGCCCTGAGCAATCAGTCGGCTACGGCGGGCGGCGCGAGCAATGCACTCCTGCCGTCTGCCTTCCTGCGACTGCTCTATTGCGCGCCGGGTGAATAGCCGCGATTTACCTTGCGGCGTTACAACCTTCGGCTTCGTTACGAGGTCGAAAGTGCGGTCACAGATGCCGTCTTCGTTGAGCCATTTTTCCGACTCAACGATCTGCGCAATCTGTCCGGAGCCGCGGGTAATGCCGTTGGCGACCCGGTTAAACTCGATGAGCGTTACGCCAAACTTCTCAGCGATTTCGCTGCCGGTTACCGGGCGGCCGCGCGTCTGAATCATCCAGATAACGCGCTCACGAAGGCCGGAGAATTGCCCGGTTCGCCCGGGCCTGCGGTAGAAGGGTGTGCGTTTCATGCTGCACGCTCTGTGATTTTCTGAATTTCAGATTCCAGATCTGCAATGAAGCTCTTAACCTCAGACTCGATTTCGCGCGCCAGTTCTTCATCGAAATGAATGCGCTTCTTGAAATAGGCGAGGTCAGGCGGCAGGCGATCATCGAAACTAACGAAATCACACCATTTCCGCCCGGTGCACATCATCTGCGCATGCATTTGCAGCATGTACTGGCGCTTTGGCTCGCCAGTTTTCAGCGTTTCAAGATGGGTCCAGGTGTTGGGGCATTTGATTTCGATAAGCCCGTCGTCGTTGACAAGTCCGTCCGGGCTGGCTGCGAATCCGGGTATGGATGGGTGATCGATGAGTCCAACTTCAGTGATTTCCGCATCGAACTCATTCAGCGCGTACATTTCGCGCGCCACTGGCTCAAGTTCAGTGCCGCGCATCATCGCGGCATTCGAAAACCCTTCCTCCAGCTTCCCGGTCAGCCGTTGGCAAATCAGCTCGGCAATGTAGTTCTGGCGGCTGGTGGAGTAGCCCGACTTAGTCCTGGCCATGACATCAGCCAGGCGACTGGCTGTGACCTTGCCGCAGCGCGCAGCAAACCATTCAGGGGTGCGTTGCTCCATCATTCAGCCTCCGTATCTGCGACATTGACAGGTTCAGCGTTGTCGACGGCAAGACTCATGTCATACATGCGTCGCTTCTCAACTGCGCCGATCACCTGCTTCTCTTCAGCGCTCAGCGCCACCCAGAACTCCTGATACTTAACGGTTCCAAGGCGCGCGGCTGACTCACCTTTTGCGATCAGATCCGGGCGACGGCTATCTGATTCATGGCCCGCATGAACCTCTGCCGTTGTTCCTTCAATCACTCGCTCTGCCTCGTCCTGGTCGAAGATGCCAGCGAAACCAAAGGCCAGACGCGCGCACTGGATCAGCGTCTTGTGGCGAAGCATGCGGGTAGGGTGGGACTGCCATGGCTGAGTGTTGCGCTTACACTCTCCCATGTACTCGGTGACGATAGTCGGGTGCTTACGGTCTTTGCGGTAAATCTTGCAGGTGCACGCGCCTTCCTCTTTGTCGTAAGAGAACTCCATGCCGTCAAACTGAGGATGTTCGTTGATAATGCGAGCCCATCCATCAACGCCGACGACCGGGACAATCCCGCCTTTATCTGGGAATGCGTAAATCTCTTTGGTCCATGGGTTCAGGCCGTACTGGTTGGCGACGATCAGCAGGGCAGTAAACTGCTCGTCGGTGACGTTACCGCCTTTGAACGCTGTGTTCTTCAGCGTATTCATCAGGTCCGTACCGGCATCCATGCCGAGGCGTGCGGCCAGTTTCCCGGCCATGGTGGAAAGTGCAGTACTCATTGTTAATCCCCTCAAAAATTAAAACGGACAGCCGGTACGGTGTTCCCAGTCGTGTTCCGCCTGGGCGTAAGCAACTGCCGAAATGAAATCGTTGTAGGCCTCGCCGGCTCTATCGCTGCGAAGTCCTTCGTATGGGCTGGAGTCGATCGGGACAGTGAAGTGGAAGAGGCCGGACGGCTCTTTTGGCATCATGTCGATGATTTGCTGCGCCCGGTCGTCGATCCACTTCTCTTTCTCGTCTGTGAGCTGCTGCTCAACCCAGCGCCGATCTTCGATGCGGTCGTAAGTGAGGTACGCGTTCATGGCTTAACTCCTGAAGTTTGGATGTGCAGATCCCGCCCGCAAAAAGCCAGGCCGTTCGGTTGAATAGGGTGGTTAGTGCTGGATGGGGTTGCCGTGACCGTCCAGAAGGACGTCAATCACGCAGTCACTGAGGCGGATGATTTCTGCATCGGTGTGCAGGTATACCCATTTGCGCTCCTGAATGACTGCGGAGACGCGATAAGTGCGGCCTTCATGCAATGCCATCATGCCTGGAGTGACGCACTGGCGAATGAGCGGGGTAGTGCCGTAGTGGTGCATCATTTTTTCCCCTCCACCTGAGCCAGTAAGCCAGCAACGTGCATCTGCCAGCGGTTAAGCGTCAACTTTTCACGCGGGTTCGATACCGACGTCAGCTGCCACTCGTTATCGTTGAGCTTTTTGGCTGTGTACTGCTTGCCGTTGTAGGTGACTGTCATGATGCCTCCCGGGCGCGGAGCATCTCGTCGGCCATTTCGTAGGCCCAACCAGGAATAGCTCCCTGCGGCTCATGCGCTGATATCATTGCCTGCATAGCCTTAGCTGCGAAGTAGTCACGCAGCGTCATGCCCGGGCCAGAGTATTTGGAGTCGTAATTATCATCTCGGGTTGGAAACGCCTGTTCGTATTCTTTATTGCTCATAAATCCTCTTGGCCTTATCGCGGCGAACGGAACGGTTAATACAAGACTTCAACGCATTTATTCAGTGTTTCAATGGGCGGTGGATGGCCGCCGGTTGTCATAACTAAGCCGCCTCGGAGAAGCGACTGAGGTATGAAAAAACCCGCCGTGGCGGGTCTTCAGAAATAGTCTTTGTGGTCGTGCATCGCTCGCTCGAGGATTACCTTTGCATCTTCAAAGCTCGAAGATTCAAAAGCCTCTCTTATGGCCTTAGCCAGGCAAGTCGCATCGCTTTCATAGTCATCAGCTCTGCTTTCCCAGTTTGATGCCTCTTCTTCAGCCTCATAAAGGCGATCGCCATACTCGCACTCGAGTTCCTGGCGCACTTCATCACGAAGCTTCTCCTTGATGATCTCGGAGGCTTCTTCAATCGGCATTGTTTCCAGAATCGTCTCTGGCTGATGAGTGCCGTATTTCAGTGAGATGTCAGTAGCAAACATGCAACCTCCAAAAAATGCCCGCGCGCTGGCTGGCCAAGAAGACTTTTCCAATCCAACCAGAACAGGATCATCGTCTCCTGTGCGGTTGAGATGGCAGTATTACCATCACCAAGCATCGGCGCCCGGTGCTTGAGGTTGGCTCTGTAGTTACCCGCTGATGCGGGAGAAATGCTTTGGTCGGTGTGGTGAATGAGGAATCGAACCCCAAGTTCCGCTGGTCTTTTCGCTGTGTTGATCAATCACAGCACCACCAACAAGCCATCAAGCGGCAGCGCTGCCAGTCCCAATAACTTTTCAGTGCCTGCGGATCTATGACCTGTTTCACCACACCCCAAAACATTCCCTGTATTGGTCAGCGCCAACTCTCTGCCAGTGTTGCCCGTTCTCACGCCGTTCTCGCTCTCGCGCGGGGATACTCTCTCACCGACCGGATCGCACCCGGTGATACAGCACGTTTCTCGTGTAAGGGTCTAAACAGGTCATTGACGCTGTAAATCTGCATGTTGTTAAAAAGCAGGCGACTTGCTGTCCGCCGCTGGCTAACTTCGCTCAGCTGTCGATGTTTCGTTTCGATGGATTGAATATACAAAACGTATTCTTATCATGCAATACGAAATGTATAATTGGTGGGTGGTTTTGTGATAACAAATTGTATTCTAAGGTGATTTATTTTTTTAAATACCAGTGCTACGCTTAAAAAAACAGCAGGAGGGATGTGCATGGTTCTGGATGAAGAGCGTATAAGCATGAAAATTCAGGCGATGGGGCGGGCGGTGATGGAATTGTCACTGGCTGATTTACCCATGACCCAGCAAAACATCATCGACAAGCTGAAGCAGTACCGGAAGGAAACAGGAAACGTGATAGGGAAGGGCGTGAACAGGGATGCAGCTGAGATAGTGCGGAAAGGGCAATAAAAAAGCCCGCACGGGCGGGCAGGTAGTGTTGCGATAGTTATTGTTATCAGCTTCAGGCTGAATAGTTATCGGCAGAATGGCGGATAGCTTTATGGGTGGGCAATAAAAAACCCGGCGCGGTGGCCGGGAGTCAGTATTCAATTATCAGTGATGATAGACTTGAGAAAAATCTCGGATGGCTGATATGGGTTGCTTTTAGAGGACGTATGCTTATACGTAATAGTAACGTCAGCTCTGGCTGTATAAATTCTTTTTATTTCATCCGGGTTTATGCCAGGAGCCAAAACTAACTTCACTCTTCTGTCAACCAAACCTGGTATCACTGCAGCCCATTTTTCAGGGTTATCCAAGTCAGTAGCCCTGATCTCAAGGTCGACATCACTGTGATCTCGGGTGTATGTATCTGGGGGAAACTCCACGTCAGTGGGAACCTTTCTTATAGTTTCAGCAGGTATCGTATATTTTACGTCCCCACTCCCAATTACGAGAGTTGCATTCTCATCGTTTCTTGCTGGAGAGAGAATTTTGACAGCGCTTTTGGCTAGTACCTTTTTATCGGTGACGCTACTATCAATGATCGCTTGAATTCTCTCAGGCGTAATCTCTGTCTGTCCGGCGCCAATATTGATAATCGTATTATTATTGGCTTCAAAATGAGAAGTAGTGTTCGGGGCCATGAGCTTGGCCAAGGAAAGAAAAGCGGTGCCAGCAAGGGCGATAACGACAGCCCACAAAAGAGCGTTCCTCACTTTGCCTTCCCCTATATATTTGGTTCTAACACCATCAACAAATTTGTCTAATTCTTCCTCATTGGCAAAGAAAAGTCTAATGAGTAATTTTTCTTTCAGCGATCCAACTTCCAGTTTACTAACTCGAACATCCACGTCTAAAACGTGAGATCCTGTTAATTCTGAAAGAACACCTCTGGACTGCTTTATTAGGGCTTCCCAGCCCTGCAAGGAGGCTATGATTTCCTTAATGCTTGGGTTGTTTCCAATAGAGTAATAAATATCCTCAGTGAACTCTAACTCCAGCAACTCAGCCATACAAATCCTTTCAATATTTTAGAATGTATTTTTGTTTAATCGCTTGCCAACCATTCAATCCTATACTCTGGCTCTTGCTACCAGCTATGCGCCGACCAGAACACCTTGCCGATCAGACCAGCCGCAGCTTCGTCTCTACAGCAACACCGATAATCCGGCAGTTACCATTAATCGGCACGAGTGGCCATTGCGGGTTAAGGCCCTTCAGGTACTTCTGCGCACCGTCGATCACTAACTTCTTAAATGTTGCCTCGTTCGAATCGGATAGCTTAGCTATAACCAGACTGCCATTTACCGCATCTCTACCGGTGTCGAAAAGTACATAGGTTCCTTCAGGTATGCTCAAGCCAGTAGGGGCTGTCATTGACTCGCCCTCAACGAGCAACCAGAACGCGTCACCCTGAATGTGAGCATTCGACTCAAGCCACAGATCTATATCTTTTAGGGTGTATGGCTCAACCGCTTCGCACCATGAACCAGCCTGGACACTGCTGATTACTGGATACTTGTTACCAGGATTGTAGGGGCCAGCGTACTCCACATCACCCTTAAGCGTGTCGTCAATGATCATACCGCCAGCTCCTACGGAGAAGTTCTTTTTGCCAAGGAACTGCAATATTTTTGCGATCTCGGAAAGGCTTGGCTCACGCCGAGCGTTCAGCCAATGACTTACCGCACCTTTAGTAATACCGAGGTGCTCCGCCAGCTGTTCCTGATTGATGCCCTGACTTTTCATCAGGGTCTTAGCTAAGTCGTACCATTTCATAGTCATACCCGAATGATACAAGTTGTATATATTTGCGCGAGCCACAATTCGTATATTTTACTTGCGAACAAAGAATACAAAACGTATATTTAAGTTGTTTAAAGGAGACCCGACATGAACAATATCCGAAAAATCCGCAGAAACATCGGTTTGACTCAGCGACAGATTGCCGAAGAGCTGAACCTGTCGACAGGTGCGGTTTGCCATTACGAAAAAAATAAACGCAGCTTAAGCCTTGAGCAGTGCCGGGCGATTGTTGCAGCTCTGAATAAGCATGGCGCTTCAGTAAGCGTTGATGACGTTTTTCCACCAATCAGCAACAACGCCGCCTAATTGGCGGCCCTAACCACGAAAGGGAAAGCAATGCATTCACTTGCGTATCAACAAGGTAACAAATTTTCGCCAACGGCGATGATTTACCAGAATCGCCGGGAGCCTGATTCCGCGGCGTTAAACATCGATGGGATCCGCGCAGCTGTTCGCGCCTGGGCAGCTGATTGCCGCAGCCGTGAATTTGTTGCGGCGCTGATTGTGGAAGAGTGGCGGGCTACCGGCGGCACCGGTCTGGATATCCCGACCGACTCTCACCGCCAGATGCAGAAGGTATTCCGCTGGATCGATGGCGACACCGAATACGCCGCCAACAACATTCGCCAGCTGGCCCCGGCAATCATGTCCGTCCTGCCGCTGGAGTACCGCAACCGCCTGGCACCCCAGAATGACACGATGTCGCTGATAGCCTCTGCGATGAAAGAGTGTGCCGAAGCTAAACAGGCCGTGCTGCTGGACGCTCCAGAGCATCAGAAGCTGAAAGAGGTAAGCGAAGGTATAGCGTCGCTGTTCCGCCTCATGCCGGAGCAAGTAGGGCCGCTGATGACGATGGTGACGTCGATGCTGGGGGTTATATGAGAACTACAGAAATGGCGAAAGCCGGTCTGCGCGAACAGAACCGACTTTCTGGTGCAAAAACGAGAGTAGTTGCAGGAGGAATAATGGCAAAAAATCCACGCTATTACCATACCGCTGTACATAAAAACATAACCCGCGACCGCTTCATCCGCTCGGTTAACCCGATTGTGGCAGAGAAGATGCGCGCCATCTTGGAAGAACTGAAACGTAAGGAGAGTGGCCGTGGGTAACGTATCCAATTTAGCCGAAGCCAGAGAGGCCAGAAGGCTCCAGAAACCGCGCACGAATGACGGTAAGGGGTTTGCCTTGCTGCACCGTAAAATTATGGATGTGCCGTTCTATAAGGACGCTGAGGCGGCTCATTTATGGGTTCACCTGCTCCTGCGCGCTAATCACGAACAGACACTGGTATCTACTGATGTTGGCGATGTGATCTGCGAGCGCGGAGAGTTCATCACTGGACGAAATACTCTGGCAATGGAAACAGGCTTGACCGCTGATCGCGTTAAATCACTGCTCCGTAAATTCCAGAACCTGGGCATGATCACCACCAAATCGAACAACCGTTTTACTGTTCTAAAAGTGGTCAAATATGACGAATATCAGTCAAATTTTTGTCCAGCCGATGTCCAGCCAGTGTCCAGCGCAAACGCAGTTGTACCAATGCCTGCGGAGGTGGAGTGTCCAGCCGATGTCCAGCCAGTGTCCACAGATAACAATATATTAAATAACTTACTACCTAACGGTAGTAAGTATGTCGCAAATGACCAGAAGCCCGCTGAAGAGAAAAAGTCCCGTTTGTCATGCGATGAAGTATGGCAATGCCTGAAAGACGAACTGCCTGAAGCCCGGGGATGGAGATGCCTCACTGATGAGCGACGCAATCTGATCCGCACCTTCTGGGGTAAGGCTAACAAGATTGCCCGCAACCTGGACGGCAAGCCGATGGATATGGATGGGTTCAGAAGTTATCTGCGTTACATCGCTCAGAACTGCCGCTGGATGCTTGAAGACCGACCAGACCAGAAATCCGGGAAGACCTGGCGCCGCATGAAATTCGATAAGTTCCTGACCGAAAAGCTCTACATCGAAGTGCGCGAGGGGGATCGTGATGACCGCTGAATTCATGGCTGTACCACAAAACCTCGAAGCAGAGCAGAGCGTTATCGGTGGCCTGCTGCTGGATGATGACAACAGCGAGCGAGTCCAGAAGGTTCTGGCGATGCTCAAGCCTGAGTCGTTCTACAGCCGACCTCACCAGCTGATCTTTGCCGAGATGCGCCAGATGTTCCGCGACAATAAGCCAGTCGATGGCCTGACATTGTTCGACGCGCTTGAAGGCAAAGGTCTCGCGGAGCAGGTAGGTGGCTTTGCTTACCTGGCGGAGATCGCCAAGAACACTCCCAGCGCTGCAAACATCGTGGCTTACGCAGCATCAGTCCGGGAAGCCGCAATGGAGCGCTACGGTATCAACCGCCTGACCGAAGCTACTGAACTGCTGTATTCCCGCAACGGCATGAGCGCTACGCAGAAGTACGAGGCCATTCAGGGTATTTTCACCCAGCTCGCAGACCATTCAAAAACTGGAAGTCGCCGTGGGTTGCGGTCGTTCGGCGAGGTTATGGATGACTGGGTAGCAGATCTGGAGAAGCGATTTGACCCTTCAGGCGAACAGCGTGGCATGAGCACCGGCATACCGTCACTCGACAGGCTGCTGGCGCCGAAAGGTCTGGTTAAAGGCTCTCTGTTCGTAATTGGCGCAAGGCCAAAAATGGGCAAGACAACCCTGTACGGGCAGATGGCGATCAACTGCGCGGTTCGTGAGAAAAAACCAGCGCTGATGTTCAGCCTCGAAATGCCTGGCGACCAGATCCTTGAAAAGCTGGTTGGTCAGAAGTCCGGCATTAACCCGAGCATTTTTTACATGCCCGTCACGGATGACGCCGATGACCAGTACCAGGGCGACTACGACGGCGACTTTAAGAAGGCGATAGCAACAGCCGGGCGGCTGAGTGAAATCGACATGCTGTACATCGACGACACCCCGGGCCTGTCACTGGCGCACATTGTTAGCGAAAGCCGCCGAATCAAACGCGAGAAGGGCTGCGTAGGCATGATTTTGGTTGACTACCTGACGCTGATGACCGCCGAAAAGGCCGACCGTAATGACCTGGCCTACGGGATGATCACCAAAGGGTTGAAGAACCTCGCCAAAGAGCTTGGCTGCGTCGTCGTGCTGCTGACCCAGCTTAACCGCGAACTGGAGAAGCGAGTGAATAAACGCCCTTTACCGAGCGATTCCCGCGACACAGGACAGATTGAGCAGGACTGCGACTACTGGGTTGGTATCCACCGGGAAGGTGCTTTCGATGACAGCGTGCCGCCTGGAGAAACCGAGTTAATCCTGCGACTCAACCGCCACGGCAGTACCGGAACGGTTTATTGCAATCAGATAAACGGTGCAATTTACGACACAGACCAGCAGGCCGCCGCCGCAGAACGCCGCGGGCGCGAGCAGCAGCCGAAAAAGAAAGGGGGCTACTGATGAAAGGCAAACAGGCAATTCTGCGTTATCTCGAAACGCACCAGACCTTCACAGCGAAGGATGTGGCCACAGAGTGCGGCATGACCATCAACTGCATCACGAAGAATGCTATCGATCTGGAGCGGTCCCGCAAGATTGTCCGGGTGAGCAAGGTCTGGCGAACGGTGACTTATCGCCTGGCGACGCCGGAAGAGCAGGACGGCACCGCGCGCAGCTGCACCAACGGAATATTTCAGGAGTGCCGCAACAGCCCGGCGATGAAGCGAGTATTGATGGTTTGGGGGAGGGTAGGGGTATGAAAATTTACATCGCAGGACCAATGACGGGTTACGAAAACTACAACCGTCCGATGTTTAACGCAGTAGCACAGCAGATGTTATCAGGTGGTCATGTGGTATTAAATCCGGCCGCGCTCCCGGATGGTTTATCTCAGCGTGAGTATATGGACATCTGCCTGGCGATGCTTCGCTGCGCCGACGCCATTCACATGCTGCATGGGTGGCAAGAGTCTGAGGGTGCCGTCGCTGAGCATGCCATGGCTAAAAAGCTGGGAATTAAAGTTTCTTACCAATTTGAAGGAGCTGCCGCATGAAACCAACATACCAAGAACTTGAAGCCAAGTGCGCGGCTCTGGCTGCGGAGAATGCGGGGCTGAAGGATGAAATCTCCAATATTACTTTCATGCGGGATGATGACTTCTTTGGCTCCACTCAGCGAGCGCAGGAAGTTATGGGGCGTCTAGTCAACGTCAAGACCCCGGCCACCGACGCTTTCCTGGCTGAAGTGCGGGCGCAGGTTTGGATTGAAGGTAACGAGCCAGCAGAATTTGGTCGTTACTGGGTGCGTTACGAAACCGACGTCGGGCCGAGATATTGCTCTGCTCAGTGGCTGGAACACAACTTCTGTGCAGGCAGCGATACCAACATCCACAGAATCTGGTTTGCTGACCATTCCCGTGCGATTAACTCTCTGCGTGGCGTGACGCACTATACGCAACTGCCAACTGCACTGGAATCATCACAGCTTCGAAAAGGAGTGCAGTCATGACACGCATACGTAACTTTGGCTGGAATCGACTCAAGCTGGCAACCCTGTCTTACGAAGAGATAAGCGCTCTCGAAGAACAGGTAAAGCAGGAGCACGCCTGCAAAGACGGCATCCACATGTACGATAAAGCAGGCCGTGACAAGCTCGATGCTCTGAGCTGGGCCGTATACAACAAGCAGAAGCAGGAGGCCGCCCAATGAGCAACATCGACAAACAGGCAGTGCAAGCAGTTGCCGATTTGAAAGCTGGTTACACCCTAGGTCACGCTGACGTTGAAATCATACAGCAGATGGCTCTTGACGCGGTGACGCTACATGATGCGCTGGAAGCCGCAGAGAAGCGGATTGCTGAGCTGGAAAGCGATAATGCATACATCAAAAACCGCTACAAAGAACTGGACCTGCTAATCGGGAAAAACATTCTGGTAATGCAAGCCGCAATCATCGAATGGCAAGGAACTGGCGACGCCAAAAAGGGTCTGGCTTGGATTTATAACACGCTGTTTGGGCCAGGCGAACTGCCGGACGAATCGGAGAAAGACGCCCAGGCTTATTTTGACCGTAAATATGCTCCTCTGGACGAAGAGCTCATGAATCTTCACCGATGGTTCTGGGAGCAGAGCGAAGCTGAGCGCGCCGCCGCAGCCGCTAAAGGAGAGTGAGCATGGCTTTATCGCACGACGAACTATGCCAGATCGCTTACTCCTTCCTGAAACGAAATGGATTCAAGGTGTGCTTTCATGACCGTTTTGTGGCAGTGACCAGTACCGGAGAGCAACCAGATGCGATGGGATTCAGAAATTTTGCGTCCTGCCTGATCGAGGCAAAGTGCTCCCGCGCTGACCTGCTCGCTGACAGGAAAAAGCGATTCCGGCAGAACCCTGAACTCGGTATGGGTGATTGGCGATTTTTTATCAGCGAGCCTGGCATTATCACTGTCGATGATTTGCCTGCCGGGTGGGGACTACTCCACGTAATTAACGGCAAGGTGCGAAAAGTTCATGGTTGGCCAGTGGGAAACTGCTGCTGGGGAAACCCTGAAGATAAGCCATTTACAGGCAATAAGCAGGTTGAATGCGACTACATGCTGTCTGCATTGCGCCGCATGGAGTTACGTGGCCATCTCAATGAAATTTATGACGGCGTCATAGTCAACAAAACAGAAGGAAGCGCATCATGAGCACTATTACCAAAGAACGCCTGGAGCCGGCTATTGAGCGCCTGGAGCATTACGCTACGAACGTGAAATGGACAAGCGTGCAGGCAGCGCAGGACATGCATATCGCTGCTGATGCCATGCGTCGTTTACTGGCATCGCTCGAAGCGGAGCCTGTGGCGTGGCTACTGTCAGGCGGCGGCGCAAAAAACAACGTCAGCTTCGATAGTGGCAATGCTTATACTGACCCGCTGCGAGAAGTAACGCCGCTTTACACCGCCCCGCCAGCGCCAGCCAATGCCGAACCCGTAGCGTGGCTGTGGTCACACAGAAAACACCCGAGTGAAGTATCTCTCGTTAGGCCTGAAGATGATGAGAGAGCTGAAGGAGCTCACTGGTCTGGGTGGAGTTGTCAGGCGCTATATGCCGCCCCTCCAGCGCCGGTATCTGTGCCTGATGAAGTTTGCTGGGAAGATGTTCCAGAGGAAATCACCGAAGACGATATGGCTCTTGCATCAGCATGGGCACATGGATTCAATCAGTGCCGCGCCGCCATGCTTAAGCACTCTGAGCCATTCATAGTAACGAGCGATCATCGCATGATGGAGATGCCTCAAGTTGAGGCTATCAACGCTGTCACCGCCATGCTTCAGGGTGTCGAAAACGCCGAGACGCCCACCACCATGCAGACCGCACCAGCTCTTGATTCTTCGCCAAAAATTGCCGAGTTGCCCAGCGGAAACTCTCCGGTTATTCCGGATGGTTGGGTGATGGTGCCAGAAGATCCAACCCATGAAATGCTTGAGGCTGGTGATGAACAATTCGGAACTTACGATGTGTATCGCCGGATGATAGCAGCATCACCGCAGCAGGAGGTGAAGTGATGGGCAAGTTTACTTTCGTCATTGAGTTCGAAGACGGCAAGGATCCGCCAGTACATGCCCATATGGAAGCTTTGGGCGGGAAGGTTGTAGCGGTCGCGTTCCGGGATGCATTGAGCGAGGGTAATCCTACGCAGACGATCACTACCCATCCTCAGGTGCTTAGTGAGATGCGGTGCTTTATCTGCAATGGTAAGCATCCTATCGGTGTCGCCTGCCCACTAAGTTCGCCATCAGTGGTATCGCATAATGCCTGACCCATTCGACGCATAACAAACAGGCCTCTTCGGAGGCCTTTCTCTTGAGTTGATTTTGTTGAATCAACCGTCCATACTTTCTTTGCTGATGGCCTGAACACCCATTGGTGACTTCTGCGCATTTAAGGGGACTTAAATGCGACCACAATCTGAACTCCTCACCTTGTCACAGATGCAGAAATGCACCTGCGATTTTTTGCATTCTGCGGTTTCCGTTAAGGAGGCCGTATGACTCTGCCAGTAGACGGCATCAAACTCCATCGCGGCAACTTCGCGGCCATCGGCCAGCAGATTCAGCCATTGCTGGATGCCGGGCAATGCTTCCGCCTGCAGGTTAAGCCATGGCGTGAGAAGCGCAGCCTGTCGCAGAACGCGCTCAGCCACATGTGGTACACGGAAATCAGCGAATACCTCATCGCCCGGGGCAAGGCATTCGCTACGCCTGAGTGGGTCAAGGACGCGATGAAGCACACCTATCTCGGCTACGAAAGCAAGGACCGGGTAGACGTCGTGTCTGGAGAGGTAACCACCGTCCAATCCCTCCGCCATACCGCCGAACTGGAAACCGGCGAGATGTACATCTTCCTGTGCAAAGTCGAAGCCTGGGCGATGAACATCGGCTGCCACCTGACCATTCCGCAGAGCTGTGAATACCAGCAGCTGCGCGATAAGCAGGAGGCCTGATGTCTACTCCACTTTCCCGCGTCATCACCAACGAAATCTTCCGCGTTCCGGCGCGCCGCAAGCGTAAGCCCGCGGTTAAGCCGTCTGATATCCCGACCCTGAAAGACTACACCGCCAGCCTGGTGGATCAGAAATGGCTGCGTCTCGCAGCGAGGAGGCGCCATGTGTAAACCATCCCGCCGTAAGTGCAAAGTATGCGGTGAATACTTCGTGCCGAAATTCCACGACATCCGGATCCGCTGGTGCTGCCCGGAACACGGCGCAATCCTCGCAATGGAAGAGCGCGAAAAGGAGAAGGTGAAAGCCGCGGCTAAGCGCATCAAGGAGCAGAAGGAAGCCGAGAAGGCCGGACGCAAACGCCGTAAGGCCAAGCGTGAGTCACTCAAGTCTAAATCTCAGTGGGATAAAGAGGCTCAATCAGCTTTCAATCGCTACATCCGGATCCGCGATGAAGGTAAGCCATGTGTCAGTTGCGGCAATCCACTTATGGGAAAAAGCAATTACCTGACTGGCAGCGCCATTGACGCCAGCCATTACCGTTCACGCGGCGCTGCCTCACACCTCAAATTCAACGTGTTTAACGTCCACTCCGCTTGCACCCGCTGTAACCGACAGTTGAGCGGTAATGCTGTCGAGTACCGGATCCGCCTGGTTAATCGCATTGGCCTTGAGCGCGTAGAGCGGCTCGAAGCTGACAATGCCCCACGCCGGTTTGACGTTACCTACCTGAAGCGGGTGAAAGCAATTTTTTCCCGCAGGGCCAGTGCACTGATGAAGCGCCGTCAAAAATTACAGGAGAGTGCAGCATGAAATGCAAAGTTGAAGGTTGTGATCGTGAATGCAAACACTACCCAGGGAAGGGTATCTGTCAAATGCACTACTTCCGAATGATGCGCTACGGGACCTACGAACTCACAAAAAACGGTAAAGGGAAATTCAGGCATAAAAATGCGAAAGGATATCAAATGCTCAAAATTCCTGATCACCCACTATCAATGGCGAATGGTTGCGTATATGAGCACCGAAAAGTTGTTTACGACCGTTATGGAGAAACACTTCCACCATGCGAAAAATGCGGCAAGGAGGTCACATGGAAAACCGCGCATATTGATCACATTGATGAGGTTGTTGATAACAATGCGGACTCAAATCTTAGGGTGCTGTGCAGGGCGTGTAATGTCATGCGATCTCGAGTGCATATCCCTGAGCACACAAAAAAAGGACGCACAGCCATAACTTTTAATGGCGAAACGAAAACCGCCACAGAATGGTCAAGGGATCCTCGCGTTTCAGTATCAGAAACATCCATCAAGCGTCGACTAAAAAATGGAATGAATGTAGAGGATGCGCTTTTTTCTCCCAAAGTAACCCACAGGCATACCAGGCCAAGAGGAAGAGCACCTCTGTATGGTGAATATCGCGGACCAAAGCAGAAGGAGTCCGCATGAAGGCATTCACTCCAGTTGAAGCGAGAAAGTTCGTTGCCAGCACCTGGTATGAAACGACGCAGCTTTCTAAAAGAGAAAGGCTGTATGCGAAAGCTCGTGAGCTGATAAGCGGCGATCGAGCGGAAATTATCTGTCAGACAGAAAACCCTGAATACAGAAAGTCAGCACGGGAGTGGTGGAATCATGACCAGAGCTGATTTCGAAAAGTACCAGGCAGAAAGCGTTAAGCGTGCAAATATGCCGTCGATTGCAAAACACGGCCAGAACAAGCAGACCAAACAGCCAGAGAGGGCATCAGCATGAATCTCGAAAACACAGTGAAATACCACTACGCTAAATCCACGCTGATTAGCGACTCTCCGCGCGCTACTGCGTCAGACTCATTAACCGGTACAGATATCATGGCTGCAATGGGCATGACACAGGAGCGAGCTGCAATGGGATATAGCGCGTTCCTCGGAAAGATGGGCATCAGCCAGAATGACCGGGAGAGGGCGATCGACCTTCTGGCCGAATATGCCCTGACCAAATGCGACGAGGTGGCTGCGCTCCGCAAATTAGATCCCGCTGTTAAACCGCTGGTGATGCACCAGCTGGCTACCTTCGCTTTTGAAGATTACTCGCGCAGTGCTTCCAGCAAAAAGACGTGTGACTGCTGTAACGGAGCCGGATTCATCGACGCGGAGGTATTCACCAATAAAGTAACGTATCCGGACGGTAAACCGCCGAAGTGGGTTAAGGTGACAAAAGGGATCTCGCCGTCAGACTGGGAAGAGGTTAAATCTGTCCGGGAGCAGGTGCGGGTGCTCTGCCAAAAGTGCCGGGGCAAGGGGAGCATCAGTACCGCCTGCAACGACTGCCACGGCCGGGGTCAGGTAGTAAACCAGGATGAAACGGAAAAGCAGGGCGTGCCGGTGATGGGTAACTGCAAGCGCTGTGGCGGGCGTGGCTATGAGCGGATCCCCTCAACGGTGGCGTATAACGGCATCTGCAAGTTAACAGACGGCATTACCCTGGACACATGGAAAAAGTCAGTGAAACCTTTCTTTGACCAGTTGATCACGAAGTTCGATATCGAGGAGGCCTGGGCAGAAGCTCAGCTCAAACAAATAACGCGCTGAGATATTTACTTTTCCCGAATCCGTGTTAATTTGTTCTAACGATGGGCATTGTATGTTCACCGTTGAAGACAAAATTTAAGAGCCTCGGCAAAAGCCGGGGCTTTGTCGTTTTAGGGGCGGCAAAGGCTGTTTGCCACCTTTATCGTGTGCCCCTCGATCTCAGGGTCAAAAACTACGGCATCTGCCTTATAAGTTGGGAAGTAAAGGATGTACTGTGGGCCAGCAAATCCCTTGATTCTTGAGTAGGCTTCTACTTTTGCAAATTCGCCAAACCAACTGTAGCCAGTATCGGTGGCTGTGATGCAGTCGCCTTGTTCATACTTCCCTTTTTCGTCAGACGCCAGGCCACTTGCTGAGATTAAGAGCAGAGAGGTCGCAACTATTAGATTTTTCATGTGGATTTCTTTTCATAATGAAGGTGCTGAATTTTAGGCGCTTTTAAACATCGAAACCAGCCAGATAAACCAAAGTCTTTACAAGGCTCGCTTCGGCGGGCCTTTTCTATTTCAGGCTCCGGGAAACCTTCACTTCGTGCTGTCGTTAAATCAGCCCGAGAGCCTGATCCCTTTAGAGCACACAGCACCCGCACATAGCGAGGTGAGAGACGATGAAAATGCATAACGATCCCCACTCCTGGACGGAGTTTATCGAACTGCTCCACAGCTGGTGGCGCGGTGAAACGCCGATGGGTGCCGTATTGCTATCGGTAGTCATGGCTGCCATGAGAATTGCCTACGGCGGTGGCGGCTGGAAGAAAATGATTCTGGAGGGCTCTATTTGCGGAGCGCTAACTCTTACAGCTGTATCAGCTCTTGATTACTTTAACCTTCCTCAGTCTCTGTCAATTGCTATCGGCGGCGCTCTGGGTTTTGTTGGTGTTGAACAGGTTAAAGCTGTAGCTGGCAAAGTGTTTAGTTCTCGATTCGGAGGCGGTGATGCAAACCAGTGACAAAGGGATTGCCCTGATCAAAGAGTTCGAAGGTTGCAAGCTTACTGCTTACCAGGACAGCGTTGGCGTGTGGACGATCGGCTTTGGCTGGACTCAGCCTGTTGACGGGAAACCAATCCGTGCCGGAATGACCATTAAGCAGGAGACGGCAGAACGCCTGCTGAAGACAGGACTAGTCAGTTACGAAAGCGACGTGTCTCGCCTGGTTAAAGCTGGGCTTACTCAGGGGCAATTCGATGCCCTGGTGTCGTTCACGTATAACCTCGGCGCCCGGTCACTATCGACATCGACTCTGCTGCGTAAACTCAACTCTGGTGATTACGCTGGCGCTGCCGACGAATTCCCGCGCTGGAATAAAGCCGGTGGCAAAGTCCTTAATGGGCTGACCCGTCGGCGTGAGGCAGAGCGGGCTCTGTTCCTGTCATGATTGGCGCGCTGGTTAAACGTTACTGGTTGCAGCTGCTGGTGGTGGCGTTAATCGGCGTGCTGGCGTTCTTCGTTAACCACTACCGCGACAACGCCATCACCTACAAAGACCAGCGCGATAAAGCCACCGAGAAGCTCAGCCTGGCGAACGCCACCATCAAAGACATGCAGACCCGCCAGCGTGATGTTGCTGCTCTGGATGCCAAATACACGAAGGAATTGTCCGATGCGAAAAAAACCATTAACGATTTGCGTCGGGATGTCGATTCTGGTGCTAAACGGCTGCGCATCGCCGCAACCTGCCCTGGAGTGCCAAAAGCCACCTCCGCCACCGGCCTGGATGATGCAGGAGCCCCCGAACTTACTCCAGACGCTCGACGGAATTATTTCGATCACCGGGACGGAATCGCAACCGCTGACAAGATGATTCGCGGCATGCAGGACTACATCAAAGAGCAGTGTCTTAAATGATTCGTTACCCAAATAACAGAGCCTGACTTCGGTCGGGCTTTTTTATGCCCGCAGTAAACCGCGCATCGCAGCGCATAACAATCCCGAGTCTTTCAGAAAGCTGAGCCTGAGAACTGCCGTATATGGTGGCGACCATCTCGGGGCGGCTTTTCTGTGCGAACAGGCTCATCTTTCTAAAGGAACATCGCCATGCAATTAGTTGAAATCAAGAAGCTCGACCTGGTCACCAACTCGGCAGTGATCGCCAGTGGTGTCATGAAGGATCACAAGCCAGTGATTCAACTCATCAGGAAGTACAAAAGCGACCTCGAAGAGTTCGGAAGGGTGGAATTTGAAATGCGACCCTTTCAAACCGATGGAGGCATGCAGAAGCAGGAAATAGCACTGCTAAACGAACAGCAAACCACGCTGTTGATCACCTACATGCGAAACAATGAAGTTGTGCGTGAATTCAAAAAGCGCTTGGTATATGAATTCTTCACTATGCGCAGCGCGCTGGCGAAAAAGAAGATGGACCGCAACTCCGCGCGCCTGGAATACAAACCCATGACCGATGCCATCAAGCATGAGCGTGAGGCGCAGGGTAAGCAGATCGCCCCGCATCACTTCAGCAACGAAGCTGACCTGATTAACCGACTGGCGCTGGGCATGACGGCGGCCAAGTTCCGCGTGCATCATGAAATCGGGAAGAAAGAGCCGATCCGCGATTACCTGACGCCGGAACAAATTCACTGCATCACCGAGCTACAGCGCGCCAACACGGTATTCATCAGCATGGGGTGGGACTTCGAGCAAAGGAAAGAGGTACTGCGCGGCATGTTCGAGCGTAACCATCGTCAGCCACTTATCGAAGAGCAGCACCGCCTGGCCGCATAACCACAGATTTGTGGTTTTGAGAGCCACTTTCACAACGGCTTTCCATTACAAAGCTCATCCGCTGGTGGGCTTGATAATGGCAAAAAAGAGCCCCCACAAGGAGGGCTATAGGAGTCTCAGTTTCAATGCTCTTTTTATTGATGTTTCCCCGGAGTTGGCATTCTCCGCATCAGAGTCACGAATAGCCTGGCACCTCAACAGGTAACAACAAGCGTAAGCGTGGGATATTAAGAATTTACTTACAAAGTCATCACCATGGGCAGACCCATCGTAATGGCGTATGACTATCGATAGAAAAGTTGTAGCGCCCATTCATACACGCATTTGTATATCGGCTCGTGGTAAATGCTGTCAATGCTGTTGAGATGATCAATCATGGACTCGATAGTGGAATCTGCTTCAATGAATCCAATAATGGCTGGACGGTCATCATCCTCATCAACGTATTCGAACAGAAGAACGGGCTTCCCTGCTAGAGCAGCGTCAGAAACTCTGAGGTTGTGAGAGCCACTCAGTTCAAAATGAATTCTGTAGTTTCCCTTTACGGTGTGGTTGATTGGGAAATAATAAAGAGAGTCATCATTATTTAGACACCAATCCCATTCGCTTCTATTCATCTGCAAACCTCAACAAATTGTTTAGCTTAAGTTTCATGCAAAATCTGAGAATTACAAAGGATAATTTATGGCAAAACCGGACTGGGAGGCTATCGAATCGGCTTACCGGGCTGGAGTGCTATCGGTAAGGGAGTTAGCCGGAAAATATGGCATCTCTCACCAGGCCATCAGCAAGAGAGCCAAAAAGGATGGATGGGAGCGAGATCTAAAAGCCAAAGTCCAGGCAAAGGCAGATGCGCTGGTTGCCAAACGTGAGGTTGCCAGGCAGGTTGCCACCGAAAGCACTATTTCAGAGCGGCAACTAATCGAGGCGACGGCAGAGGTGATCGCCACTGTTCGAATGGAACACCGAGGAGATATCCGCCGGGCTCGCGAACTGACCAACACGCTATTCGATGAGTTGGCCGGAGAGTGTGGCGACGTGGCCGCGCTTGAGATGCTCGGTGACCTGATGCGCCGTGAGGATGACAAGGGCCAGGATAAGCTCAACGATCTGTACCACAAAATAATCAGCCTGCCTTCCCGTGTTAAATCCATGAAAGACCTGAGTGACAGCCTGAAGACGCTGATCGGCCTCGAGCGTGAGGCGTACAGCATCGAGAATAAGGCGGAAACGAAAGAGGTAACGCATAACGTCATGCTGGTGCCAACCAGTGACAGCGTGGATGACTGGGAAGCGGCGGCGCAGAAACAACAGGGCGGGGTGCTCGGTGGATGAATTACAAAGCTGTATGGAAGCCACTGCCTGGATCTCAGTCCCTGGCGCTGAGCTGCCCGTGTAACGAAATCCTGTTCGAGGGTACTCGTGGTCCTGGTAAAACCGCTGCGCAGTTAGCCAGGTTCCGGCGCAATGTCGGCGTGGGATATGGCTCGTTCTGGCGCGGCGTCATCTTCGACACCGAATATAAGAACCTTGCCGACATCATCACTCAGTCGAAGCGTATGTTTCGCCTGTTCAACGACGGTGCGCGCTATCTGTCATCTGCGAGCGAATTGCGATGGGTATGGCCTACTGGCGAGGAACTGCTCTTCCGATTTGGCAAAGAGGCGGACGACTACTGGGATTTCCACGGGCAGGAATTCCCGTTCATTGGCTTTAACGAACTGACTAAACAGCAGTCCCCGGAATTCTACGAAATGATGTTCTCCTGCCGACGTTCATCGTTCAGGCCGGAAAACTACCCGCTGGAGAATGGCAAGTTACTGAGGCCGATCCCGCTGGAGACGTTCAGCACAACCAACCCGTTTGGTATCGGGCACACCTGGGTGAAGAAACGCTTCATTGAGCCAGCGCCACGCGGAACCGTTCAGCGCGACCGGCAAATGGTATTCAACCCCCAGACTGAACGAGAAGAGGAAATCACGCTTACCCGCGTTGCGATTCACGGCTCGTTCAAAGAGAACCCGTATCTCGATCCACAATACATCGCGACATTGATGGCCATCAAAGACCCGAACCGTCGCAAAGCGTGGGTTGATGGTTCCTGGGACGTTACCAGCGGCGGGCGCTTTGACCATCTTTGGAATGAAGCGCTGCACGTTATCAAGCCGTTCCGCATACCAGATAGCTGGACCGTAGACCGCTCACATGACTGGGGTGAGTCGAAGCCGTTTTCTAACCTCTGGTGGGCGCGTGCCGACGGCACCGCCGCAGAACTGCCTGATGGTCGCCAGTTCTGCCCGCCAGCCGGGTCGCTGATCCTGATTGGCGAGTGGTATGGCTGTCCACCTGACGAGCTGAACAAAGGGCTCAATATGAGCTCGACAAACGTCGCCAATGGTGTGGCCTGGATTGATAAGCGGCTGATGGGCGAAGAGCTGCCTGAACCTGAAGAGATAAAACTCAATGGGATAACTCAGGGGCAACTGAACATCATGCCCGGTATCTGCAAAAAGGTTGTGCCGGGCCCAGCTGACGGTGCCATCTACAACACTGGCGATGACGAGCTCTCTATTGCCCAGAAGATGGAATCGCAGGGCGTTAAGTGGGTTCCATCCAACAAGAAACCGGGATCGCGCGTAAACGGAGCGGCCCTCTTTGCTGACATGCTGGAGGCCGTCCTTGAGGGTAAGAAGCTGGAATCTGGTGTACCTGAGAAACCAGCATTCTACGTCTTCGACTATTGCCGCGGCTGGATAAGCCGTGTTCCGGTGCTCGTTCGCGACAGTAAGAACCCTGATGACGTAGACACTCAGCAGGAAGATCACGACTGGGATGGCACTCGATATGCCGTCCTGCATTCACCGCCGAAGAAAGTCGGCAAAGTCACCAACCTACGGATCTAATCCCATGCCTGATATTTCAACCCCAAATCTGGACTATGGGAACATGGTCGAGGCGTGGGATATCAACGATGCCCTGATGGGCGGCACGCTGTATATGCGCCAGCTGGGCGAGTCCTATCTCCCTCGCTGGCCCAAGGAAGACAAAGAGGATTACAAAAAACGCCTCGCCGTGGCCACGCTTCTGCCAGCCTACGAAGAGACCATTAAGCAAAACATCGGGCGTGTATTCGCCGAGCCCATTAAGCTTGCCGAGAATGTGCCTGATCAGCTGCGAGAGTATGCGAAAAACTTCGACCTTGAGGGGACGCGCCTGGACGTATGGGCGCAGGCATTCTTCGGTCTGGCGATGCAGTATGGACTCTCCCACGCGCTGGTGGATTATCCCAGGGTGGACACCGAAAAGGTGAAAACCAAAGCGGAAGAGAAAGCTACCGGCGCGCGCCCCTATGTCACCATGCTCAATCCACGCCAGGTAATTGGCTGGAAGTCGAAAATGGTGGACGGCAAAGTGGTGTTGACTGCGCTGCGTATCAAAGAGGTTGTGGTCGAAGACGGCGACGACTTCGGGCAGACCAAGGTCGAGCAAATACGGCACCTGACACCTGGAAAGGTGGAAATTTACCGCAAGGCCAAAGATGCTGACGGTGCCGCGAACTGGGCGCTATTCGAGGAGTGGCAGACATCCCGCCAGGATATCACTCTGGTCACGCTCTACACCAAGCGCACCGGGTTTATGTGTGGTTCACCTCCATTGCTCAACATGGCCCTGCTGAACATCAAGCATTGGCAGAGCCAGAGCGAGCAGGACAACATTCTGCACGTCGCCAGGGTGCCGTTGCTCACGGTGTTCGGTTTGGAAGAGGGGCAAGAGCTGATAATTGGCTCGTCTTCAGCTACGTCGTTCACTGATCGGCAAAAGCAGGGTCTGGAATACGTCGAGCATACAGGCTCCTCCATCGGTGCTGGTAAAGAGTCGCTGGCAGAACTTGTGGAGCAGATGCGCCAGGCGGGCGCGAAGTTGCTGCGTACAGAGAACACCTCTACCAAATCGGTAGACCAGACCTCTGAAGAGAAAATGCAGGAGCAGTCACCGCTCTACACCATGGCTACCAGCCTTGAAGATGCGATCGACAACATCCTGCAAATCATGGCTGAGTACATCGGCGAGAAAGATGGTGGCAACGTTGATGTTCGCACTGAGCTGGATGTCGAGTCGAAAGAGTTTAACCCGCCTGCGGCGCTGGCTATTCAGTCACTTCGCCAGGGTGGCGACCTCCGCCGTATCGATGCCATTAAGGCGCTGCAAAAGCTCAGTCTGATTGATGCCGATGCAGACCCCGACAAGGTATTGAACGAGTTGCTGGCTGAATCGGCCTCGCTGACAGAACTGCCGCCGGACGAGGTGTGATATGGCCCGCTCCGTCAATGACAGGCTTCAGGACGAAACCATAGCGCACGGGCTTTATGTGAACCGCTACGGTACTGGCGTCGCCCGGCGCATGGTGTCGTTGCTGAACAGGCTGGATGCTGACCTTGCTGCAAAACTGCTGGTGCTGCTGGACGGCAAGCGTGCCGACACCTACAGCGCCCGCCGCCTGGCTTCGCTTCTGGCTGGCGTACGCGACCTGAACCAACAGGCCTACGAACCGGTCAATGATGCGCTGGCGCGGGAACTGACTCGTTACGCTGATTATGAGACCGGGTATCAGTTTGACCTGTTCAGCAGCCTCATTCCCGGCCAGGTGCTTAAGCACGTCCCGCTGCAAAGCATTGCTCCAGAGCAGGTCTACGCCTCTGCGATGGCGCAACCTTTTCAGGGGAGATTGCTGAAAGAGTGGGGCAAGAAACTCGAATCGGATCGGCTGGAAAAAATTACCAGTGCCGTGCGCACCGGATTTCTTCAGGGTGAAACCGTCGAGCAGATTGTGAAGCGGGTCGCCGGCACGCCGCAACTCCACCGCCAGGACGGGGTTATAAATGTTTCACGTCGTGACCTTGCGGTAGTAACCCGCACGGCGGTGAACCATGTGGCCGCTACAGCGCGCCAGGAGTTCGCACAGAGCAACAGCGATATCGTAAAGGCCAAACAGTGGTCTTCAACGCTGGACACTCACACCAGCCAGTGGTGCATCATCCGCGACCGAAAACTCTACTCGCTCGATGGCAAGCCGCTGGGCCATGCAATTCCGTATCTGCGCGGACCCGGCAAAATCCACTTTTGCTGCCGCTCCTGCGAAATCCTGATCACCAAATCGTGGGAAGAGTTACAGATAGCATCAGGCGAACTGAGCAGCGCCACACGCGCTTCGATGGATGGACAGGTGCCATCGCATACCAGCTATGCCGAATGGCTCGTCAGGCAACCGTACGCACGGCAGGAGCAGGTGCTGGGCGTTACTCGCGCGCGGATGCTGCGTGACGGCAAAATCACCGTGCCGGAGATGTTCAATGATGCCGGGGAGTTTCTTACACTGGACGAGCTGCGCCGCGTGGATGCGTCGGCGTTCCAGTAACAAAAAACCAATCAATATCAGGCTGCCTTCGGGTGGCCTTTTTTATGCCTGCCGCTGAGCGGATGCGACGCGGTGACCGGGTCGGATGACCTATTACCAATGGCCGGAAGGCTGGAGCAAAAACAATGAAACTGAAACTTGATGCTAACGGAAATGTGGTCGTTGAAAACGGTATGCCTGTGTACATCCATGATGATGGCAAAGAAATCCCGTTCGACGCAGCCGCAGCGATGACCAAAATCACCTCCCTGAATGGTGAGGCGAAAACGCACCGCGAAGCGAAGGAAGCGGCGGAAGCCAATCTCGCGAAATTCTCTGGCATCACCGACCCGGCCAAGGCGCTCGAAGCCCTGGAGATGATGACCAAAATCGACCAGAAAAAACTGATCGATGCTGGTGCCGTTGACCAGGTAAAGGCGGAGATCACCAAAGTTTTCCAACAGCAGCTGGACGAGGCGAACGGCAAGACCAAGCAGCTGGAAACTCAACTCTACGACGAGATGATCGGCGGCCGCTTCGGTGGCTCTAAGTTCATTTCCGAGAAGATGGCGATCCCGACTGAGTTCGTGCGTTCCTACTTCGGTCAGAACTTCAAAATCGAAGAAGGGAAGGTTGTGGCCTACGACGGCCAGGGCAATAAGGTGTTCTCTCGCACCAAGCCCGGCGAGTTAGCCAGCTTTGATGAGGCCCTGGAGTCTCTGGTCGAGTCGCATCCGCAGAAAGATTACATTCTCAAAGCGTCCGGTAATAGCGGCGGCGGTTCTCACCAGTCGCAGCACCAGGCCGGGCAAAAAACCATGAAACGCGGTGCGTTTGATTCCCTGGATAACGCTGGCAAGCAAGCAGCGCTGAAAGATGGCGTCAGCATCGTCGATTAATCGAGCCAAGCCCATGTTTTTCGGGTTTTGATGTTGTGGATGGTTCTTGCTGATACGCCATAGGCATCAGCCAGTTGGCGCTGTGTGTGGCTGTTGAGCATGAGTCTTATCTCTCGCACCTGATCAACCATAAGCTTGTGGTTCCATTGCGCCTCTCCACGGTTTGATGTCCCGTGAATAACTCGGTCACCCTGGTTTTCCTCTGGCGTTGCCCAATAAAGATGTTTTGGATTAACGCAGCCATCATGACCTTTTCCGCATGTGTGTGCTGATTCATGTCGATCCGTTGGCGGTTCTCCATGAGCGGCAATACACATTGCCCTTGATGCGGTTAGCAGTTTTTCAGTGCCCGCCTCATGAATGCGGCCATATCCATCCTTTTTATTGCGATGAAACGGCCATATTAGACAGTCATCCTCAGCATAGAGCTTGTACTTCTCGATGAAATCCTTAGCGGGTGATGGCACTGACCTGATCTCGAGAGGATCACCAAATCGTTTAAATCTCTGGTAGTGCATTGAGCAGTAGCCGCACTTGCCACCATTGACGCGATTGGCGCTCCGCTCACAATCACTTACGAGGCATTTTTTGAACTCAAAAGGTTTTGAAATTTTTTTGTAAGCAAGGGCGTTGCCATGAATGCGCATACGCTGGTAATGCGCAGAACAATATCCATTACGACCGTGAGATTTGGAGCTTGCGTCCCGATCGCAACCATCAATCAAGCATTTTTTCATTTTTGAATACCATTAATAACTAGTTTAATCCCTAGCTTATCCTCGGATGGGGTGCAGCGCAAGCTCTGGAAAGAGCAATACATATCTCATTAATTTTCATGGAAAATATCTTATGAATACTTTAACTGGTCTGATCCCGACCATCTATACCGCGCTGGACGTAGTGTCCCGCGAGCAAACTGGTTTTATTCCTGCGGTGGCGCGCGACGCGAAAGCGGATGCTGCAGCAAAAGACCAGACCGTACGTGCGCCAGTCGCACCTGCAGCAACCACTGAAGATATTGTCCCTGGTCCTTCAGCGCCTAATTCTGGCGACCAGACCATCGGTGGTGTGGATGTCAAAATCACCAAATCCAAAATGGCCCCGGTGAAATGGAATGGTGAAGAGCAATTGGCTCTGGGCCCGGCTGGTACCTACAACACCATCCTGGCTGACCAGTTCAAGCAGGCTTTCCGCGCTCTGGCGAACGAAGTGGATGCAGACCTCGCTGCGCTGTACCTCAACTCCTCCCGCGCTGTTGGCGCGCCGAAGAATACCCCGTTCAGCATCAAAGACGATCTGACTGATGCTGCGTTGGCGCGTCAAATCCTGACCGATAACGGTGCGCCGACTACTGATTTGCGTATGGTGCTGGGTGGCGAAGCGATGGCATCCATCCGTGGTAAACAGGCCGTACTCTTCAAAGCGAACGAAGCGGGAACCGACCAGCTGCTGCGTGAAGGTGTTATCGGTCGCATCATGGGCTTCAACCTCCACGAATCCTTCAGCATCAAGCGTACCGCGAAAAGCGCTGCTGCTGGCTATAAGGCCAATGGCGCGAAGAAAGAGGGCGATATCATCATCGCTATCTCTGCCGGCACCGGCGGTATTGCTGCTGGTACTGCGGTGAAGTTCGCCGGTGATGACAACCAGTATCTGGTCGTTGCGGCTACGTCTTCCACTATCACTATTAGCGCGCCGGGCCTCCGTCAGGATCTGGCAGATCAGGCTGATGTCACCGTGTTGAGCGAATTCGTACCGAACATGGCGTTTGACCGCGGGGCATTCCTGCTGGCCAGCCGTACCCCGGCGATGCCTGAAGGTGGCGATACTGCTGATGACGTCATGAATGTGACCGACCCGGTATCTGGCATCACCTTCCAGGTGGCGCTGTACCGCCAGTACCGTCAGGTGCGTTATGAAGTGGGTCTAGCATGGGGTGTGGCTGCTGTGGCGCCACGTCATTCCGCCATCATCATGGGTTAACCCAGGGGGCTTCGGCCCCTTTGTTTTTCAGGAGGCCCAATGGCCGGATTAACCAAAGAGCAGCGCGCGCAGCGTGACGCGGAAAAGCTTGCAGATCAGCAGGGTATTGAGCTGGTGGTCATGGTGCGTGACACCCCAGAGTTCCCCGGCGGCCCGCTGAGCGCTGAGGTTCACCATGACGAAGTGGATAACTGGCAGGCGCTGGACTGGCGTCTGGAGGAATAACCATGCTGGTTGCTGATCCCCACTCTCCATACTTTAACAGCTACGCCAGCGCGTCCGACCTGCGGGTCTTTGCCGCCGCGCGCGGATACACCATACCTGCCGAAGATGGCGAGTGTAGCCAGATGCTGATGCAGGCGATGGACTTTCTGGAAGGAAGGACCTGGCGTGGTCAGCGCTCCAGCGCATCTCAGCCTCTATCCTGGCCTCGCTCCGGCGTGCGCTTCGATGGCGTGGACCTGCCGGATGATGCTATTCCACAACGGCTGGTTGATGCTCAATGCCGCCTGGCTATCGAGTCGCAGGAGATTGACCTCACCCCGTCGGTCGCTGGCGGTGGGGCGGTGACGATGGAGCGCGTCGAGGGTGCGGTAACAGTCCAGTATGAGCCGGGAACGAATAAGGCCACTCCTTCATTCCCCTGGTTCTATTCCTCGCTGCGCGGGCTTGTGGTGGGCGGCAACCAGGTCCGGATCGAAAGGGGGTAGCATGGCAATCGACTATCGCCGCATGCGCGCCACGGCAACGCGGCTGCTGACGGAGAACGGCAAAGCCTACCAACTGACTCGCGGCGGAACCACCACCCGCGATCAGTACGGGAAAGAGATTACCACCGAGCCTGTTATCGCGACCGTTACCGGCGTTATCACTGAATACTCCACTCGTGAAATCGACGGCTCTCTGATTGCTACAGGCGATAAGAAGCTGGCGGCCACGTTTGAAACTGAGGTGCGCATCGGTGACATCATTGATATCGACGGCCAAAAGTGGCGCGTGGTACAGCCGAATCCGGTTAAGCCGGCAGACGTGTTGATCTCCTATAACATCCAGCTAAGGACCTGATTATGACCAGTTCCGTAAACCAGCAGTTCCTGGCTGCTATTCAGCTGTTCGTTGATGGCTCAAAGCAGGAGATTGACGAGGCGGTGCGCCGGACTGGTATCAAAATCCTGGGTAGGTTGGTGGAGATGTCACCAGTCGGGCAGCCGGAGACCTGGCAAGTGAACCAAACGGCCTCTGCTTATAATACTGCAGTGCGTGAACATAATGCTGCCCTTCGCGATGATCCTGCCAACCTGACCAAATCGGGACGACTAAAGCGCGGTTTGCGTGTAAACGACTCGATGGAAATCAAAAAGCCTGAGGGTTATGTCGGCGGGCGATTCAAAAACAACTGGTATGTGGGTTTCGACAGCCAGCCGACTCAGTCAAACGATACACCAGATGCTTCCGGCCAGGGCTCAAATTCCCGTGGCATAGCGGTGCTTGAGGTATTCAGAGTGGGCCAGGTCAGCTCGATTTACTTCACCAATAACCTGCCATATGCGGCAGCGCTGGAAAACGGTCATTCCACCCAGGCGCCGGGCGGGATGGTGGGCATTACAGCTATCGACGCGGCGCAGCTGTTCCGTGAGGCAATGAGCGAGGTGCGCAATGGCCGGTGATCAGTCAATGCGAATAGCTGACCTGCTGGAGAGCCGGGTAGCCATAATCTCGGCTTCTCTCGGCTTGCCGATCGCCTGGCCGAATATCGTATTCGATCCACCGGATGCGCCATACGCCCGTGTTTATGTTTTACCTGCACAAACTGTAGGTCAGGACATAGAAGGTGTGATGCGTACCTATCAGGGGATATTGCAGGTAAACATCATTACTCCCGCAGGCTCAGGCGTGAGCCAGGCAAGAGGGCTGGCCCAGTCGGTGGCAGATGCATTCCCTGAAGGACTGCCGCTGGTGGACGGTGATCTGACGGTTTACATCAACGGGCCGCCGCAGGTGAGACAACCCATCCAGGACCGGCCAGCCTCGGCGCCCAACGGGTCCAGTGGCTCCATAACCTACACCATTCCCGTCAGCATGCAGTACCGCGCTGACTACTGACCCGCCAGATGGCGGGTTTTTTATTACCTAAATTCAGGAGAGTGCTATGGCATTCGCAATCCCTAACGGCTCGCGTGTGAACGTGGCCAAGGCCTATCAAGCCCCAATCACCTTTACCGCTGCCTCTAACGCGACGGAATGCGAACTGACCGTTGCATCGGCCTCCGGCATTCTGGCCGGTGACGTAGTTCAGGTGAGTTCCGGCTGGTTAAAGCTCGATAACATGGTGCTGCGCGTAAAATCGGTGACCAGTAATAAAATCGTGCTGGAAGCATTCGATACTACCGACAGCACCAAATTCCCGGCAGGCACTGGCGCGGGCACGCTGCGCAAAATCGACTCATGGATCACCATGCCTCAGGTGATGACACTATCAACTGAAGGTGGTGACCAGCAGACCATCAGCGTGCAGTTCCTGGAAGATGACAAAGCGCGAACCATCCCAACATTTAAAAACGCGGTGGTTCAGGTTTACACCTTTGCACACGACCCTCAACTGGCGATCTACAAACGCCTCATTGACCTGGATGACTCCAGCGACACAACGGCGGTCTGGTTCCATAACCCACGCGGCAAAGCCGATCGTTTCTACTCAGCCAAAGTATCGTTCCAGCGCGTGCCGCGCACGGAAATCAACGCCGTGGAAAGTAACGAGGCGCGCATGAACTTCGAATCGGACATGCAGATTTACCCGATCGCCGATTCATCCGTGACGCCTCTGGCGTTCCTGACTGACCTGCCGGCCACCAAGTCGGTTGCCACAGGTGCAGCGCTGGATCTGGCGGTGGTAATGAAGGGCGGCTCAGCACCTTACACCTACGTATGGAAGAAAGGCAGCACCGCTATTCCGGGCAAAACCGCCTCGACGTTCAACATTCCATCAGTGGCATCCGGAGATGCTGGCGTTTACACCTGTGAAGTCACCGACGCCGCGGGCAAAACCATCACCTCGGCTGCGTGTACTGTCACGGTCAGCTAACCAATCAGGCCCGGTACGCCGGGCTTTTTTTTGGAGTAACCCATGAGCGGAACAATTGAGATCAGTGAGGTTGGGATGACTGTCAATATGGCTGGTGGCGGGAAAATAGTTATCGGCAATTGGGGTGATGGCCCAGTAAATACGGCAGCCGCTCGTCCACCCCTTACCCCGGAAGAGGAGCTTTACGGTCGTGGGCTCTGTCTCCTGCCTGATGGATGGGAAGATCTAAGCGGTGATGGACACTGGCAACATCAACTCACTGAATCTTTGCGTCAACTTTGGCCGTCGTTCAGCAGGGAACAGAAGATGGCTATCGCTTACTCCATCAGCGAACTGTCAGATGAGCTGACGAACATCGCATACGAAGCTTCCTGGTAATAACACACCTGCGCATCGCACGCGCACATCGAAGAAAGTCTTTCAGCTGTGAGCCTGGGCAAACCGTTAACTTTCGGCGGCATTGCCGTGCGACAGGCTCACGTCTAAAAGGAAATATCATGTCTCAGACATAT
This sequence comes from Enterobacter kobei, assembly GCF_001729765.1. Taxonomy (NCBI): domain Bacteria; kingdom Pseudomonadati; phylum Pseudomonadota; class Gammaproteobacteria; order Enterobacterales; family Enterobacteriaceae; genus Enterobacter; species Enterobacter kobei. The sequence goes on from NZ_CP017181.1 coordinate 2,076,172, forward strand.
CAAATTTGTGAAGTAACAGTAACGCTCCCGTCCTTAGGAACCATCACTACTGACGGCTCCGGAAACCAGATTAAGCATGGAGATAAATGCCGTGTGCATCTTTATGCCGTCAAACCTGACAGGCACCCCGGAACTATCTTTGATGGGTTCAACGTTGGAGCTATCACCTTTACCGGCTACACAGATTCACCATTCAAACGCTCTCAAAAAATCATGGTGCCAGACGGATATAAATTAGTGGCACTGCGAGTGGATGATGACGGAGTGCCAGCGTCATGGGACAGTCTACCAGTACATTTCACAGGTGGTTTCATCGAGAGCCCTATAGATGAGCCACGAGACGGCATCAATAGCTACTACCCAATTGAAGACTTTAAATGGGGCTGGTTTGTCGATAAATCAGGGCAAGCCTACATCCACGAGGCGCTGATCGGTGATGGCGGATTGTCTACGGGTTATAACGTGAAATTGAACATCAACAATGATGGCAAAGAGCATGCTGCCGGTATGGCCGTTGGAGTAGAAGACGGCCAGAGCAAGGTAGAGTTTAAGGCTGATCGCTTTAATGTGCATGAAGCCGCTTCATCCATCATTGGAAACGCTGTGGTATCAGCCAAGAAGATGAAGATTAAGCTTGGCGATGAAATGACACAGGCCATCATTGATGCTGTACGTGAAAGCGAATTGTTCACGGCAATTCAAGTAAATATCGATGCACAAACAGCCTCACTCACCAGCCTGCAACAAGCGATGCACGATGCAGTAAATGATGCAATCCGCAACGCGCTGAAGCCGGGCGGTCTGCTGTACAAACGATAACACCCCCATCACGCATTCGAATATTCAATCCGCTACGGCGGGTTTTTCTTTTCTAAGGAACCGAAATGACCAAATTTTCTCTGATCCCCAACCCAACTTTTTCTGTGACCGCGAGCATTCCGCGCGCTGGCGCCGAAGACGGCAAGCTGACGTTCACTTTCCGCCATAAAACGCTGGAAGAGCTGCGCTCTATGGACGAAAAGCTGCAAAAGTCGGCTGAAGGTAAAAAGGCTGCTATCGAGCCGCAGGCCGACTACCTCATGGAAATTGTCGAGGGGTGGGCGCTTCCAGATGAGTTCAACCGCGAAAACGTTATTGTTCTCCTGCAAAACTATCCGCGTGCTTTTGACAGCATCGGCATGGCGTACACCAAAGAGCTGATGGGGATTCGCGAAAAAAACTGAGGCAGGTCGCCGCAGCGTTGTATACGCCGGGACCGACGCTCGCGGAGCTGAGCGCTTTTGGTTTGACGCCTGAGGACGTGGAGGAAGAGGTGGGGATCCTGCCCTCTGTGTGGAAGTCTTTCACCATCTTCTCTGCCCTGGCAACCCAGTGGCGCGTCGGAGCGAGCGGGGCCACTGGACTGGATTACAACGTTCTCCCCTGGATGTTCGAGTTACACGGGGTTGAGGATGCGGCGACCTGCATGGCTGATCTTCAGATTATGGAAAGTGAGGCTCTCAAGGTAATGCACAAGGAGACGAAATAATGACTGACCAGATCGCCTCGATTACTTTGCGGGCCGATGTATCCGACCTGAAAACAGCCAGCAATGAACTGGATAGGCTCGGTGAGGCGGCTGCTGGTGCCGTAGATAAAGCCGATGACCTGAATAGTGTGTTCCGCGCTGGTGCTGAATCTGCGAAACAGGGTAGTGAAGGTATCAAGGAGCAGCAGAACGCGCTCAAAGGGTTGCTGGAGAATATCGATCCGGTTACCAAGGCCTTAAACCGCCTGGATGAGCAGCAAGAATCGCTGCGGAAATTCCAGGCCAAAGGTTTCCTGGATACCGATACCTTCCAGGCTTACAACAAAATCCTGGACGACACCCGTCTCAAGCTGACCGACACCGGAGAAGCCGCGGCGCGCGCTCAGGCTGAATTAGCCGCTACCCAGGCGGCAGAAAAGCAGTCCGCAGCGTTAAAGAACCTTCTTGGATCCATCGACCCGACTATCCGCGCGTTCAATTCATTGGATGAACAACACGCACAGCTGGTGGCCCATTTCGAAGCTGGGCGCATTAACGGTGCTCAGTTCGAGCACTTCAACACAATCCTTAACCAGACGCGTGAGCGCCTCTCTGGTGTCGCAGACGTACTACCAGAAGCGCTATCCCGGCAGGAAGATGCTGCCCGGCGCGCAGGCATCTCAGTAGGGCAATACAGCGCTGCGCTGCGCACGCTCCCGGCCCAGATCACTGATATCGCAACCCAGCTGGCTGGTGGACAGTCTCCGTTCCTGATCCTGCTCCAGCAGGGCGGGCAGATAAAGGACTCCTTTGGTGGCTTCGGAGCAATGTTCCAGGCGCTGAAAGATGCGCTGTTTGGATTCAACGAGGATGTTGAGAGAGGGGCTGACGAAGCAACAGAGAGCCTAGGGGATCTTGCTGAAGGGTTTAATGATACGTCCGAAGCAGCTGAAAACCTTAGGAAGGTGAGAGGGATACTTACACCCATAAACCTAGGGATTTTAGGTATCGCTGCCGCTGCGGGGATTCTTTCTTACGCATGGTATCAAGCTTCAAAAGAGGTAGAAAGCCTCAATAAGTCTCTGATCTTGACAGGCAATTATGCGGGAGTAACTGCCGGTCAATTAAGCCAAATGGCAAAAGCTATTGCCGAATCAGGATCAACTCAAAGTGAAGCAGTTGACGCCCTATCAAAGGTAGTAAGCACCGGCAAGTTTCGGGCTTCACAATTGGAAATGGTCACATCAACTGCTCTGGCTATGGAGGAGGCCACTGGAAAATCAATTGATGAAACCATCAAGAATTTTCAAAAGCTTTATTTAGCGCCTACTAAGGCCTCCGAAGAACTAAATTCTTCAATGCATTATTTGACCTCCGCTCAATACGAATATATCTCCTCTCTAGAGCGTCGAGGGGATAGGGAAGGGGCGGCAGAAGCAGCCGCAAAAGCATATAGCCAGGCGGAACAAACTAGAAGTCAGCAGGTACTGGATAATTTGGGGCTTATTGAGCGAGCCGCAAAAGCAACAGGCGATGCGCTGAAAGGCATGTGGGGAGAGCTGCTAAATATCGGCAGGCCAGAAGCTCCAGATGATATGCTTCAACGTATGCAAGCTGATTTAGCTGTCCGTGAGAAAGCATTACTACCTGAGCGAGCACCCGGTGGTTATGGTTATGCCACCAGTTCGGTGGATGATGATTATGATCGTCGGCGCAATGCTCAAATAGCTGCAATAAATGCGCTTAAATCTCAGATCTCTCCTCTTCAGAAGGCAGTGATTTTACAAAACGATATTTCTGCCGCAATCACCAAAGGAAAAGAAGAGGATGAGAAGCGCACCTATTCCCTAATTTATCAAAATCGCATCCTTGAGCAATCAGCAACATGGCAAGAGAAACGCAGTAAAGCCCTTTCTGAATTATGGAAAAATGTCGCACTCGCTCCTGATAAATGGAGTGATCAACAACGCCAACAGGCAGTTGACGCGATAAACAAGCAGTTTCACCCAAATAAAACGCCCAAAACCCCAGCCGTTAAGGTGTCTGCAGGTGATCGCTCAACCGACACTTACAATGCTGAGACTTTAGCTCTGCAAGCGCAGCTAAAAACGCTTCAAGAACATCGTGATATTAACGATGTAATCAGTCAGCAACGTAAGCAGCAATGGGAACTGATATCCAAAATCAGTATTCTCGAGGCAACGGCAAATGATCCAAAAGGCCGTGCGCTTACCATTGATGAGAAGTCACTGCTCGCCAATAAGGATAAACTTCTCGCGCAGGCTGATATTAATGCAGCATTGGGCGATCAGATTGCAAGGCAACAGAAACTGAATTCTCTTGCCGATCAGGCGACCAAATTTGCTCAGCAGCAGGCTGCTAAGCAAGCAGAAATTGATGCGGCAGCTGCGGGGACTTCAACCAGGGAGGCTGAGCGGGCGGCAACACGTCAGCGTTTGTCTGAGACCTATGCCTTCAATCCTGACGCGCAAAAAAAAGTTTTGGCTCAGCAGGAAGAGACATACCGGAAGGAAGACGAACTTCGCAGTAACTGGCAGGCTGGAGCAAAGCGCGGATGGGCTGATTATGCGGATTCTGCAACTAACACATTCGAAGCAATGCGTAACGTTGCTGGATCCACCTTCAGTGGCCTTTCCGACATGCTGACCAGTTTGGTCACAACTGGAACTGCCAGCCTCAAAGAATTCACCAAATCCATGTTAAAGATGATCGCCGAGGTGACCAACCGGTTACTGGTTGCCTATGCAGTACAGGCCGCCATGGGCTGGATAAGCGGTGGCAGTGGTGGTGGCAGTACGCCTGGTGGTGCATATGCAAACGCCGCTGCTGGGGTAACCTTCAACGCTAAAGGTGGCGTCTATGACTCCCCAGGTCTCAGTAAATATGTTAACGGTGTTTACGATACGCCTCAGTATTTCACCTTCCAGGGCGCATCGAAGTTTGCGAAAGGCGGTGTTTTCGCAGAGGCTGGTGAAGAAGCTATCATGCCGCTAACTCGGGATTCTGCGGGGCGTCTCGGTGTGAGGGCGGATGGTGCTGGTGGTTCTGGGCATCAAATCAACGTGGATATCTATGTCGATAACAAAGGTAACGCGACAACAAATACTAGCGGGGGGGGAGATGCGGCAGCCCGGGCGTTAGCGGAGAGGATGAAGCAATACGTACAGGAAGGCATCATCCGAGCCATCAGGGATGATGGGGCTATCGGCGGGACGTTTGTGAAAAAGTAATATCAGCTCATCGCGTTACATTCTCATATCCCCTGGTTATTATTAGAAAAAATATGATAGTCAGGGGATGATTGTGAAAAAAATTATTTGCTTAAGCTTAGCCTGCATCGCACTTGCTGCGTGTAAACCTTCAGAGGAAAAAGCACCACAACTTGGGCAGCAAGAAATTGCAAATGGGTTGATGGACCCGGATAGCGCCAAGTTCAAAATGGTTAGGTTCAACATGGACAAGAACCAGGAGTCCGGGGATGTTGTCAGTGGTTTCGTATGTGGCAGAGTCGCTGGAAAAAATGGGTTTGGTGCGTATGTTGGATATCATCCTTTTTATGTTCATCTAAAGATGACCTCGAAAGGGATGTTTTCGAAAGGCGTGAGTTATGAAGTTGGAGAAAAAGCTATTTATCCCGATGGAAGAGATGAATCGTGGATAGATCTCGACGGAAACTCTTATGCCAGCCGCTGCGGCCCAACCCCTTCGGAGTAATTTGTTTATGGATAATTACTTTGATGATCCTTTGATCGAACCCGCAATCGAGTGGGTTGTTATCAATCAGAAGGTTTCCATATCGGGCATTCAGCGAAATTTTCGAATAGGGTACAACCGGGCAGGACAACTTGTTGAACTAATGGAAAATATCGGCCTTGTATCATCTCAAGGATTTGATGGTAATCGCACAGTGCTCTGCGCAGAACTTGAAATTGGGCTTTCGTTATTCAGGCAATATAAAGATGCTGTTGATGAAGAGCCTGATATGACAAACGTAATTTTGTTTCCTGGTAAGAAATGAACCAAGGCCACGACTAGGCAACCACGCAGTATTACAGCCTCGCATTAGCGAGGCTTTTTTTTGGAGTAAATATGGCGGTTGAAACATACAGCTGGCGCTCGCAGCTCGGTGCTGGGGCGATTGAATATAGTCAAACGGTGCGCGCTGCGCAGTTCGGTGATGGCTATGAGCAGGTTGCTGATAATGGCATTAACTCTACTGCTATTCAGGTGCCAATGAAGCATACCGGCACCGAAACGGAGGTGAACAGTATTCGTGATTTCCTCCTGGCTCATACCGTTAAAGCTTTTATCATCACGCCGCCCGGCGAAGCGAAGGGGCTTTATCGGGTAGTCGCCGATTCCGTACGGAAAAATCAGATCAGCAGCAAGTTTGCTGAGCTGACGTTCACCATCAAACGGGCTTACGGAGTGTATGCATAATGGCATTAGTCGATCAGGCGGCGATGCTGGCACCGGGTGGCAGAGTTCGCCTGGTTGAAGTTGACGCCTCAGAGTTCAGTGGCGGTATTCACCGTTTCCACTACGCACCTTTCCCCCATACACCGGAAGAGATCGACGCTGCCAATGGTGATGAAGAAAAGCTCGGACCAAAGCCAATCGTATTCGGTGGCAATACCTACGATTTTTGGCCGTTTCAGGTAGCAGGCCTGGAGCTTTCAACAGACCAGGCCGCAGAGCCGACACTCAGCGTTTCCAACCTCGACGGTCATATCACGGCGCTATGCCTGCAATTTAAAGACATGGTTAATGCCAAAGTGAGCATTATCGACACCTATTCGGTTTACCTCGATGCCGTGAATTACCATGGTAGGGTGAACTCGACCGCCGACCCGTCGATGTTCACGCTTCAGACCTTCTGGCTTGACACGAAAACCTCCGAAGACGACGAAGTGGTTTCATGGTCACTCAGTAGCCCCGCAGACCTGCAGGGGCTTGTTATTCCAACCAGACAAATCACCTCGCTCTGCGAATGGGCGCTACGCGGGCAGTACCGGAGCGGCGATGGATGCACCTATAACGGTACGGCATATTTCGACGCGAAGGGGAATCAGGTTTCAGATCCTGCCCTTGATGTATGTGGTGGTTGCTTCAGTGACTGCCGTAAACGATTTGGCGCCGGCCTGGCTGAACCTGACGCGGCAATCCTTGATTTTGGTGGCTTCCCGGCAACCGTTCTCTTCACCCGATAACTGGACTAACCCATGAATAAAACCATAATGGCAGCTATCCGGGCGCATGCACTGGATGAATCCCCGCGTGAGTGCTGTGGCTTCGTTATTCAGTCTGGCCGTCGCCAGCGCTACATTCCCGTGCCGAATACGCACGAAAATCCGACAGAACATTTTCGCATCGACGGCGAGCACTGGGCTAACGCCGAAGATATCGGGACGATTATTCGCGTCATCCACTCCCACCCTGGCGACGGTGCCCGGCCTATTCCGTCCGATCTGGACCGACAACAGTGCAATAACTCCGGCGTGGTCTGGGGCATTTACGCGCCGGACAGCGATGAATACGCCGATATAATGCCGGAGGCGGTGCCGCTTATTGGGCGTCCGTTTATCCTGGGCTCGAATGACTGCTGGGGGCTGATTATGGACTGGCACGCCATTCAGGGCGTCACGCTGAACGATTTTCGCGTCGATTACCCATGGTGGGAAAGCCAGTACCCGGACAATCTCTATTTCGAAAACTGGGAGCGGGAAGGGTTTGTCGAATGCGACCCGTCGCCAGGCTGTATGGTCATCATGCAGGTTGAATCCAGTAAGTGGAACCACGCGGGGATCATTACCGAGGAAGGTGAGCTGCTACACCATCTGTACGGGCAGCCATCCTGCATCACGCCGTATGCGCGCGGTTATTTCAAAGACAGGACTATGATCTGCGTCCGTCACAAAGAGCTACCACAGGAGATAAAGCCATGGCGCGTTTAACCACGATTCGATTGTATGGCGCACTGGGCGCCCGGTTCGGGCGCGTGCATAAACTGGCAGTGCAGACATCTGCCGAAGCGGTCAAAGCCCTGTGTATCAACTTCGACGGGCTGGAAGACTATCTGATGAATGCAAAAAAAAATGGCATGACCTTCGCGGTGTTTCGCGGTAAGCGCAACATAGGCGTGCAGGACTTCCAGGAGCTGGCAGGCGATAGCGATATTCGCATAGCGCCAGTTATGGAAGGGGCGAAGAAGGCCGGCATGTTCCAGACAATCCTCGGCGCCGTGATGGTTGTTGCTGGTGTTATTACTGGAGTGGCAACCGGCTGGACGGGCGTTGGCCTAACCTTTGGGGCCGGACTTATCATGTCGGGCGCGTCAATGATGGCCGGCGGTATTTACCAGATGCTTTCGCCCCAGCCCAAAGGGTTACAGGGGCGAGACGACCCTGACAATAAACCCTCTTATGCCTTTGGTGGCTCGGTGAATACCCTTGCGATGGGAAACCCGGTCGCGCTTCTCTATGGCGTCCGTGAGATTGGCGGCGCCATCATCAGCGCTGGCATAGTCGCCGAAGACATCTGATAACTCCTTTCTGAATATCAAGCACCCAGTCGGGTGCTTTTTTTATGGATGTAATATGGAAGCGATCACTGGTGCAAAGGGTGGCAGCCAGAAGCAGCACACACCTGTAGAACAGCCTGATTCGGCGCAGTCAATGGCGCGCTGCCGCATGCTGCTGGCGCTCGGGGAGGGTGAGTTTGCTGGTGGCCTGGATGCGACCCGGATATTCCTGGACGGTACGCCGCTGGGAAACTCAGACGGAACGATGAACTTTGAAAACGTTTCCTGGGAATTTCGGCCAGGAACACAGACCCAGACGCCGATTCCGGGTTTCCCCGCAGTGGAGAACGAAACTACAGTCGGCGTATCGCTGACAAAAGCCACGCCCTGGACGCGCGCGCTGAGCAACACCCAGATTGACGCTGTGCTCGTTCGCATTGGTATTCCGGGTTTGCAGCAGCAGGAAAACGACGCGGATATTGTCGGCACTACCGTAAAGTACCATATCGATCTTGCTGTAGATGGTGGTGCGTTCTCTACGGTCATGACAAGAACCGTCACAGAGAAACTCAGTTCGCTCTATGAACTAACCCACCGTATTAATCTTCCCAAAGCCAGCACTGGCTGGCAAATTCGCGTGGTACGCGACACTGACGACAGCACCAGTCAGATGTTACAGAATAAAACGCAGGTACAGGCAATCACTGAGGTGATTGATGCTCGCCTGCGCTATCCCCATACGGCGCTGCTGTACGTGTCGTTCAACGCAAAGTCATTCAACAACATCCCGAAAATTTCCTGTAAGCCGAAGGGCCGAATCATCCGCATCCCTTCAAATTACGATCCATTAGCCCGGTCCTACAGCGGGGCCTGGGACGGAACGTTTAAGTGGGGCTGGACGAACAACCCTGCGTGGATCTGGTTCGATGTTCTGACCGAGCCGCGTTTTGGTCTGGGCCGCCGCGTCACTGCGGACATGCTGGACAAATGGGAGCTTTACCGCATTGCCCAGCGCTGCGATCAGAAGGTGCCTGACGGCAAAGGCGGCAGCGACACCGAGCCGCGCTTCCTGTTTGACGTTTACATCCAGTCACAGGCCGATGCCTGGCAGGTGATCAAGGATATTGCCGCAGGCTTTAACGGCATGACGTTCTGGGGCAACAACATGTTTAACGTTGTCTCTGACATGCCGGCGGACACGTCGAAGCTTCAGATACTGACGCGCGCCTCGGTAGTGGGTAAACCGGTCTACTCGAGCGGCAGTGAGAAAACCCGCTTTTCAAGCGCGCTGATCAACTTCAGCGACCCGGATAACCATTATCAGGACCGCACCACGGCGGTTATGTTTCCGGACCTGGTTAAACAATTCAAGTTTAAGCAGACGCAAATCACTGCGATCGGCTGTACCCGCGAGAGTGAGGCTCAGCGGCGCGGCGGGTGGGCTGTGTACTCCAACTCACTCGACCGGATTATCACGCTACAGACCGGGCTTGATGGCTATGTCTACGTGCCAGGTACCGTGTTTGCATTTGCCGACGAACGCCTTTCAGGGCGTGTTTATGGCGGGCGTATAACCGGATATAACGCCGGGTTGAAGGCTGTGACAACCGACAGGGGTACCAGCGCAGTTGCGGGCGATACGCTGATGATCCGCACGCAGGGCGGTACCGTTGAAAGCAGGGTGATCCAGGCCGTAAACGGCACGCAGCTGGTGGTGGCCACGCCTTTCACGGCAGAGCCGTTACCGAACGCCATATTCGTTATTGATGCCGGGCAGTTGCGCCTGCAATACTTCCGCGTTACGAACCTGAGATTTGATGATGAAGAAAACACCTTCACAATCACCGGGGCCGAATATAACGCATCAAAATATGATGCGGTCGATAACAATGCCCGCCTGGACACGCCGCCAATCAGTCTGATACCAACCGGCCTCGTAAACCAGCCGACCAACATCGCGGTAGCGAGCTATGACGCAGTGCGCCAGGGGCAGCGAGTGGCTACCCTGACGGCATCCTGGGATGCGCCGGTCGACAAGAACGGCAAACCGCAGGCGGATGTCATAGCCTATCGGGTGCAGTGGAAGCGCGGCGACAATGAGTGGGTTAACGTACCGGAGACCGGTCTTCGCAATATCGAAGTGCCTGGCATTTTCGAGGGTGATTATCTGGTCAGTGTACGCGCGATCAACTCCGGCGGTGCGTCGAGTCTCTGGGCAACTTCCGCGCTTACACACCTGAAGGGACGCGCGGGTGATGTACCCAAACCTGTCGGGCTTAAAGCCTCCGAAGACGTCGTATTCGGAATTAACGTCACCTGGGGATTCCCGGCGAATACCGGCGACACCCTGAGCACTGAGCTGCAATACAGCATTGCCGCTGACGGTTCGAATCCGATGCTTTTGGCATCTGTACCGTATCCGCAGAAACTTTATCAGCAGATGGGGCTGAAGGCAGGGCAGGAATTCTGGTACCAGGCACGGCTTGTTGACAGGATCGGGAATCAGAGCGGATGGACCGACTGGGTGCGAGGACAGGCCAGCATCGACGTTTCCGATATCACCGATGCAATCCTGGAGGACATCAAAAGTTCTGAAGTCTTCAAGGACCTAATTGAGGATGCAGTAGCCAGCAGCGAGAAACTGGCCGAACTTTCTGACGCGATTAAGAAGAACGCCGATGGTCTGGCTGCAGCAGTAGGTTCGAATAAGCAGACAGCAGAAGCAATCATTGGCAACGCCCTGGCTATTGCTGATGTTGTTGTGCGCCAGACTGCGCAGCAGGGGGCTAACTCTGCGAAATTCGAACAGCTCCGGGAGGTGATCGCCACTGAGACGGAAGCGCGCGTCACGGATGTTACTCGCCTTGAGGCAAAAACTGCGCAGAATGAAGCCGGAATTACTGATGTTCGCCAGGCTTTAGCAACGGAAACTGAAGCTCGCGCTTCTGCGGTAAGTCAATTGACGGCTGCCACTCAGGCCGCATCTGACAAAGCTGATTCAGCAGCTGCTGTAGGTGCTCAGAATACAGCATCAATCACTGACCTTAGCCAGGTTGTCACGGACCTCGATTCCTCAATGGCATCACGCCTTGAAGAGCTGGGAGCGAAAACGGACAAGGCCAACGGCGGAATTCAAAACAATGCTATTGCGCTGATCACCAGTACGCTCGCGCAGGTTAACCAGCGCAACCTACTGAGCGTCCAATATGGAGATAACAAAGCCAGTATTGAGCGAGTCGACAATGTGATGGCCGACGCCAGTAAAGCTGTCGCTGAGTCATTGCGCACCTTGGATTCCAGCACCGGTGGAAACACCGCGAATGTCACTGACTTGTCAAAGACGCTCGCTGACTTCACTCAGGTGTCTGCTACGCAAATCAACTCGCTGAAGGTCACGGTTAACGGTCAGTCTGCGGCTATTATCCAGAACAGCCAGTTATCAGCGGACATCAATAACAACCTGAATGCGATGTACAGCATCAAGGTCGCTGTTGATTCTAATGGTAATCAGTATGCAGCAGGGATGGGGATTGGTGTTCAGAATACGCCGTCCGGCATGCAATCACAGGTACTGTTTGTGGCTGACCGATTCGCTGTAATGGCGCAGGCTGGCGGTACAGTTACGCTGCCATTTGTGATCCAGAACGGGCAGACCTTCATCCGGGATACGTTCATCCAGGACGGTACCATCAGCAATGCCAAAATCGGCAGCTATATTCAGTCTTCAACCTGGGACGGAACCGGGAACGTTGGCTGGCACATCAACAAGTCGGGATATGCCACATTCAACAACGTGACGGTTCGTGGCTCCATTTATGCAACCAACGGTAATTTTTCATTTAACGGATCCGGTAATACCACAGTCATTAATGGCAACGGCGTCACCATCAATATTCCGGGCGGTGGCCGGATCGTACTTGGGACATGGTGATAATATGCCGACAGGGTTATTGATAGAGCTGAACGACGGTGGAAAACGAATGGAGATAACGGCGGGCCTGCGGTGCCCGTCATTTGGAGCAAGTTTTGACAGTGGCTATCAGAAAGCGAAGTACGCGGATATTTCCGGTTATGTATCCGGTTCGCAGGTGTTGTTTATCCCGCACGCGACGGCTTATCTTGATTCAGGTCTGCTTCATAAAATGAACTCGGTCACCATATCGGGAGCGCGAGTCACGCAGAACTCAACGATGAAAGACAACAGTATCAGCGAACGAGAAAGCACGTACACGTTTCCCGGAAGCCTCTGGCAGATATTTCCGACGGGCCAGCGTAGTGGTGTGGGCTTGCTCATAAGCGACAGCACAGACTTCACTTCAATAACTAATGCAACTCAATCAGGGCAGTGTATCTGGAAAGGTACTGTGAATGTTCCAACCGGGGGCTGGGCGGTTCCGACGATAGCAGGTTATGACAAGTCGAAATATATCGTTTTCGGACGCTGTAATAGCGGTAATACGATTGACTTCGACGGCAACACAGTAAGATTCTTCAGTCCTCCGTCAACTAATGATGACGCTCCGACAACCGGCACGATAGACATCGTTATCTTCGCCAGTGGTGTGACGCCGCAGCCGGGAACGGGGCTAAACATCTTCAATGCAGCCGGGGCCTGTACGTTTTCAACTACAAAGCGACCTTTCGTATACCTCAATCAACTCTGGTCACCTTCCACAAGTGCCGTGAGCATCGGCAGCGGCTATGTACCGCTGGGCAGATTTGGTCTGATGATTCATATGGTAAATGGCATGTACGTGTATCGGATGTTCGGAATAAAGATACAGAACGGTAGCGCTTCAGTTCAGGGCGGGAAATACCTTGGACGCGAGCAGTATGCCATATTCGGTAATAACACGATTACTCCGCTCAGCCTTCCCGTCTTGCCTGATATGTACGTCTGAATTAACTGTCTATTCAAATCAACCTCGCTCCGGCGGGGTTTTTTATTGTCTGGAGATAATATGATTTATACCACTGGCACTATTGCCATCAGCGGAAATACCCTTACAGGTACGGGAACAAACTTCACTGCAGCTGGCTCGCTGATTCGTAACGGCTGTACCGTCATCGCACTGACCAGCCCCGCTCAGGTATTCCAGATCACTGCTATCGGCGGGGCAACAAGTCTCACAGTGACTCCTGCGGCAAGTCCTGCAATACCGGCGGGAACGAAGTATTCCATTTTGCTAAGCGACAGCCTGAGCGTGGATGGCCTGGCGCAGGACATTGCTGAAACCTTCACGATGTACCAGCGCTACATGAGCGGTTTCGCTGATGTGATGAACGGTACTACAGACGTCACTATCACGATTAACGGTGTGGCCGTTACCGTACCGGGCCAGAAATCACTGGCGAAGAAAGGGGCTAACAGCGATATAACCAGCCTAAGCGGCCTGACTACCGCACTCAGTATCAGCCAGGGCGGAACAGGTGCGAAAAATGCGGCAGACGCCCGCACAAACTTCGGGCTCGGAACCGCAGCACTCAAGAATTATGTAAGCGGCACGAAAGATGATGTGATGCTTCAGGGTTACGGCAATTTAGTAGTTTTATCGCAGTACAACCCGGGCCTACCGCTCTTGCAAACGGGAGTGTATGGAGAATCGTCGCCCGCCGGATGGAAACCAACTACTGCGGGCAGTGGATTCGTTTCGGGTTATGATAGTGTTCGCCGCCAGCAATATTGGATAAGCACTCAGGGAGGTTTCTACGTACGGCACATTGAGGACGCTGCCTATAATATTAGTGCGACCACTTACCCCTGGACGCAGATACAGGCCGTCGGCACATCAGACATCAACTTTAAAAAAGATATCACTGAACTTGATACGGAAATCGCGCTGGCAAACATCGATGCGATGGAGTTCGTATCGTTCAGGTATAAGGATGACGACAGTGAAGCAGTACGCCGTGGTGTAATCGCGCAGCAAATTGAAAAGATTGACCCGGAATACGTTCACAGCGCCGAGGGAGTGGGCAAAATGACCCTTGACCTTAACCCATTGCTTATGGATGCCCTTGCAGCCATAAAGGCACTTAACGCAAAGGTAGCAGAACTTAGTAAACAGGTTGATGAGCTAAAACAGGGTGGAGCTTGATATACCTGAAGACAGCATATTGAAACGCTTTGCTAAGAAAACCGCCGCCCGTCTTAAGAAAGAACGGGCGGCGGCTGGTTGCTCAGTGTTCATGCCCGAGCAAACGCGGGGAATATTACACGATAGATAGTTAAAGCCCAACCTGGCGAACAGCAGGAGACTCAGAGGTCAGCCACATGTCAGAATCTTCAAACATCTCCTCCAGCATGCGGTTCAGTTTTTCCCGATCGCTTTTGCTGGCGTCGCTATTCAGGCCGTTTGCCTGCATCGGCTTCACCTTCACTTCGGCATCAGGGAAAATCTGATGCACCCGCTTCGTCAGCTCTGCCAGTATGATTTCTCTGGCCCCTTCGAGCCCTTCAACATTTCGCTTGTCATAAACCAGTTCAACAAACATACCGATCCCCTCTTAAGTGAAAATTGCCTGTGCTTGATCTGTTTTCATAAAAATACTACTGTATATGCATACAGTCAATGTGCGAGTGAGGGTTAGTTCATGCCTCGTCAACCGGATATTCGTGCTGCTTTTATTGCGGCCATACAGCAAAACCAGAAGGGCTATCTCTGCCTGCATACAGACAAATTCATCGCCGAACTGCAGGATAGGCACTGGCATTTCAGCCAGGAGGATGCAAATTCATGGATCGAGCGATACCAGCCGGACTTCGCCGATAAGACAACAAACGGAAGTGAGAACCGATACTGGATCCTGCGTAACATGGGGAGGGTACACTGATGGGATTTCCTTCACCGGCGGCTGATTTCGTAGCACCGCGTTTATCTCCGGAAATTATCTGCGGGATCGGCATGGACAGCCGCATCCTCGAAACCTCGTCTGGCTTTGTGGTTATCGAGCCGTGCACCAGACTGGTACAGAATCAGGTTCTGCTAATCCTCAGCGGCGGACGGACTCAGTTTGCCAGGGTCATGGGCAGGGCGCTGATTTGTGATGATGGTGAAGCGATAGAGGGGGAGGCTGCGGAAGAGGTTGAGGTGATGGGGCGGGTGACATTCTTCATCAACAGCGTGATGCAGGATGACAGGGTGGTGTGATGGGGCATGGGTGGGGCATAAAGTTACCGCGAAACGACGTTAGTTCATTGCAAATGACAAATCGTATCGCGGCAACATAGCAGAAGTTACCGCACATCAATCCAACATCAAGCCACCTCGTTAAAAGACTTAATAGTCTCCAGATGAAGATTGCCTGCAGTACGGGGGTACCGAGGAACGGGATCAGGGTAATGACGTCTTTACTGCTCAGTGAGCTACCGATCCCGAGCATGATCCCACAGAACGAGAGGAGTGCCACAGGCAGCATAAAGGTTTTACCCAATTGCTGGAAAAACTCCCACAGCGATATTTTTTGTGCTGCTTTCGCCGTCATAAAACGACTCCTTTATTGTTAAAATCAGTTTATCTGCTTCAATGCTGCGAGAAGATAAAACGTTTTATCAAAGTTTAGTGCGCGCTAAATCACATTCTCAGGCTTTGACTGGTAGTATAAAGATAACGTTTTGATAAAACGTTTTACCGATCTCATTTCAGGGAGTCACGCCGACACATGGCTGTAGCGAAAAAAATCACCATCAACGATGTCGCGCTGGCGGCGGGGGTCTCCGTCAGTACCGTTTCTCTGGTGCTGAGCGGAAAAGGGCGCATCTCGCCTGCCACCGGGCAGCGAGTTAACGAGGCGGTTGAACAATTAGGCTTTGTGCGTAACCGCCAGGCGTCGGCGCTGCGCGGTGGACAAAGCGGGGTGATTGGCCTGATTGTCCGGGATCTGACGTCTCCGTTTTATGCAGAATTGACCGCCGGGTTAACCGAAGCGCTTGAAACGCAGGGGCGGATGGTCTTTCTGCTGCACGGCGGACGCGAAGCCGATCAGCTCCTTTCCCGGCTGGATATGCTGCTCAACCAGGGCGTGGACGGGGTGATCGTCGCCGGGGCGTCGGGCGTGGGTAGCGAACTGTGCGAGCGTGCCGCCGAAAAAGGCGTGCCGCTGGTCTTTGCTTCGCGCGCCAGCTACCTGGACGAAGCGGATACGCTGCGCCCGGATAACATGCAGGCCGCGCAAATGTTGACCGAGCATCTTATTCGTCGCGGTCATCAGCGCATTGCCTGGCTGGGGGGTAAAAGTTCGTCCCTGACCCGCGCCGAACGGGTCGGCGGCTACTGCGCGACGTTGATCAAATACGGTCTGCCGTTCCACAGTGAATGGGTTGTTGAATGTGAGTCCAGCCAGAAGAAAGCGGCTGAAGCGATAAATGCGCTGTTGCGAAGCAACCCGACGATCAGCGCCGTGATTTGCTACAACGATGTGATTGCTATGGGGGCCTGGTTTGGCCTGATCCGCGCCGGGCGGCAGAGCGGTGAGGGCGGGGTGGAAACTTTCTTTGGCCATCAGGTCTCGCTGGGGGCGTTCGCCGACGTCGGTGAAAACGCGCTGGATGACCTGCCGATCGTCTGGGCCACCACCCCCGCGCGGGAGATGGGTTATACGCTGGCGGACAGAATCATGCAGCGCATCGAGAATACGGATGTCCAGGCCGGGCACCAGATTGTGGCGGCGCGCCTGGTCACCGTGAAATAGACGCCTCTGCACATCGCCCGGCGGCAACGACCCCCGATCGTAGGCCGGGTAAGCGTCAGCGCCACCCGGCAATAAAAAACCCCTCATGAGAGGGGTTTTGACGTTTACTGCTGCGGTGCCGCCGGTTCGGCTGGCGCTGCGGGTTCAGCCGGTTCCGGCATCCCCAGCGTCGGCATACCAAACATGCCGACGAAGTCTTCCAGCGGCATTTTGTCGCCGTTGAGCGTAACCTGACCGTTGGTGTACTGCAGGCTGGTGGAGATGGTATTGTTTTCCACCTTCGTGATGCGGAACATCTGGCCCATCGCCGCCAGGCCTTTCACCTGCTGGTTCGCCAGTTTACCGGCGTCTTCGTCGCCGTAGCCTTCCAGCTTCGCAATCTGGGTCATAAACTCGGTTGCCATATCCATCGGGATAGTCAGCTTGCTGTCGAGGGACTTCACGCTGCGATCCACTTCCTGCGCCAGCGTCTGCGGTTCACCCGTTGCGGTTGCCGGATCTTTCAGGAACAGAGACAGGTTGAAGTTGGTTTCGCCTTTGCTGTTTTTCCAGCTCAGTGGTGCAACGGTTACCACCGGCTCGCCTTTCAGCAGGATCGGCAGGTTGTCGAACAGCACCGCCATCGCCTGCTGCTGATACGCTTCCGGGTTCTGTTGCAGAGCGGTATTGGTCAGCAACGCCTGGCTCTCTTTGCTGTATTTCTGGCTAAATTCATGCCACGCCTGGCCGTCGATATTGCCGATCTTCAGCGAGAGTTTGCCGGTGCCCAGATCCTGGTTCTGTACCTTCAGGCTTTTCAGCGTGTAGTCCAGCTGGGTGTTGATGCTTTTCCCGTCTTTGGAAACGTCGGATTTGCCGTTGACGTCCATGCCTTCCAGCACAGCCATCTCTTTACCTTCAATCGCGATAGCAATCTTATCAACGGAGAGCGTCTGATCGCCGATACGCTCTTTAAAATCGGTCATACGGCTGTTGCCGTCGGCCTTCAGCTTATTGAAGGTGAGCTGAACTTTTTGGTTGTATTCGTTTACGGCGTTGACCAGGCCGCTTTCCGCTTCACCCGTCAGGGAGAAGACATTGCCATCCCGATCCGCGTCGACTTTGAAATTGCCGCCGCTGAAGGCGACTTTCTCATTCTCTTTCTCATAGTTCAGCGCTTTTAGGGCAATATCGGAACTGGTATCACCGGAGTAGCTGATGCGGGTGTTAATGTCGAAAGGGGATTCATTCTTTGCCAGATCAAACAACGGTTTAGTGACGTCGTTATTCACCAGCACGGTGTGAACTGATGCCATGGACGGTATCAGATTAAACGATTTCAACTGTGCCAGCGGGAGCGGACCGTGGCTGACCACTTCATCCAGCACCACGCTCTGGCCTGGCTTCAGCCAGCCGTTTTCATTACCGGCCACTGGCTTCACCACCAGCTGCATATGGCTGGTGAACACGCCGCGCTGATAGTTCTGATAGCTCAGTTCCAGACCTGCTTCCGGCGCGCTGCGCTTAATCTCTCCATTAGCCTGTGCCACCATCTCAGCCAGACGGCCTTCCAGCTGTTTCCCGGTAAACCAGGAGGCACCCGTCCAGACCACGCCTAACGCTACAATCACTCCAACCGCTACGACCGATTTTTTCATTGCGACTATCCCTAAAATGAAACCAGGCGGTAAAAACCGCCCGGAGATATTAAGCCTGCAACTAGCTTAGCAAGAGTTGTTAAAAAATTCAGTAAGTGCTTAAAGCTTATTGAAAACGCGCGCCAGACGACCGGTACCGCTTACGTTAACCAGAGACTCATTCGCTGCAACGAACGCTGACTCACCGGGCTTAAGTACCAGACGCTGTTCACCTTTGTGCAGCGTGGCTTCGCCTTCGACACAGAACAGGATTGCTGCACTCTCCTGCGCAATGGTGGTTTCGGCCGGGCTAAGGTCGTGCAGGGAGAAGGCAAAATCGTCCACCGGGATCGGGAAGTCCAGCTCTGCACCTGTTTTGACAGGCTGGGTGAGCAGCTCACCTGCCGGTTTTGCCACAAACTTCACGTTGGCAACCAGCTCAGGAATATCGATATATTTCGGCGTCAGGCCCGCGCGCAGCACGTTATCGGAGTTGGCCATCACCTCCAGCGCCACGCCCTGCAGGTAGGCGTGCGGGGTTTCCGCGAACAGGAACATCGCTTCGCCCGGGTTCAGTTTCACCACGTTCAGCAGCAGGGGAGAGAACAGGCCGCTGTCGTCCGGGTAGAACGCGGAAATCAGACGGATGGTTTCCCACGGTTCACCGTGCTGGCTGTCCAGCGTCGCTTTCAGCACCGCCAGCGCGTGAGATTTCTCTTCACCCTGCATATTCAGCAGGCTGGCAAACAGCTGGCTCAGCGCGTCGGCATTCGGGTTTTCAAGGAAGTGGGCGATAGCCTTGTTAGCACCCGCGACCGGTTGCAGCAGGGAAACGATCTCGGAAAATTCGCGGAATGCGTTCATCGCCAGGAACGGGGTCAGCGCAAAGACCAGTTCCGGCTTGTGATTCGGATCTTTGTAGTTACGCTCGGCGGCGTCTAACGGGATACCCGCCGCGTTCTCTTTCGCAAAGCCAATTTCAGAGGCTTTCTTGTTCGGGTGAACCTGGATGGAGAGCGGCTGGTCGGCGCACAGCACCTTAAACAGGAACGGCAGTTCGCCAAAGCGGTGAGCGACTTTGTCACCCAGCAGCGCGGCTTTATCGGCATCAATTACGTCACGCAGGCTGCGTACCTGGCCGCTGGCGTCTTCAATTTTTGAGCTGCTCTTCGGGTGTGCCCCCATCCACAGTTCTGCCATCGGCAGGTTGTTCGGGTTCGCGATACCGTAGAGATCCGTTAACGCAGTTTTACTTCCCCAGGCGTAGTTTTGCACTGAGTTAATGAGTTTTTGCATTATCAAGCCCTGATTCAATTGTGGAATTAACTTCGGGTATTAAAGCAATAAACCACATGGAAGTAACCTGTGGATGTAAAAAGTCGTACTAGTCTCAGTTTTTGTTAAAAAATTGTGTAGGATAAGCTGACTCGCTTTTAAGCCGGGCAGCGGAACATCTGCCCTGAATAAACAGACCGAAGCAGTAAGTGAGAGAACAATGTCGAATAAACCCTTCCATTATCAGGATCCTTTCCCCCTCAGTAAGGATCAGACCGAGTATTACCTGTTAACCCGCGATCACGTCTCCGTTTCTGAGTTTGAAGGTCAAGAGATCCTTAAGGTGGATCCGCAGGCGCTGACGCTGCTGGCGCAGCACGCTTTCCACGACGCTTCGTTTATGCTCCGTCCTGCGCATCAGCAGCAGGTAGCCGATATTCTGAGCGACCCGGAAGCCAGCGAGAACGATAAATACGTTGCCCTGCAGTTCCTGCGTAACTCCGATATCGCGGCGAAAGGCATTCTGCCAACCTGTCAGGACACCGGCACGGCGATTATCGTTGGTAAAAAAGGCCAGCGCGTCTGGACCGGCGGCGGTGATGAAGCGGCGCTGGCCCACGGTGTTTACAACACCTATACCGAAGATAACCTGCGCTACTCGCAAAACGCGGCGCTGGATATGTACAAAGAGGTCAACACCGGCACCAACCTGCCCGCACAGATAGATCTCTACAGCGTCGACGGTGATGAGTACAAATTCCTCTGCATCGCCAAAGGCGGCGGTTCGGCCAACAAAACCTATCTCTACCAGGAAACCAAAGCGCTGCTCACCCCGGGCAAGCTGAAGAACTACCTGGTCGAGAAAATGCGTACTCTCGGTACGGCTGCATGCCCGCCGTACCACATCGCGTTTGTGATTGGCGGTACCTCGGCTGAGAGCACGCTGAAAACCGTCAAACTGGCCTCAACCAAATACTATGACGGTCTGCCAACGGAAGGTAATGAACACGGCCAGGCATTCCGCGACGTGCAGCTTGAGCAGGAGCTACTGGAAGAAGCGCGTAACCTGGGGCTCGGCGCACAGTTTGGCGGTAAATACTTTGCTCACGACGTGCGCGTGATCCGTCTGCCGCGTCACGGTGCATCCTGCCCGGTCGGCATGGGCGTTTCCTGCTCTGCGGATCGCAACATCAAGGCGAAGATCAACCGCGAAGGCATCTGGATCGAAAAACTGGAAAACAACCCAGGCAAATACATCCCGGAAGAACTGCGTAAAGCGGGTGAGGGGGAAGCGGTTCGCGTTGACCTTAACCGTCCGATGAAAGAGATCCTGGCCCAGCTTTCTCAGTACCCGGTGTCGACTCGCCTCTCTCTGAACGGCACGATTATCGTCGGCCGTGACATTGCGCACGCGAAGCTGAAAGAGCGTCTGGATAACGGTGAAGGGCTGCCGCAGTACATTAAAGATCACCCGATTTACTACGCAGGACCGGCCAAAACGCCTGAAGGCTATGCTTCCGGCTCGTTAGGTCCTACCACGGCGGGCCGTATGGACTCCTACGTTGACCAGCTGCAGGCCAACGGCGGCAGCATGATCATGCTGGCAAAAGGCAACCGTAGCCAGCAGGTAACGGACGCATGCCATAAGCATGGCGGTTTCTACCTTGGCAGCATCGGCGGCCCGGCGGCGGTCCTTGCGCAGGGCAGTATCAAGAGCCTGGAATGCGTGGAATACCCGGAACTGGGTATGGAAGCCATCTGGAAAATTGAAGTGGAAGATTTCCCGGCGTTTATCCTGGTGGATGACAAAGGTAACGACTTCTTCAAGCAAATCCAGTCGTCCCAGTGTTCAGCGTGTGTGAAGTAGTCTGAAGAAAATGCCGGGTGGCGCTGACGCTTACCCGGCCTACATTCTCGTAGGTCGGGTAAGGCGTAGCCGCCACCCGACACCAAGAAGAGCGCACAAAGCGCCATATCGTTTCTCAGAAGTCATCAATACTTATCTCTTAAGCATGTGAGCAATCCCGACAGTGTTATCAAGGAGAAAGTAATGACAACGGTACGCCATGAGAAAGACTCTATGGGCGCAATCGAGGTTCCGGCTGACAAGCTATGGGGCGCGCAAACCCAGCGTTCGCTGGAGCACTTCCGCATTTCGACCGAAAAAATGCCCGTCTCGCTGATTCAGGCGCTGGCACTCACCAAACGTGCAGCGGCAAAAGTAAACCAGGATTTAGGCCTGCTGGGCGCAGATAAAGCCACCGCGATCATTAATGCCGCCGACGAAGTGCTGGCCGGTAAACATCCCGACGAATTTCCCCTCGCCATCTGGCAAACCGGTTCCGGTACCCAAAGCAACATGAACATGAACGAAGTGCTGGCGAACCGGGCAAGTGAACTGCTGGGCGGCGTGCGCGGCATGGAGCGTAAGATCCACCCGAACGATGACGTTAACAAAAGCCAGAGTTCCAACGACGTCTTCCCGACGGCGATGCACGTAGCGGCGGTGATCGCGATCCGCGAGCAGCTTATTCCGCAGCTCAAAGTGCTCAAAACCACGCTCAACGAGAAAGCGCAGGCCTTCCGCGACATCGTTAAAATTGGCCGTACTCACCTTCAGGACGCTACGCCACTGACGCTCGGTCAGGAGATTTCCGGCTGGGTGGCGATGCTGGAACATAACCTGAAGCATATCGAGAACAGTTTGCCCCATCTGGCGGAGCTGGCGCTCGGTGGCACGGCGGTCGGTACCGGGTTAAATACGCATCCTGAGTACGCGGTGCGCGTGGCGAAGGAGCTTGCGGCCATTACCGGACAGCCATTCGTCACGGCGCCCAATAAATTCGAAGCGCTGGCGACCTGCGATGCGCTGGTTCACACCCACGGCGCGCTGAAAGGTCTGGCGGCTTCGCTGATGAAAATTGCCAACGACGTCCGCTGGCTGGCCTCAGGGCCGCGCTGCGGTATCGGTGAAATCAGCATTCCGGAAAACGAGCCGGGCAGCTCTATCATGCCGGGTAAAGTCAACCCGACCCAGTGCGAAGCCATGACCATGCTCTGCTGTCAGGTGATGGGCAACGACGTGGCGGTTAACCTGGGCGGCGCGTCCGGCAACTTCGAGCTGAACGTCTATCGTCCTATGGTGATTCACAACGTGCTGCAATCTGTTCGTCTGCTGGCCGACGGGATGGAGAGCTTTAACGAGCATTGTGCGGTGGGCATAGAGCCAAACCGCGAGCGCATCAGCCAGCTGCTGAATGAGTCTCTGATGCTGGTCACCGCACTCAATACCCATATCGGCTACGACAAGGCCGCCGAGATCGCCAAAAAGGCGCACAAAGAGGGGCTAACGCTGAAAGCTGCCGCTCTGGCGCTGGGTTATCTAACGGAGGCGGAATTTGACGCCTGGGTTCGCCCGGAAGCGATGGTCGGCAGTCTGAAATAATCATCCCGCCACATACAGGTGCAGCCGCGGAATAATCAGCTGTAGCGGCTGCGCCTGAGGCCGATAACGGTGCTGAACATTTTCAGCGTCGTAATTCAGCAGCTCACCAATATCCGGCACGATGGCACCCTGATCGGCATCATAAAGCGCAATCAGCGGCGTCGGGCAGGCATATTGTACCTGTTTTTGCTGACCGGAATACCAGACGCGAGCGATAGGCTGCACCTTTACCGGACGCTTAATTTTGAGGCGCGTATCCGCCGGTAACGAGGCGATGCTGTGATACTCCTGCTCCAGACGCTCAATCCACTGTTCACGCGACCACGGTGCAACGGTACGCGGTGCCTTAAGACTTTTTTCCAGCTGCGCCAGCACCTCATCCCGGGTGAAGTTTTTAATGATGTGCTTATTCGCCCAGCCGAAGCGCAGCGTGGCGGGGTGACGCAGTACGGTCAGCGTGCGGTAGGCATTAAGGGTAATTAATCCCGGAAGCTGGCGGTGCACCCACTCAAACCGGGCGGCCGGAGCGAGGCCGGACTCTTCGGTCACAATCTTCTCAAACGTTGCTTTCAGGGCGTTGATATGCGCAATCTGGTTTTCCAGCGCCTCGCGCGTGGTGGCATCGGTTTGCAGGCAGATCACGCCCGGCAGGCGCACGGCCGCCTTGCTGCTGCGCTGTTCCGACTGCTGCTGAATAAAAAGGTGGCGGTAGTGCTTCAGGGCCAGCTCAAGCGCGGCGCTGCCGATATGCTGCTTCACCTCAATGGCGTCGAGCGGATCGTGCTCCGCGCCTTTGGCGATATCGGGCAGGGTAAAGACGCGCGCGGCCAGCAGGCGGCAGGTCTGTAAACGCGCGGTCAGCGTCAGCAATTCGTGTTCTATTTCGCGGAACGTGCTGTTCAGCCGTTCGATGAGATCGTAGGTTGCCATAAACACTCTCATTAGTTACAACATACTTATCATATAGCACAGCACGCCGGGTCAGGCCAGCGTGCGGTTAAGGTCAGACCGGGACGGGAAGGGCGATGTTATGGTACACCGGCCAGTTAAAGCAGAAGCGTGCGCCGCCGAGTTCGCTCTCCTCACAATGCACCGTGCCGCCCATGGCCTGCGCAATAGAGTAAACAATGGCCAGCCCCAGTCCGCACCCGCCGGTGGCGCGATCGCGGCTGGGATCGAGGCGGACAAACGGTTCAAATACGGTTTCTCGTGCTTCCGGGGCAATTCCCGGTCCATCGTCTTCAACTGTCAGGCTTGCCTGGTTACCCTGCAAATCCAGTCCAATCTGTAGCGTACTTTCGCTGTAGCGCATGGCATTGTTCAGCAGGTTATCAAGCACGCGCTCCATCAGCCGCATATCGAGCGCGCCGTAATCGCCGGGCGTGACGCGCGTCAACAGCGTGCGTTGCGGATTCACGCTCTGGACATCATCAATATGGGTTTGCAGCCAGGCGGGCAGATCTGGCGTACTGAGGTTCAGCTCGTTTTGTGGGCGGTCGAGGCGCGCGTAGGTGAGCAGCTCCTCAATCAGCGCTTCAAGCTGACCAATATCGCGGTTTAGCGCGAGTGACTCCGCTTCTGTCAGATTCTCGCTCATCTCCAGACGATAACGCAGGCGAACCAGTGGCGTGCGCAGCTCGTGGGCAATACCGTCGATTAGCTGTTTTTTACTGGCGATCAGGGCATTGATGTTATCGGCCATCTGGTTAAAGGCCACGCCCAGTCGTTCAAAGCTGGAACCGCTGTCGAAGTGAATGCGCTCGGTGAAATGCCCCTCGCCAAAACGCTGTGCGGCGGATTCCAGCTTCAGCATGTCCTGCCAGTGGGGACGCATCCAGATAAAGACCGGAAACGCGAGCGAAATGGCGATAAAGGCCATCAACGCCATGTCCAGCAGGCGCATCTGGTGAAGATAATAGAGATAAGGAACCGGCCCGACAGCCAGCACATAATGGCTGCGCGGAATACGCTGGATAAAGGTGTATTTCTCATCCAGCGCCACGATATCGCCATCGCGCAGGCGCTGCATTGCAGGCGGATCTAACTCGAAATCTTTTAATGGCTCGATGCGTAAATCAAATGACAGGTTCAGATCGAGTTCTTTGAGGGTGTTCGCCCAGTCGTGCGGCGGGATCTCTCTGAGTTCGCTCCGCATCAGATACAGCGAGCTTTTCATCAAATCGTCCAGCGACTGCCTGCCCGCACGTTCGGCGGTAAATTTATAGACCAGCCCGACCAGCATAGTCATGACCAGGAAGCAGACAAACAGTAAAAGATAAAACTGCACAAACAGCTTTTTCATTCCATCTCACCGGAAAAACGCGATAGGCAGAATATACATGAAAAACCTCACCTGTTTTCATGTCTGTGACGCCTCTTACATTGCGTGCGCACTTCTTTTGACCTTGGCGATGAGTTTTTCCGTGACGGCCAAGCCTTCCGCAATGTGCGTATCAATCACGTCCGTTCCGAAGTCCCTGATTAAGTCCAGGAGCATTTCGTAAGACTGAATCAGTTCCAGCAGGTCAAAGAGCGCTTTTAGGTCGGTACCTGAGGGGGAGGATTGCTTAAAGGTTAGCTGATTAACAATCCATTCAAGATTGGTTTTGATGGCTTCTACTTCATGGTAGCTATACATATTTCATAGGCTTAAATCCTCACTTCAAGATTTCATGGGAGGGAATGTGCGGAACAGGTGTAAGCAGGTAGCGGGGCCGGTGCGGCCTGAAGAAGAGACAATTGAACTTTAATTATGGATTAGATAGCGTGCTTAGCAAGTATTTGTTGCGCAAACGGGTAATTAAACGCGAGAAAGAGAAGGCATCGCGGTGTAATGCCTTCATTTCGAGCATGTTTGGTTAGCCGGTGAGCGTAATCAGGTTTCCCAGGCGTGCGGGGCAAACAGATAACCTTTGTTACGCACGGTTTTAATGCGGTAGGGCTCGGTGGCATTATCCTGCAACTTTTTGCGCAGGCGCGAAATCGCAACGTCGACGCTGCGGTCCATGCCGTCATAGCTCACGCCACGCAGGTTTTTCAGCAGCGCGTCACGGTCCATGATTTGCCCGGCATGCGTTGCCAGTTCCCACAGCAGGTCAAAGTCGGCGGTGGAGAGGGCGATAAGCTCGCCGGAAAGCAGCACCTGGCGGTTGATCGGATCGATAGACAGCGTACCAAAACGCATCGCTTTGTGCGGCGTCAGAGAGGGGGCGGGCGATTCGCGTTCGACACTTGCGTGCTGGCGCAAATGCAGGCGCAGACGGGCAAGCAGAACGGCAGGCGGTGTGGTTTTCAGAATGTAATCGTTGGCACCCATCTCCAGCGACAGGATATGGTTCATATCGCTGTCCAGAGAGGTGAGCAACACGATAGGACCTTCCCAGCGGGCGCGCAGGTCGCGGCAGAGGGTCATGCCGTCTTTGCCAGGCAACATGATATCCAGCAGCACCAGGTCCGGGTTTTCACGGACGACCACCTCTTCGGCCCGATCGCCGCGAGGCTCAACAATGACGTCCATATCATGTTTGCCCAGATAGGCGGCGATCAACTGCCCGACTTCGGGTTCGTCTTCAACATAAACAATCTTATTCATACAACGTCTGTTTTCGTGAAAAAAGCCAACATACACCGCGGAACCTTAACCTTCCATTAATCTTTCAAAATTAACGCCGCTTCCGTTATTCTGGCTCATATTGTTATTTGATTGTTATAGGAAATAGTATGGGGCTGGTGATCAAAGCGGCGCTGGGAGCGCTGGTGGTGTTACTGATAGGCATTCTGGCAAAAACCAAAAACTACTATATTGCCGGGCTGATCCCGCTGTTCCCGACCTTTGCGCTTATTGCCCATTATATTGTGGCGTCTGAAAGGGGAACCGAGGCGCTACGCACCACCATTGTGTTTGGTATGTGGTCTATCATCCCCTATTTTCTCTACCTGCTTTCGTTATGGTATTTCACCGGTTTTCTACGGCTTCCCCTGGCGCTGGGCGGGGCAGTGGTTTGCTGGGGGCTCAGCGCCTGGGTGTTAATTTTCTTCTGGAGCCGCTTTCACTAGCGTAACGGGCGTCCGCCGTCCACGGCAAAGGTTCTGCCGGTGACATAGCAACTGGTGAGCAGGTAATCCACAAGGTCGATCACCTCTTTCTCGCCTGGGGCTATTTTCATGAGCGACTTATTGAGCGCCTGCTGGCGATACTCCGCATCATCGTTTTCATTAAATAAAATCATCGCCGGAGCGATGGCATTCACCTTCACCTCAGGCGCGAGCTTGCGGGCGAACGAACGCGTCATGTTATCCAGCGCGGCTTTACTGGCCGCATAGGCGATGTGCTTGTCGCTGCCGCGTTCCACTACATAGTCGGTGAAGTGAATAATGTCCCCCGCAGCATGACCATGGCCACGCAGCAGATCCTGCAGGGCGTGGTTAAGCAGATAAGGGGCATTGACGTGGATCTGCAGCATCGCGGAGAGCGTTTCGCTGAGTGACGTGCCGGGTTTCTCGGCCCGCCAGGCGCTGGCGTTATGGATCACGGCGCGCAACCCCGTGGTGGTGGCTTTCACTTTCTCCGCAAAGGCCAGAATGCCCTCATCAGTGGAAAAATCGGCCTGAATACAGACGGCTCCGGCTTTGCGCAAACCCTCAATTGACGGGTATTCCGTACGGTAACTGACAATGACCGGATGGCGAAGGTTGAGAAAATGATGGGCGAGGGCGAGGCCGATACGGCGGCCTCCACCCGTGATCAGTATTGGGCGAAGCGGTGTATTTCCCATCGTATTCTCCTTTACAGTTCAACAATGGGAAAGACGAGGGCTATCCCATTAACATCCAGGTTGCCGGAACGGCAGCAACCAGTAACAGTCCGATTAAGGCCATCTCACGCCGTCTCAGCGCGTTCTCCAGCTGATGCGTGCGGCGGGCGTAGATAAACACCAGCAGACCCGGCGCATACAGCACTACCGACAGCAGCAGATGCATAGGCCCGGAAGCATACAACAACCACAGACCGTAAATACAGGCCCCGATACCCACGATATAATGCGCCGGACGCGTGGCGATTTTTAACAAATACGCGCCCACTAAGAAATAGGGTACCAGAATCATCTCTGAGGCGATGGTCAGCAGGGTGTTATAGTCTGAACCTGTGAGCCAGATCAGCACCAGACAGACCTGAACGCTAATATTGGTCAGCCAGAGAGACGCTGAAGGGGCATTATTTTGGTTTTGACGGGCAAACAGGCGTGGAAACGCTTTGTGCGTCGCGGCCAGGAACGGCACTTCAGCCGCCATGATGGTCCAGC
Organism: Enterobacter kobei; assembly: GCF_001729765.1. Taxonomy (NCBI): domain Bacteria; kingdom Pseudomonadati; phylum Pseudomonadota; class Gammaproteobacteria; order Enterobacterales; family Enterobacteriaceae; genus Enterobacter; species Enterobacter kobei. Next base: position 2,104,550 of record NZ_CP017181.1, read on the forward strand.
TCAGGTACGCGCCACAGACGGAGACGATCAATCCCGCGGCAATCACAACGTCACCCCACGGGCCAAGCATTTTCACCATCAGCCCGGCCATTGATGGGTTACGCATTTCGGCCAGTTCAGGACGCGCCACCACGCCCAGCGACAGCAGCGTGACCAGCAGATACACGCCCAGCGCCGCCAGGACGGCCAGCAGCGTGGCACGGCCCACATCACGTTTGTTACGCGCGCGGGCAGAGACCACGACTGCCCCCTCAACGCCGATGAATACCCACAGGGTGATCAGCATCGTGTTTTTCACCTGCTCCCAGACCGGAACGCCCAGCGCAATGCCGCTGAAATCAAGCGTAAACACATCAAGACGAAATGCAATAAAGGCCAGTACGATAAACAGGCCGAGCGGCACCAGTTTCGCCAGCGTTGCCACCAGGTTGATGCTGGCGGCGGTCTGGACGCCGCGCAAAATCAGCCAGTGAACTACCCAGAGCAGCACCGAGGCACCGACAATTGACTGCCAGGTATTGCCGTCACCAAACAGACGCAGTTCAGGCGTATCGGTAAAGAAGCTGAGCGCTGAGAAAACGATCACCAGATAGGAGACGTTGGCGATCACCGCGCACAGCCAGTAGCCCCAGGCGGAGCAGAAGCCGATCAGCTCGCCAAATCCTTCACGCGCATAGGTGAAAATACCGCCGTCCAGATCGGGGCGAATGCGGGTGAGCAGCAGCATGGCGAACGCCAGCAGCAATATCCCGACGCCGGTAATCCCCCAGCCGATGAGTAACGCGGCGGGGCTTGCGACGGCAGCCATGTTCTGCGGTAAACTGAATACGCCCGCACCCAGCATTGAGCTTAAAACGAGTGCAGTCAGAGCACTCAGGCCAAGTTTCTTTTCCATTGGCTTCCTGTTATGAAAAGTCCCAATCCAGAATAATTATTTCGCTGCGGCGCATAAAAATGGTGGATTACACTAAGGCGCGGGATTTTACGGAGTGTCACGAAAGCATGCAATGATGTGTGGCAGAAATTCGAAAAAAGTAACAAAAAAAGGCGGCGTTGCGCCGCCTTTGGTCAATGATTTTGTTACTTGTACAGATCGGCGCTGATGGTCACGTTGTTACCACGTTCCTGCCACTGGCGGGTGATATGGTAATACTTCGCCCCTTTCTTCGCCGCACGCTTCGCGACCTGGTAAGAGACTTCCGTCATGTTGCCGTAGTTGCCGGTAAACTTGATGCTGTCGAACGGCACCATCTGTGCAGCAGTGGCTTTGTTCAGCTCTTCAATTTTGGTGCCGTCTGGCAGCGTCACGGAATAGCGGCCACCTTTCGTGGATTGCGTTTCAAAGAAACGGCCCACTTCAGCGCTTGGCGCAGCAGTCGTCGCTACGCCTGGAATTTCAACTTTCTTCGCTTCTTCGCCGCCTTTCGCTATCGCCGCGCGACCCGCTTCGGAGTCAGCAGGGATGGCATCCGGGCTCTGCAGAACGCGTTTCTTCGCATCTTCTTTATAGATGAATGCGGTAATACGCTGGTTGCCGCCCTGGTTAGCATCCACCTGGCGCACGATATAGAACGAGTAGGCCCCTTTCTCTTTCGCGGCTTTGGTGATGGCATCGTTCACTTCAGGCTGGCTGCGATAGAAGCCCTGAACGGTAACGGTGTCGTACGGTTCCAGCTCAATTGCCTGATCTTTTGGCAGCTCAACGATACCGTTAATCACACGGTTTTTCGGTGCGTCTGCTTTTGGCGCATTGTCTTTATACAGCGCAATGGTTACGCGCTGGTTGCCGCTGTTGCCATAATCAGACTGGTCAACAACGTAAAACGAGGCCGCCCCGTTTTTATCAGCGGCTTTTGATGCGGCGGCGACGGCATCGCCAATAGAATTATAACGACCCACAATGACCGTATGGTCAAAAGGTTTTAACGCTGCCGCTTGCTCTGGCGTTAACTCTGTTGCGGCATTCGCAGACAGGGCGGTCGCACAGAGAAGTGCGGACGCCAGGAGTGTGTTCTTAAGCTTCATAAAAATAATCCTTCGCCTTGCGCAAACCATGTACTGGTATTGTTGTTAATTTGAGACGGCCCCGATTATGGCATTTAAAACCCGTCGCTGTCTGCGCCATTTTTCACTGCCTGTGCTCACTGAATTAACGAATTCGATAACATTTAGTGATATGTTGAAAAAACAGGCGTTTGACAAGTAAAACTGATAAAGCATATGACTTTTACAAGTTAATTTAATGTTAATAACTTGTTCTCTTATGGCGCTATATCATGTTTTTACCGCTTCGCTTGCGCTATTTATCGGTTCTGGCGATGAATTTAAGGTAAATATCACTGTCAGTGACGCCGATCGCTTATTTTTCACAGATAAAGTAAGAAATAGTGTTTTCTGGCGGTAGATCACGGGCGCTATTTTCAGTAGGTTATAGACAGTTTGTTACTGTTTTATTTTCCGGGGTTAATCATCTCTCATCGCTATGAGAATGGCGAAAATTGATACAAACCGCGGGCATTTATCGACAAACCATCATCAAAAACCGATGGAAGGGAAAACTATGCGTATTGGGGTACCAAAAGAACGGTTAGCCAATGAAACCCGCGTAGCGGCAACACCGAAAACGGTGGAGCAACTGCTTAAGCTGGGTTTTACCGTCGCGGTTGAAAGCGGCGCAGGCAAACTGGCGAGTTTCGATGACGAGGCCTTTATCCAGGCGGGTGCGGAAGTGGTGGACGGTGCTGAAGTCTGGCAGTCGCCGGTTATTCTGAAGGTTAACGCACCGGAAGAGAGTGAGATTGCGCTCCTGAATCCGGGCACCACGCTGGTGAGCTTCATCTGGCCTGCGCAAAATCCAGCGCTTATGGAGAAGCTGGCTGCACGTGGCGTGACCGTGATGGCGATGGACTCCGTGCCGCGCATTTCGCGCGCGCAGTCGCTGGATGCCTTAAGCTCCATGGCTAACATTGCGGGTTATCGCGCGATTGTGGAAGCGGCTCACGAATTTGGACGCTTCTTTACCGGTCAGATCACCGCGGCGGGGAAAGTCCCTCCGGCAAAAGTCATGGTGATTGGTGCGGGTGTGGCAGGGCTTGCCGCAATCGGTGCGGCAAACAGCCTCGGCGCTATCGTGCGCGCATTTGATACCCGTCCGGAGGTGAAGGAACAGGTCCAGAGTATGGGTGCCGAATTCCTTGAGCTGGACTTCAAGGAAGAAGCGGGCAGCGGTGACGGTTACGCGAAAGTCATGTCCGAAGCCTTTATCAAAGCCGAAATGGAACTCTTCGCCGCTCAGGCGAAAGATGTCGACATTATTGTGACCACCGCGCTGATTCCGGGTAAACCTGCGCCGAAGCTTATCACCCGTGAGATGGTGGATTCCATGAAGCCGGGCAGCGTGATTGTCGACCTGGCGGCGCAAAACGGCGGTAACTGTGAGTACACCGTTGCTAATCAGGTGACGACCACCGCCAACGGCGTGAAGGTGATCGGCTATACCGATCTGCCAGGCCGCCTGCCAACGCAGTCGTCTCAGCTGTACGGCACCAACCTGGTTAACCTGCTGAAGCTGCTGTGCAAAGAGAAAGACGGAAACGTCACCGTTGATTTCGACGATGTCGTGGTGCGCGGTGTTACCGTTGTCCGTGATGGTGAAATCACCTGGCCGGCACCGCCGATTCAGGTTTCTGCTCAGCCTCAGGCCGCGCCGAAAGCGGCGCCAGAGCCAAAAGAACCCGCTAAACCGGCGTCTCCATGGCGTAAATACGCCATCATGGCGCTGGTCATTATCCTGTTCGGCTGGCTGGCTGACGTCGCGCCGAAAGAGTTCCTCGGCCACTTTACCGTCTTCGCGCTCTCCTGCGTGGTCGGTTACTACGTGGTGTGGAACGTCTCCCACGCGTTGCACACGCCGCTGATGTCGGTAACCAACGCCATCTCCGGGATTATCGTGGTCGGGGCGTTACTGCAGATTGGTCACGGCGGCTGGATCAGCTTCCTGAGCTTTATTGCGGTGCTGATCGCCAGTATCAATATTTTCGGTGGTTTCACCGTGACTCAGCGCATGCTGAAAATGTTTCGTAAAGGCTAAGGGGTAGCATATGTCTGGAGGATTAGTCACAGCCGCATACATTGTTGCTGCAATCCTGTTTATTTTCAGTCTGGCGGGGCTTTCCAAACACGAAACGTCTCAGCAGGGGAATAACTTTGGTATCGCCGGGATGGCGATTGCGCTGATCGCCACCATCTTCGGGCCGGACACCGGCAACGTGGCGTGGATCCTGGTGGCGATGATCATCGGCGGCGCGATCGGTATTCGCCTGGCGAAACGCGTTGAAATGACCGAGATGCCGGAGCTGGTTGCTATTCTGCACAGCTTTGTGGGTCTGGCGGCCGTGCTGGTGGGCTTCAACAGCTACCTGTATCACGAACCGGGTCTGGAACCGATTCTGGTCAACATTCACCTGACCGAAGTGTTCCTCGGCATCTTTATTGGTGCGGTGACCTTCACCGGCTCAATTGTGGCGTTCGGCAAACTGCGCGGTAAGATTTCGTCTAAACCGCTGATGCTGCCAAACCGTCACAAGCTGAACCTGGCGGCGCTGGTGGTATCGTTTGTACTGATGGTCATCTTCGTGCGTACCGAAAGCGTGGGCCTGCAGGTGCTGGCATTACTGGTGATGACCCTCATCGCGCTGGCATTTGGCTGGCACCTGGTGGCGTCTATCGGTGGTGCGGATATGCCGGTGGTGGTCTCCATGCTGAACTCCTACTCCGGTTGGGCGGCGGCGGCGGCAGGCTTTATGCTGAGCAACGACCTGCTGATCGTCACCGGTGCGCTGGTGGGTTCATCTGGTGCGATCCTGTCTTACATCATGTGTAAGGCGATGAATCGTTCGTTTATCAGCGTTATCGCCGGGGGATTTGGTTCTGATGGCTCCTCTACCGGTTCTGATGAAGAAGTGGGTGAGCACCGTGAGATCAGCGCGGAAGATACCGCAGAGATGCTGAAAAACTCGCACTCGGTCATTATCACCCCGGGCTATGGCATGGCGGTGGCGCAGGCGCAGTATCCGGTCGCAGAAATTACTGAGAAGCTGCGCGCGCGTGGGATCAAGGTTCGCTTTGGTATTCACCCGGTGGCGGGACGTCTGCCAGGCCACATGAACGTGCTGCTGGCGGAAGCGAAAGTGCCTTACGACATCGTGCTGGAGATGGACGAGATCAACGATGATTTCGCCGATACCGACACCGTGCTGGTCATTGGTGCTAACGACACCGTTAACCCGGCGGCGCAGGACGATCCGCGCAGCCCAATCGCGGGTATGCCGGTTCTGGAAGTATGGAAGGCGCAGAACGTGATTGTCTTCAAACGCTCCATGAACACCGGCTATGCTGGCGTGCAGAACCCGCTGTTCTTCAAAGAGAACACCCACATGCTGTTTGGCGACGCCAAAGCCAGCGTGGATGCGATTCTGAAAGCACTGTAATTTCGCTTCACCCTGACAAACCGCTCTTCGGGGCGGTTTTCTTATTTCTGCGGTCAGCTTTTCTCCTCTGTCTATACTTTACCCTTTGTGTAAGACGAGGAGGTGTAATGCAATTTCTGTCCCGCTTCGACATCATCGCGTTGATGATGACGCCGACATTTTGGGTAGGCGTCGCCACGGTTGTCTTTGTCACGCTGCTGGTGTACTGGCTGCTGACGCGCCTGATCGCGTTCGTTAAGAAAGGGATCACCACCTGGGGCGACAAACACCCGACCACCAACTGGATGCGTTTTATCCTGAGCGATATGCTTAACAGGACGAGTCGGATCCTGCTTTTTGTCGTAGCACTTCTGTTCAGCCTGCGTTTTGTTGACTTACCCGATCATCTTTTTGGCACGGTCAGCCATGCCTGGTTCCTGGTTTTCGCGATTCAGGTGGCACTGTGGATGGATCAGGGCGTTGTGTCGTGGCTACGTCACGTCATGCTGGCACCGGGAAGTCATAAAAATCCGGTTACGCTGGTGATCACGGGGCTTATTCTCCGTGCCATTGTCTGGTCAGTGATGCTGCTGTCTATTCTTGCTAACGCGGGCGTCAACATCACTGCTCTGGTTGCCAGCCTTGGGGTGGGGGGGATTGCCATCGCTCTCGCCGTACAAACGATCCTGAGCGACGTGTTTGCCTCCCTGTCCATTGGTTTTGATAAGCCGTTTGAAATTGGTGATTTTGTGGTGTTCAACGACGTGGCGGGGACGGTAGAGCACATTGGCCTTAAAACGACCCGCATACGCAGCCTGAGCGGGGAGCAGATCGTCTGCGGCAACGCCATTTTGCTCCAGCAAACACTCCACAACTACAAACGTATGCAGACACGTCGTATCGTCTTTACCTTTGGCGTGGCCAGCGACACGCCGCCCGATAAGCTGCGCTACGTGGGGGATATGGTCAGGCAAATCATCACCGATGTGGGTGAGACAAAATTCGATCGTGCCCATTTTCTCGGATTTGACCGCGACCGTCTGACGTTTGAAGTCGTTCATATCGTCAATACCGCGGATTACAACAAATACATGGATATCCAGCAGGAGATCAATATCCGTATTCTTGAAGGGCTGAATGCTCAGGAGATTAAGCTGGCACTGCCGAGCATGGTATTGCACGCGCCGTGGATGCAGGATGAGCCGGGTGAACAGCCGAAGCCGGTGATGGAGAGCTGAAAAAAAAAGCCCGCCGGAGCGGCGGGCTGACAGGGTTATATTAATCGTCTTCCGGATCGTCCAGCTCAATCGGCGTCTGGAACTCATCTGGCTTAATGACCAGCAGGTCACAGCGCAGATGGTCGATCACCTGTTCGGCGGTATTGCCGAGGAACGCGGCAGAAATACCGGTCCGGCCAATGGTCCCCAGGACCACAATCCCGGCCTGCAAATGTTCTGCTAAATCCGGGATCACCTCTTCAGGCAGCCCTTTCTCTACGTGCGTCATGTTCTCGTCAATGCTGAACTTCTGGCGCAGCGCTTTCATGGCCAGCAAATGCTGGCCGCGAATGGCGTCGTTATAGACGCTGGGGTCAAATTCAGGCAACTCAATGGCGATATTGATTGGGGTGACTGGATAGGCGCCCACCAGATGCACTTCAGTGTGATTGACCTGGTCAGCGAGCTGGATGGTTTCCTTCACCAGCTTCTCGTTGAGTGAATTATGATAATCCTCTTCGCTGGCGAGGTTTACCGCCACTACGGCTTTCCCGCCCTCCGGCCACGGCTGGTCTTTCACCATCCAGACCGGGCAAGGGCATTTACGCAGCAAGTGCCAGTCGGTTGGGGTGAAGATCACGGATTCCAGCTTGTCGTGCTGGTGCGCCATCTTCAGCAGCAGGTCGTGTCCACCGGCAACGACTTCCTGGATAATGGCTTCAAAAGGTCGGTTATGCCAGACCACTTTGATATCAATAGGAACCCCCGCTTCAAGGTAATACTTCGCCTGTTCACGGATCCACGCGGTACGCTGACTGATGACGCCCTGACGCATAGCGGTGCGCTCGTCAGGCGACAGAAGGGTGGTCATCTCATACGAGAAGTCATAGATCGGCAAAAACGCTTTGATTTTGCCGCCAATCCGTTGATGGGTAATGACTCCAACTTACTGATAGTGTTTTATGTTCAGATAATGCCCGATGACCTTGTCATGCAGCTCCACCGATTTTGAGAACGACAGTGACTTCCGTCCCAGCCTTGCCAGATGTTGTCTCAGATTCAGGTTATGCCGCTCAATTCGCTGAGTGTAACGCTTGCTGATTACGTGCAGCTTTCCCTTCAGGCGGGATTCATACAGCGGCCAGCCATCCGTCATCCATACCACGACCTCAAAGGCCGACAGCAGGCTCAGAAGACGCTCCAGTGTGGCCAGAGTGCGTTCACCGAAGACGTGCGCCACAACCGTCCTCCGTATCCTGTCATACGCGTAAAACAGCCAGCGCTGACGTGATTTAGCACCGACGTAGCCCCACTGTTCGTCCATTTCAGCGCAGACAATCACATCACTGCCCGGCTGTATGCGCGAGGTTACCGACTGCGGCCTGAGTTTTTTAAGTGACGTAAAATCGTGTTGAGGCCAACGCCCATAATGCGGGCGGTTGCCCGGCATCCAACACCATTCATGGCCATATCAATGATTTTCTGGTGTGTACCGGGCTGAGAGGCGGTGTAAGTGAACTGTAGCTGCCATGTTTTACGGCAGTGAGAGCAGAGATAGCGCTGATGTCCGGCAGTACTTTTACCGTTACGCACCACGCCTTCAGTAGCTGAGCAGGAGGGACAACTGATGGAGATGGAAGCCACGGGAGCACCTCAAAAACACCATCGTACACTAAATCAGTAAGTTGGCACCATTACCGAGCGCGCAATCCTCAATTTGTGAAAAAGGACCGCAGACCGTCACGGCCGCGCATCCGCCAGTTCATAACACAGCGCCCCAATCCGCTCCACGGCATTCAGCAGGCGGGGCGTCGGTTCGTTTGCGCAGTTTAGCCGCAAAAAGTGAGACAGCTCTGCGGCAGGGGAAAACAGCGGGCCGGGGCTGACGCCAATACCCAGCGCCAGCGCGCGACGATGTACCTCCAGCGCGTTGACCTGCAAAGGAAGTTCTATCCACAGCAAGTAACCCGCGGCGGGCGCGTTAACACGCGTGCCGGGAGGAAAACTTGCCTCGACTCGCGCCACGACGGCGTCTATTCCCTCCGCAACGCGACGCTTGAGCCGCCGCAGATGGCGATCGTAATCGCCGCTCGCCAGGACTTCGCTCGTTGCGGCTTCCAGCAGCGGAGCGCCTGCCCAGTCTCCGGCCATGCGGGCCTGTAAAACCTGCGGAAAGTAGCGTCCGGCGGCAATCCAGCCGATTCGCCAGCCGGGCGCAAGCGTTTTAGACAGGGAGCTGCAATAAATGACATTTCCACTCTGGTCGAACGCTTTACAGGCTGGGGGACGTTGTCCCTCGCCGACAAGATCGCCGTAAACATCATCTTCAATGAGAGGAATATCTGCCGCGTCAAGCAGGGCAACGAGTTCCTGCTTACGCGTGACGGGCATACTGGCGCCCAAAGGGTTTTGCACCGTAGGGGAGGCCAGAACGGCGGCCGGGCGGTGGCACCGAATGGCGTCCGCCAGCGGTTCCAGCAGCAGGCCCTCAACAGGATCGGTGGGGATCGATAAGGCCTTCAGACCCAAATCCTCCAGCAGCAGGAGCGTACCAAAGTAGGCTGGCTGCTCAATCGCCACCACATCACCGGGCTGGCACACGGCTCGTAGCGCAAGGCGCAACGCCTGCGTCGCACCTGCGGTGATAATAAGGTCATCCGCGCTGAAACGGGCCCCCCACTGTGCAGAACGCGCGGCAATCTTGCTTCGCAAATCACGCCTTCCCGGCGGCAGGCTATAGCTCTGACCGTGCGCGTCCAGACGTCGGCCCGCGGAGTGCAACGCCCGCTGTAGCGTCTCGCCCGGCAGCCAAGCAGGATCGGGAAGGGCTGCACCCAGAGGCACCAGACGGGCTTCTGAACTGCTGAACAGCGACCGGGCCATAGCCGACAGGGTGACGGGAACCGGGCCTGGCGGAGAACGAGAAGGCTCCACAGGCTGCGGAAGGCTTGTCTGGTGGATGTAATAACCTGAACGCGGACGTGCAACAATCAGCCCCTCGGCCTCAAGGCAGCGCAGCGCTTCAAGCGCCGTCGGAAGACTGACATGCTCGCGTTCGGCCAGTTTACGCGCGGAGATGATCTTGTCACCGGCTCGCAACGCGCCAGACGTAATTGTAAGACGCAGCATATCCGCAATACGGCGATAGTGAGGAGAGGACGGGGATGGGGCAGACATGGTATCTGTTCAGGCTAATTTTCGATAAAACTGACTATACAGCCAATAATGCACGCCATCTATAGTGTCCGACATGTTCAGGACAAGGAGGCATTATGCACAGCGATAATTTTGATATTTCCACGTATTTCAAACGCATAAACTACACTGGCCCCGCGGCTGCCGATACGGGTACCCTGCATGCGCTTATGCGTCATCAGCTTTTTGCAATCCCGTTTGAAAATCTGGATGTACAGGCGGGGAAAATTGTCTCGCTGGCACCTGACGATATTGCCGATAAGCTGTTAACACCGGGGCGCGGCGGCTACTGCTATGAGGTGAACGGGTTGTTTGCCATGGCGCTGGAGGCGTTAGGTATTCCTTACCGTTTTGTGGCGGCACGCCCGATGTTCTACCCCGTACGGCGGCCAAAAACCCATATGGCGTTAATTGCTGAGGTGGAGAGCCGACAGTGGCTTTGCGACCTCGGGTTTGGCAGCTATGGCATTCGTGCGCCAATGGCTCTGGACACGCTTGATGTTGATATCGCACAGGATTTTGACACGTTCCGGCTTAGCCGCAGCGCTGAGGGCGAATATCTGCTTCAGGCGAAGGTGGCGGGAGAATGGGCCCGTCAGTACGGCTTTGATCTCACGCCACAGGAGTGGATTGATTTCGTTCCGGCCAACTACCTTAACTCCACGCACCCGGATGCCATTTTTGTGCAGAAGCGTGTGGTGGTGCAGCATCGACCGGAGGGACGCGAGATTTTACTGGGGGATATGCTGAAAACCATTACGGCGAAGGGCACGGAAACCCGGCAGCTGGCGGAGGACGACATCCCCCGTATTCTGAAAGAGCGTTTTGCGTTGATCGCGGCGTAAAGCAGAAGGGGGCCTGTGCCCCCTGAGCCTCCCGCACCGCGGTTGAAGCATTACTTCTTCTTGTTCATCATCGCTTTTAAATCGGCAAACGGGTTAAACGTGGCGACGCCCACGTCTTTTTGCGCGTCTTCCCCGGCGACCACGGTGGTACCGTACTGATCCGCTTCGGTGTATTTCGAATGTTCGTGATCGTGGCAAAACAGGCACAACAGCTCCCAGTTACTGCCATCTTCCGGGTTGTTGGTATGGTCGTGATCGATATGGTGAACCGTCAGTTCGCGCAGATTGGAATAGACAAACTCGCGCGAGCAGCGTCCGCATACCCAGGGATAGATTTTTAACGCTTTTTCGCGATAGCCACTTTCAAGTCTCGCGTAGTTTTTGGGGATCAGAGCCATTGCTGGTTTTACCTGTGATAAAAATAGTGTGCCAATATATCCCATCAGGCACGGTAAATGTACAGGACCTTCCTCCGCTAGAGCGAGAATGTGCCTTCAAGCGTCATCACGCAATTTCCGCCAACGCGAACCACCGCCTCTCCCGACGAGGCATCGTATCCCGCGAACAGCACGCTTGCTCGTCCCATATCAACGCCCTGACTGACGTTAAGGTTAAGCGTCGTTTTATTGCGGTGCAACGCCAGCAGCGCTGTCGCAGCGGCAGTCGCGCTGCCTGTGGCAGGATCTTCTGTCATGCGGGGAGTAAACATGCGGGCCTGCACATCATGAGGTTCATCAGCATTCGTATCCAGGGTGTAGGCGTAGAGGGAAACGGCGCCATCCAGCGGTAAAGTCGCGCGAAAACCCTGTAAATTCGGCACGCATCGACGAAGCGCCTCACGAGAAGCCAGCTCGGCTATCAGAAAGGGCAGACCTACCGACGCGACCACAGGCCTATGTACCTCGGTACGGATATCTTCCGTGTTCAGGGATAAGCAGGCAGCCACGCTTTCCGGGCTGACTTCAGAGCGGCACGAGAGTGCCTCAGGCACCAGGAGTTCTGCGCCAGTGACCGTATCGTTGTCGCGCAAGAGGCGAACGGGCACCACACCGGCTATTTCCTCGAAGTGTAGCGTATCAGGCAGGCGCTGATGATTCATCGCGGCGTAATGGGCAAGCACGTAAGCCGTTCCAACATTCGGGTGCCCGGCGAAGGGGATCTCGCGCGAGGGCGTAAAGATTCGCACGCGTGCTGTATGGGAAGGATTGTCTGGCGGCAAAACGAACGTGGTTTCGCTGTAGCCAAATTCAACGGCGACCTGCTGCATTTGTGCTTTGTTCATGCCTTGAGCATCGAGTACGACGGCAACAGGGTTACCCAGAAACGGAGTATCAGTAAAAACATCCGCAACAACATAGCGTCTTTTCATTCTCTGTCCGATATAAAAGTCCTGATATAGAGATGTAACGTTAAATCAAACCGATAACCAGCCGTTTTTCACCCGACGGACCTGAAAAAATTTCAATCAATTTATTTGAATCATTCCGTTAAAGAAACGCCATTTATTCTCCACAGGTAATGCGTACAGTAGGGAGAACGCAACGCATTATCAGGACACAGGATTATGAAAAAGATCGGCTTTTTATCGTTTGGTCACTGGACGCCTTCTCCGCAGTCCGGCACGCGCTCGGCAGCAGACACCCTGCTGCAGTCCATCGACCTGGCCGTAGCGGCCGAAGAGCTGGGGGCGGACGGCGCCTATTTTCGCGTGCACCACTTTGCTCGTCAGCTGAGCTCTCCGTTCCCTCTGCTGGCCGCAATTGGGGCCAAAACGAAAACCATCGAGATCGGTACCGGCGTGATTGATATGCGCTATGAAAACCCGATGTACATGGCCGAGGATGCCGGTGCGGCGGATCTGATTTCCGGCGGTCGTTTGCAGCTTGGCATCAGCCGGGGCTCCCCGGAGCAGGTCATTGATGGCTGGCGTCATTTCGGCTATGTCCCGCAGGAAGGGGAAAACGAATCAGATATGGCACGCCGTCATACCGAGGTGCTGCTTGAGGTTCTGCGCGGCGAAGGATTTGCGAAGCCGAATCCACAGCCGATGTTTCCGAATCCACCGGGGCTGCTGCGACTGGAACCCTATTCCGAAGGGCTGCGCGAGCGTATCTGGTGGGGCGCCGGTTCGAATGCGACCGCAGTATGGGCCGCTAAGCTCGGCATGAATCTGCAAAGTTCTACGCTGAAAGACGATGAAACCGGTGAGCCGTTCCATATTCAGCAGGCAAAACAGATCCGCGCGTACCGCCAGGCGTGGAAAGAGTCAGGGCATACGCGTGAGCCGCGCGTGTCGGTCAGCCGCAGTATTTTTGCCCTGATGGACGACCGTGACCGGATGTACTTCGGTGCCAGCCGCAACGACAGCGATAGCGTGGGGTATCTTGACGAGAAAACGCGCGCGATCTTCGGACGCAGCTATGCCGCGGAGCCGGACAAGCTTATCGAACAGCTGAAAAAAGACGAGGCGATTGCTGAAGCGGATACGTTATTGTTGACCGTACCGAACCAGCTCGGTGTGGATTACAATGCGCATGTGATTGAGTCCATTCTCAAACATGTCGCACCGGCAATGGGCTGGCGCGAGTAGTCGACGCGCTGGGATAAGCCCCGTCGCCGCACGTGGCGTGAATCTTCATTTGTAACTATTCGGGCGCTTATCGCGAAGACAGGAGGATCTATACATTCCTCCTGTCAGCGCTATTTCTGGCTCATATCGCTCAGCAGCACGGCGATGCTTTGTCCGCCCTCGGTCTGTTCCAGACCAATCTTCACAATGATGGTCAGCGGAACGGAGAGCAGCATACCGACGGGACCGAGCAGCCAGCCCCAGAAAATCAAAGACAAAAAGACGACCAATGTGGATAGCCCCAGCCCGCGTCCCATCATCCGTGGCTCAAGAATATTGCCGAACAGCAGGTTAATGGCCAGATATCCGGCCAGCAGAACCAGCGCATCATACAGCCCGCTGAAAACCAGCACCTGAAGGATAGGGGGGATCGCTGCCAGCACGGAACCGATGTTGGGAATGTAGTTGAGCGCGAAGGCCAGTAATCCCCAGACGAACGCGAAGCGGACGTCCAGCGCCAGCAGCATCACCCAGACCACGAGCCCGGTGACCAGGCTGATGGCGGTTTTCAGCACCAGATAGCGTGAAACGCTGTCCAGCGCGCGTTGAATCGCCCCCATGCCCTCAACCGGACGGACCATTATCTGCTGCAGCTTTGCCGGCAGTTGAGGCACCTCCAGCAGCATAAACACCACCGTTAAAAACAGCAGGAAAATGGAGGTCATGGCATTCGAAAGCTGCGCCAGCAGGCTGGTGACGATCGTCATGGCCGCATTGGGGTCGATATATTTAAGGAGTTCCTCAACCGAGACTTCAATACCTGCGCGTTGCAGCCAGGGTTCAAGCTGCAGCAGCGGTATCGCCAGCGACGATCGGTACTTCGGTAACGTGCGCGCCAGTTCATTCAGCGAGGTACCGAGATAGGCAACCAGCAATACCATCGCAACAATAATCACGCTGATGAGCAGGGTAATCGCCAGCGCGCGCGGGATGCGTAGCCGGGTCATGCGCCGTACCAGCGGGTTAAGGATCACCGCAATGAACAGCGCCAGAATAAAGGGCACAATAATGTCGGCTGCAAATCGCACGCCCGTCAGTATGATCACCAGCATGCCCAGCATGATGACAATTTTTAACCCGTTCAGGGTAATAATGGGTTTAGCCATGGTGACTCCGAAATACGCTTTTTATTTATAATAAAGGTGAAACGCGTTGCAATAAACTAACCAAAATCAAACGGCGTGGGTAAAGAATTGCAAAGACTTTGAGTAAAATCCTGACTTATGGTACAAATTTGGCGTGTTTAACTACCGAGGACAATTTTCATCCGCAAAGACGAGAAGCAACAACGCGGATAATTGTAATTTTATGGACAATTTGTTCAGGACGTATTCTTTAAACAACACCGCTGTATTTTTCACCTCCTTCTGCCTGGTTGCTGGTGAGCAACACTGGCGCACCGCCCTATAGTTATCTCTTCTGCCTGAGCTGGCGCTACGCGCTTAGCTGTCTGATTTAATTTCATATTTTTTGGGTTTGCCGCATGCGGCGGGCCACGATGGATTATATTCTCAAGCAGGAGAAAAACATGTTTTACTGGATTTTACTCGCTCTGGCTATTATCGCTGAGATTACCGGCACGCTGTCGATGAAGTGGGCGAGCGTCAGCGATGGCAATACCGGTTTTATTTTAATGCTGGTGATGATTTCACTCTCCTATATTTTCCTCTCATTTGCGGTGAAAAAAATTGCGCTGGGTGTGGCGTATGCGCTGTGGGAAGGGATCGGTATTTTATTGATTACGCTCTTCAGCGTCCTGATATTTGACGAAACATTAACAACAATGAAAGTCGCCGGATTAACGACGCTGGTCGCGGGTATTGTGCTGATTAAATCAGGTACCCGTAAACCGACCAAACAGCAGAAGGAGCAGAACCATGCAACAGTTTGAATGGGTTCATGCGGCCTGGCTGGGTTTCGCCATCGTGCTGGAAATTGTCGCCAACGTTCTGCTGAAATTCTCCGACGGTTTTCGTCGTAAAGTCTATGGCCTGATGTCGATAGCCGCGGTTCTGGGGGCGTTCAGCGCTCTGTCGCAGGCGGTCAAAGGTATCGATCTTTCGGTGGCCTATGCGCTGTGGGGCGGTTTTGGTATCGCCGCCACCCTTGCCGCCGGTTGGGTACTGTTCGGCCAGCGGTTAAATAACAAAGGCTGGATAGGACTGATATTGCTGCTGGCGGGTATGGTCATGATAAAACTCGCCTGATAACCCGTTACCCCTTTTTCTCCCGCAGCCGCGCTGGCTTACTCTTGAGCCAGCGCTTCCAGCTTATCGCGAAAACCGGTGACGGATAGGGCCCGGTTATCGGCTCGCCATCGGTCTTTCGCCGCCGGAGCGGAGCTTTGAACACCAATCAATTGCCAGCCGTTATCGGTTTTCAGCATCAAGGGCGAACCACTGTCACCCGGTAACGTATCGCACTGGTGCGACAGCACGCTGGTTTGTGCCCAGCCCGTTACAACACAGTCGGTATGGGTGTAAAGCGCATCCAGATGATCGACCGGGTAGCCTGACTGCGTGACCTTACGGTCGGCGGCTTTCAGCGCGGCGGTGAGCGCCGCTTTATCTCCGTCGAATAACGGCAGTGGCGTAATGCCTGAAGGCGGGTAGCGCAGAATGATCAGGCCAAAATCCCATGACGCTGCCGCGGGCGGCACTATCCAGCCATCACCATCCGGTTTCAGTCGTTTACCCAGAGAAGGATCAACCCGGCCTTCGATGCCGTGGATTTCGTAGCGCCAGACACCTTTTTGCGACACAAACCGTAAGGCTACCGCTTTGTCTGGCTTTCCGTTAGGGGGCGTCAACAGGCAGTGGCCTGCCGTCAGGGCTAATTGCGGGGTGACCAACGTCGCGGTGCACAGGTTGCCGCTGGCGGTTTCCAGTTGTCCAATAGCATCCCAGGGGGCCTGTGTTGGGTCGGTGACGCGAGTACGATCGTCATGACCGAAAAAAAGCGTCTTAAGCTCTTTCGCGCTAATGGCGTCATCGCCGCCATCATCCGCCTGTGAAAATCCAGAAAAAAGACCAAACGTTCCCAGCAACAACACAACAGATTTACGCATATCACACTCTGGTGGGGGTAATTATGATTATTAAAAGTGAACCCTATGAAAATACTATAGACGGGACAGCACGAAAGTGGGAGTAAAATCAGCGTGCTACAATCAGGAAAGATAAAAATGGCTTGCGATGAGCGCGCATAAAATAAGCAGGAACAGAATGAGCTCAAACCGATAGCGTCGCAGCATACGCCCTCCGGATAAAAAAACGGCGCAGAACCTTTTCCGGTTCAGCGCCGGTTTACCAACGTGCCCCGAAGGGCACGGTTAAGCTTGTACCTTACGCAGCTGGCTGAGCAGCTGGTTTAGCAGCTTCGTGTTTTACTGCTTTTTTGTGATGCTTTTTAGCGGCCTGGGCTTTCTGCTCTACAGCAGGTTTAGCGGCTTTTTTATGGTGCTTTTTAGCGGCCTGGGCTTTCTGCTCTACAGCAGGTTTAGCGGCTTTTTTGTGGTGCTTTTTAGCGGCCTGCGCTTTCTGCTCTGCAGCAGGTTTAGCGGCTTTGTGGTGTTTTTTATGATGTACAGTTTTTGCTGGCGCAGCAGTGGTCGTTGCAGTTGGCGCAGCGGCCGCTGGTGCAGCAGTGGTTTCAGCAGCAAACGCAGCAGAAGACAGACCCATAGCAGCGGCAACAACCAGAGCTAATACTTTTTTCATGTTCATACCCTCGAATTTGGTTTTTCATTTAACCCCACTGCGGGGCCGTTGAAATAACTATATCCCTGTAAATTCGAGGTTTCCGTGAGTGATTGGTATCGGCGTGTAACCATATGTACATTTTCCGCCAAAAGTAAATTACCAATTATAATCAATAGCATAGATAAGGACTTCATGCCCTTGCCAGAGTTAATCACCACTATTATTGTATATTTATTGACGTATACTAGGGGTAGATCCATCTTAGTACTCCAAAAAAGAACGCTGAATGGCCTTTTATACGATTTAAAAGAGAGTGACCGCTAAGGGCGAGATAGGGCACAGAGTGGCAGTAGGAGTAAGAGAAGGGGGGAGCGCACGCACCGGGAAAACAAAACATTCCAAAAAAGACGCCGGAGTACAGAGAGATAAACTAAGTGATGTAACTGAGCATGTTGAGGCTGTCAAGTAAAAGTCGAAGTGCGCGTAACAGCAAAACTGGTGCGTACTACTGATTGATAATTTGGCGAGAAATCGGGCAGAAAAATAGGTGATGCTGCCAACTTACTGATTTAGTGTATGATGGTGTTTTTGAGGTGCTCCAGTGGCTTCTGTTTCTATCAGCTGTCCCTCCTGTTCAGCTACTGACGGGGTGGTGCGTAACGGCAAAAGCACTGCCGGACATCAGCGCTATCTCTGCTCTCACTGCCGTAAAACATGGCAACTGCAGTTCACTTACACCGCTTCTCAACCCGGTACGCACCAGAAAATCATTGATATGGCCATGAATGGCGTTGGATGCCGGGCAACCGCCCGCATTATGGGCGTTGGCCTCAACACGATTTTCCGCCATTTAAAAAACTCAGGCCGCAGTCGGTAACCTCGCGCATACAGCCGGGCAGTGACGTCATCGTCTGCGCGGAAATGGACGAACAGTGGGGATACGTCGGGGATAAATCGCGCCAGCGCTGGCTGTTTTACGCGTATGACAGGCTCCGGAAGACGGTTGTTGCGCACGTATTCGGTGAACGCACTATGGCGACGCTGGGGCGTCTTATGAGCCTGCTGTCACCCTTTGACGTGGTGATATGGATGACGGATGGCTGGCCGCTGTATGAATCCCGCCTGAAGGGAAAGCTGCACGTAATCAGCAAGCGATATACGCAGCGAATTGAGCGGCATAACCTGAATCTGAGGCAGCACCTGGCACGGCTGGGACGGAAGTCGCTGTCGTTCTCAAAATCGGTGGAGCTGCATGACAAAGTCATCGGGCATTATCTGAACATAAAACATTATCAATAAGTTGGAGTCATTACCTAGAAACTCTATCATTAGCTATAAATTTTGATAGTTTTAGGTTATGGACTGATTCTGGCGAGGAGGTTATTTTAAATAAAGACTCTAAAGAAAAGCGTAAGATATTAAAGAAGATAGATTCCAAAAAAGGTTTTGAAATTATAAGGCAGGGTAAACCTATTCATTTAAGCTCTGGGCAATTAATGTACGCTTATATGATACCTGCTATCGTTTCTGAAATGAAGGATGAAAGTTTATTAATTCTCGATGATCCGGAGCTTTATCTTCACCCAACATTGGAGATGGGATTAATTAAGATGCTGAAGAGTCTTTTAAAAGATTCGTCATCTTACGCAATTATAGCTACACATTCTGCAGTTATGGCTCGAGAAGTAGTTAGGAGTGGAGTCAAAATATTGCGAGAGAAAGCCGGAGTAACGAAAAATGATATGCCACGAATAGAAACTTATGGTGAGTCATTGGATGCAATTGTTGGCGAAGTTTTTGACGATTATTTTCAGGATAGGCCATATGAAATAGAGTTAGAGGAACTATTAAAAAAAGAAGATCTGAATGAGGTGCTGGATAAATATTCGGAGAACCTTGGTGATGAAGCATTGGCATATTTGACATCAAAACTTCCATATAAAAATGATGAAAATGAAGATGACGAGTATATCAAAATGGAGCCAATTTGATGAAATTTTTGTTTCACGATAAATTAACTAATGATACAACATGGGTTGAGTCGGTAAATGGCTGCAAGAAAAAAAATATTAATGAGTTTAATTTATTAAAACCAAGGATTATTACAGCATATCAGATATATGATACATTGATATCCAATTTTGAAACTTCTTTACCTCCTGGTATTTTTTCTTCCAGTTGGGGGGTTGTAAGTCCTGGAAAAATGCTGATGATAGATTATTATGAAACACCCCCAAAAGACTTGGCCGCACTAATGTCCACCAGGCGTAGAGATCATGGTTTAAATGAATGTCCGTATTGCGGAAATCCTAAATCACCTGATACCTTAGATCATTTCATCCCTAAAGATCTCTGGTCTGAATTTAGTATTTACCCAGACAACCTTGTACCGCAATGTAGAGAATGTGCCCCGATAAAAGGGGAGAAATATTACAGCACAGAAAAACGAAGTGCAATGTATATACATCCTATTTTTTTTGATTTGATTTCAAGGGTAGGTTTTAAAATCATTGTCAATTTTGAAGATGGTCGTTTTAGCTATGATGTAAGATGTCTTATTATTTCTAATGTTACGCCGGAAGAGAAAAGTAGAATTCAACTACATTTAAAAAGTTTAGATGTGAAAGATAGAGTTTTGAGATATTGCTCAAAAACGACATCTCACTGGCTTAAGATTCAAAAGAAAAATGTGAATGATATTAAGGAATCGTTTAAAATGCGCATTAGAGAAAATGGAGATAGGACTCATGATAATTGGAAGGTTGCATTATATAAAGGATATCATTGATAATGAAAATGCCTTAACGTACTTCAATTCTTTATGTCCAGAGCATCACGAGGCACGCGAGAGTATTGTTATTGATGAGATAGAAATATAAATCTTAATAATAAACTATTCAAGATTTTTTGAAGATGGTGTTGGTAAGTATATTTAATTAACATTAATTTTTTAACTATACTCTCCATTAATCATAAAATCTAAATGAGAATGTGATTTGAATTACGCCGGGTTCCCCCGGCCAAATAGATTACAAATAGCGCGAGGTGAGATGTTCGCGGAAGTAGCGGATATTCAGATCTTCGCCCGTCGCCTGGGTGATTAATTGCGACGTGCTGAAGCGGCTGCCGTGCTGCCAGATGTTCTGACGCAGCCACTCAAACAGGGCCGAAAAATCGCCCTCGGCGATAGAGGCCTGTAGCCCCGGCAGGGCGGTTTTTGCGGCATGGAACAACTGTGCAGCATACATAGCGCCCAGCGTGTATGACGGGAAATAACCAAACCCACCGTCGGTCCAGTGGATATCCTGCATACAGCCGTTGCGATAGTTGTCTTTGGTTGATAACCCGAGCCAGGCCTGCATTTTTTCATCCCACAGGGCGGGAATATCGTCCACCTCGATCTCGCCGTTAATCAGCGCACGCTCAATTTCATAGCGCAGCACCACGTGGGCCGGGTAGCTCACTTCGTCTGCATCAACGCGGATGTAACCTGGCTTCACGCGCTGGTTCCAGGCGATAAAGTTCTCTTCGCTGAAGGCGGCCTGGCTACCAAAGCGGGCGTGAACGGCAGGGAGCAGATGCTTCAGGAAAGCCTCGCTGCGTCCCAGCTGCATTTCAAAAAACAGGCTCTGAGATTCGTGGATGGCGGTTGAACGCGCCAGCGCCACGGGTTGTCCTGCCCAGGCTCGCGGCAGGTTTTGCTCGTAGCGCGCGTGTCCGGTTTCGTGGATCACGCCAAACAGCGCGCTGAGCAGCTCGTCCTCGTCATAGCGCGTGGTGATACGCACATCTTCCGGCACGCCGCCGCAGAACGGGTGGGCACTGACGTCCAGACGACCGCCGTTAAAATCGAAGCCGAGCATCTTCATGGCTTCCAGTCCGAGTTCACGCTGGGTAGCCGTCGGGAAAGGGCCTTGTGGCGGGACGAACGACCGCTGAGCCTGTTTTTCCACCACGTTCGCCAGCAGGTCCGGCAGCCAGGTTTTCATATCACCAAACAGCACGTCCAAGCGCGCGCTGGTCATGTCCGGTTCGAAAATATCCAGCAGGGCATCGTACGGGGTACAGCCTTTGGCCTCGGCGCGAAGACGGGCTTCTTCACGGCTGAGTTTGACGACGTCTTTTAGATTGGCGGAAAAACCCTGCCAGTCGTTAGCGGGACGCTGAGTACGCCAGGCGTGCTCACACTTGCTGCCCGCCAGCGATTTGGCTTCAACCAGCGATTCCGGCAGCAGGGTCGCCTGCTGGTAGTGGCGCGTCATTTCACGCAGGTTAGCCTGTTCGACGTCATTCAGATCTTCCTCTGCCGCTGCGGTCAGCCATTCGCCCACTTTTTTATCGGTAAGGAGCTGGTGCTGCAGGACGCTCATTTCCGCCAGCGCTTCACCGCGCGCGGCACTGCCGCCGGGCGGCATCATGGTAAACATGTCCCAGCTGGCGATGGAGGAGAGATGCGAGAAGCGGGAGAGGCGCTGGAAGGTTTTCACAAGTGACTGATAGGCGGATGGATTTTGCAATTCTTATTTCCTCTTGCCAGGGATGTGTTTCAGGGAGCATACAATGAAACAGGCCAAATTCCCCAACATTTCCTCCGTGGAAACCGTCTTCCGGAAGTCCGGGAGACGGTTCTCAGTGGGCACTTATGCCTTATCACGCATAACCTGTTGCAGGATCGCCAGCGCCTGGGTGAACTGGGCATCCGGAATGGTCAACGGATAAAGGAAGCGGATCACGTTTCCGTACTGGCCACAGATCAGTAACAGAAGGCCCCGGGAAAGTGCCTTTTGCTGAATCGCCTGCGCGATGGCGGCCGACGGTTCACGGCTCTCGGGATCAAAAAACTCTGCCGCAATCATCGATCCTCTTCCTCTTATCGCCACGAGCGCAGGGAAGGTGCCCTGAATCTCCTCCAGCGTGGCGCTCAGTCGATCGCCCAGGTGACAGGCGCGCGCGCACAGTGACTCGTTGTCGATAATATTCAGCACCGCGTGCGCGGCGGCCACCGCAAGCGGATTGCCTGCATAGGTTCCCCGAGTCCACCGGGGGCTGGTGCATCCATGATCTCAGCGCGGCCCACCACGCCGGACAGCGGCATTCCGCCAGCCAGGCTTTTGGCCATCGTCATCAGGTCAGGCTTGTCAGCGTAGTGGTCCATGGCAAACAGCTTACCGGTACGGGCGAAACCGCTCTGCACTTCATCGGCAATCATCACGATCCCGTGCTCATCACAGATGCGGCGGATGGCGGCCACCAGCTCTGGCGGCGCGACGTTGAATCCGCCTTCACCCTGAATAGGTTCAAAAATAATCGCCGCTACCTGTTTCGCCTCAATATCTGCTTTGAACAGGCGCTCTATCGCCGTGATGGCATCCTGCGTCGTGATGCCGTGCAGCTCGGAGGGATACGGTACGTGATAAACGGACCCGGGGAAGGGGCCAAATCCCAGCTTATAAGGCGCGACCTTGCCGGTTAACGCCATGGTCATATAGGTTCGGCCGTGAAAACCTCCCCCAAAGGCAATCACGCCAGGCCTGCCGGTGTGGGCCCGGGCGATTTTAATGGCATTTTCCACCGCTTCCGCGCCCGTCGTGAAGAACGCGGTTTTAGCCGGGCCCTGTACCGGGGCCAGCTCGTTAAGTTTTTCGGCCAGGGAAACGTAGCTTTCATATGGCACAATCTGGTAGGCCGTGTGGGTGAACTGGTGCAGCTGTTTTTCCACTGCGGCCACCATTTCAGGATGACGATGGCCGGTATTCAGTACCGCGATCCCGGCGGCGAAATCAATATAGTCATTGCCTTCCACGTCGGTAAGCGTGGCATTCTCCGCCGTGCGGGCAAAGAAATTACACATTACGCCTACGCCGCGCGGGGTGGCCGAAAGTCTGCGCTGATGAAATTCCTGGTTACTCATGTCAGATACCCTTTTGTCGAAATGATCAAACGCCAAGACGATCGCGCAGGCTGTAATACGCCGCGCCCATCGCCGTAAATGGAATCCGCAGGCTGCGACCGCCCGGGAAGGGGTAGTGCGGGAGGTTGGCAAACGCATCAAAGCGCTCTGCGTCACCGCGCAGCAGTTCCGAAATCAGCCGTCCGGCCAGGTGGGTGCAGGTCACGCCGTGGCCGCTGTAGCCCTGCATGTAGTAGATGTTTTTATCCAGACGACCAAACTGCGGCATGCGCGACAGGGTCAGCAGGAAGTTGCCCGTCCAGCGGTAGTCGATTTTGACCCCTGCCAGCTGAGGGAAGGTTTTCAGCAGCTTTGGCATCACCAGACGCTCGACATCGTCCGGATCGCGCGCGCCATAGACTACGCCACCGCCGTACAGCAGGCGGTTGTCGGCGGTGAGCCGGTAGTAGTCCAGCAGGTAGTTGCAATCTTCAACACAGTAGTTATTGGGGATTAGCGTGCGGACGACCTCTTCCGGCAGCGGGGCGGTGGTCACCACCTGGGTGCCGCAGGGCATGCTGCGTTTTGCCAGTTCTGGTTCGACCTTATCGCCCAGATAGGCATTTCCGGCGACGATCACATAGCGGGCCGTCACCTGACCATGCTGCGTGCTTACCACGGCCGGGCTGGTGTGCTGAATGGCGGTTACCGGGGATTGTTCATACACCCGCCCGCCGTTAAGGCGAATAGCGTCCGCTTCGCCGATCGCCAGGTTGAGCGGATGAATATGTCCCCCGCTGCGGTCCAGCAGCGCGCCGGTATAGCGTTCGCTGTCGACTTCCCGGCGGATCGCGCTGGCATCCAGCAACTCCAGCTGCGTGTTGCCGTAGCGTTCCCAGTTGGCTTTTTGCTCTTCCAGCGTCTCCAGCTGCTTATGGTTCAGGGCAACAAACAGCCCGCCGGGACGATAGTCGCACTGGATCTGATAGCGCTGAATACGCTCCCGGATGATTTCCCCGCCTTCAAACATCATGCTCCCAAGGACTTTGGCAGCATCGGGGCCATAGTTTTTCTCAATCACGTCAATATCGCGGCTGTAGGAGTTAACAAGCTGGCCGCCGTTGCGTCCGCTGGCACCGAAGCCGATGCGCGCCCCTTCAAGGAGTACCACGTCGTAGCCCATTTCAGCGAGATGCAGTGCGGAGGAGAGGCCGGTATAGCCGCCGCCTACCACGCACACGTCACAGCTGATTGATTCGCTAAGCGTCGGGAATGGTTCGTAAGCGTTCGCGCTGGCCGCATAATAGCTGGTGGTATGTTCGGTCATGATTGAGGCTCCAGGGCAATCCAGATGGTTTTCAGTTCGGTAAATTTTTCCAGCGCGTGCAGAGACTTATCGCGGCCGTTGCCGCTCTGCTTATAGCCACCAAACGGTACGGTCATATCCCCGTCGTTATAGTTATTGACGAAGACCGAGCCTGCTTTCAGGCGACGGCTCATGCGGTGTGCGCGGGAGAGGTCGCGTGTCCATACCGCCGCGCCAAGCCCATATTCACTGTCGTTGGCCAGCGTTAAGGCTTCCTCTTCGGTTTTAAAACGGGTGACGACCAGAACAGGCCCGAAAATCTCTTCCCGGCACAGCGGGGAGGCAGGGTCGATGTCGACAAAAATGGTTGGACCTACCGCAGAAGGCCAGGATTGTGCCCGCCCGTCCAGCAGCAGCGTACCTTTCCGGGCGCCCTCGCGAATAAACGTGTGAACGGTATCGGCGTGCGCGGCGTCGATGAGCATTCCCATCGTGCTGTCGGGATCGAGCGGATCGCCCGGCTGCCAGTGGCGGGCCTGCACTTTCAGCTTTGCCAGAAAGTCATCGGCGATGCTCTCCTCAAGCAGCAGGCGGGTCCCGGCGATACACACTTGCCCCTGGTTATAAAAAATCCCGGCGGCGGTCGCGCTCACGGCCTTGTCCAGGTCCGGACAGTCGGCAAAGACAATGTTGGCGCTCTTGCCGCCAGCCTCCACCCAGACGCGCTTCATGTTGCTTTCGCCTGCGTCCTTCAACAGCTGCTTGCCGGTACGGGTAGAGCCGGTAAACGTCAGCACCTCAACGTCCGGATGCAGGGCCAGTGCCTGGCCCGCTTCGTGGCCGTAACCGCTTATCACATTCAGCACGCCGTCCGGCAGGCCCGCCTCTTTCGCCAGCCCGGCCAGCCGCAGGGCGGTGAGGGGCGATTTTTCGGACGGTTTCAATACCACGCTATTGCCCGCGATCAGCGCCGGGCCCAGCTTCCAGCAGGCCAGCAGCAGCGGGAAGTTCCAGGGAACGATGGCGGCGACAACCCCGATCGGCTCGCGCACAATCATCGCCAGCGCGTCCGGCCCCGTAGGCGCCACTTCGCCGTAGACTTTATCCGCCGCTTCGGCGTACCAGCGAATGGCGCGCGCCGCGCCGGGAATATCGTCGCGCAGGCTGTGGCGGATGGGTTTACCGGTGTCCAGGGTTTCCAGTAAGGCCAGCTCTTCGCCGTGGCGTTCCATCAAATCGGCGAACTTATTGAGAACGTATTTGCGCTGCGCCGGTGACGCCTGCGACCAGTCGCCACGGTCAAATACCTCACGCGCAGCCTGAACCGCGAGGTCTACGTCCGCCTGCTTGCCCCGGGCCACATTCGCCAGCGTCTGACGTGTAGCGGGGTTGACGGTTTCAAACGTGGCCTTATCGGCGGCGTCACAATAGGCACCGTTAATAAATAACCGGGTCTCAATGGCACTGTTTTTTGCTTTATCCTGCCAGTAAGTCAGGTGCTGAAAATGCATATTCACTCCTTTCTTTCGCAATCAGATAAATAAAGGCATGGCCGTTTCAGGCAATACGAAGCCGTGAGGCATCCCGGGGATTAACCCGTAAAATGCCGACATTGATCGTTTTTATTTGCCCCGGCGTAAGTCTTTACGCCGGGGCTGAGTGGTCATCAGAACGTGGTGGGGGTGTGGGCACTGATAATGCGGCAGATGCCTGCCGAGGTATTGCTGAAGCTGTGCGGTATGCCGGTATTAATGGCATAGCTTTGCCCCGCAACCAGGTGATAAGGCTGGCCATTAATGGTCAGCACAATTTCACCTTCCAGTATCGTACCAATCTCCTCACCCTGATGTTTGATCCTCTCTCCGGTCGTGGTTCCAGGCTGGTAAGTTTCAAAAATCATCGCCAGCGTACGGTTCGGATTTCCGTTGTGAACCAGCTTCATCGAAACCCCCTGACTGCCTATTTCGATAAGGTCTTCCTGATTAATAACCACCTGCGGTTCATCAGGTTTTTCCGGTTCCGAAAAGAATTCCGAGAGCGACAGCCCATAGACTTTCAGCAGCTTCTGAAGCGTACTGATGGCAGGACTGACTTTATCCTGCTCGATGGTGCTGATGGCACTGTGTGTTAACCCAGACAGTTCGGCGGCACGCCGCTGCGAGAGACCCAGTTGCTGGCGGATCTCAGACAGACGTTTCCCTGGCGCCAGTCCGTCATCGCTCATAGTTGCATTTCCTTTACGGTAGTGGTCAAAGTCGTTGCTTCTCGGCAATGTGGCTTTGACAGGCGGTGATAAAACCTTCAAACAACATACGTGACAGGGCGTACTCGCTGCTGTTCCATTCGGGGTGCCATTGCACGCCGAGGGCAAAAGGATGGTCATGCACGCTGACCGCTTCAACCAGCCCGTCCGTCGAGCGGGCCTCCACGCGAAGCCGTGGTCCTAACGTTCGTGCACCTTGCCCGTGTAACGAGTTTACCCAAAATGTGTTACAGCCTGGTATTAATTGAGACAGCAGTCCTCCCTCCTGAACCTGAACTTCATGAGACGGGGCGTATTGTAGCTCAACCGGCAGTTCAGGATCTTCCCGGTGCTCAAGCAGGTCATTCTGCTCGAACAGGCGACGATACAGCGTCCCTCCCGTCGCAACAACCAGTTCCTGCAGCCCCCGGCAGATGGCGAAAATGGGGATGCGCCTTTCGAGCGCGGCGGCAATCAGCGCCATACTCAGAAGATCACGCCCGGGATCGGCGTCAGGCTCATCGCCGTTTTCACCATAAAGGTGCGGCTGCACGTTACTTGGGCTGCCCGGCAGGTAAATCCCGTCCAGGGTTGGCAGCAGAGTGGTAAGCAACTCTGGCTCTGCCAGCGCATGCGGTAAGGCAATGGGTAAGCCCCCGCATTGATAATGGCATTCAGGTACTTTTCTTGCAGGGTCTGGGTCTCATGACCCTTAAGCCTGTTTCTGCACATCACCACGCCAATGACTGGCTTGTTCATTATATTTTCCATGATCGCCCTCACAAAGTGGACTAAATTTAGGCCAGTTTCACCTGTAAAACGGCCTTTTCGTTCAATATTTTCTCAATCTAGCAACGAGATCTGCCTTTTGCAAACTTAATTTAACATTTGACAAACAATTTATTTGCATACAGATTCGATAGGGTGGACATTATATTTGACAGTCCTGAGCAGCGAACGCAAATCCCAAAAACGGTGGTAAATCATGGAAACCAATATCGTAGAAGTTGAGAACTTTGTTCACTACACGGATGAGAGGCGGGGCAGTGCCTTTACGCATGAGGTGAAGCGCTATTTAGAACAGTATCCGAACACCCAGTTTATTGATGTCCTCCTGACCGATTTGAACGGCTGTTTTCGCGGTAAACGTATTCCGGTTGCCGGACTGAACAAACTCGAAAAAGGCTGCTATTTCCCAGCGTCGGTGTTCGCCATGGATATTCTGGGTAACGTGGTGGAAGAGGCGGGCCTGGGGCAGGAGCTCGGCGAGCCTGACTGTGTTTGTGTGCCGGTGCCGGGCACCCTGACACCGTCCGCCGCGGACCCGGAATACATTGGTCAGGTGCAGCTCACCATGGTCGATGAAGATGGCGCTCCCTTTGACGTTGAGCCGCGGAACGTACTCAACCGGCTCTGGCAGCAGTTGCGCCAGCGCGGTCTGTTCCCCGTGGTAGCGGTAGAGCTGGAGTTCTATTTACTTGATCGGAATCGCGATGCCGAGGGCTATCTGCAGCCACCCTGCGCGCCGGGCACCGACGTGCGTAACACGCAAAGCCAGGTCTACTCGGTTGATAATCTCAACCACTTTGCTGACGTGCTGAACGATATTGATGAGCTGGCGCAGCTGCAGTTGATCCCCGCCGATGGCGCAGTGGCTGAGGCCTCGCCGGGTCAGTTTGAAATTAATCTGCACCATACGGAAAACGTGCTGGATGCCTGTGATGATGCGCTGGCGCTAAAACGTCTCGTCAGGCAGATGGCAGAAAAACATAAGATGCACGCCACGTTTATGGCGAAGCCGTATGAAGAGCATGCGGGCAGCGGGATGCATATCCACATCAGTATGCAAAACAACAGAGGCGAAAACGTGTTCGCGGACGCCAGCGGCGAGGATTCCGCGCTGCTGAAACGCGCGCTGGCCGGGATGATCGATCTGATGCCAGCGTCCATGGCGCTGCTGGCACCGAACGTCAACTCGTACCGCCGTTTCCAGCCGGGAATGTATGTGCCGACGCAGGCGTCATGGGGACACAACAACCGCACGGTTGCCCTGCGTATTCCCTGCGGCGATCGCCATAACCATCGAGTCGAATACCGGGTGGCAGGGGCAGACGCGAATCCGTATCTGGTGATGGCGGCGATTTTTGCCGGCATTCTGCACGGGCTGGATAACGATTTACCGCTGCAGGAAGAGGTTGAAGGCAATGGTCTGGAGCAGGACGGACTGCCGTTCCCGATTCGTCAGAGTGATGCGCTGTGGGAGTTTATGCAAAACGATCGCCTTCGCGAGCGGCTGGGCGAGCGTTTCTGCCACGTGTATCACGCCTGCAAAAATGATGAATTACTGCAGTTTGAACGCCTGATTACTGAAACAGAAATCGAGTGGATGCTGAAAAACGCCTGATAACGCGCCCCGGTAAGGGGCCGCTTTGTTTCATCTCATACGTATCACCATACGGCCTGCGCGGAGCCTGGCCGAACTGTTCGCTGGCACGCCAGCTATCTCCCGGGAGTCGCGTTATGGAGCGCAGGCGGCACAGGGACTTTCTTAACGACACTGTGTGACGAGGTAGGAAATGATGCAGATGTTCAACTATCCGCAGGGCGAAGGGGGCCAGTCAGGCTTCCATGGTGAATGCGAGCCAGAGACGGTGCGCTGGTACGGTCGCGTTTGTTCTTCACAACTTCCCCCTTTGCTAAGCAGGTTTGCGTTAAGGTCAACGCGATTGCAAACCACGGTAAGCATGGGGGGGACGGTGTATGGCGACTAACACGTCTCTTGACGCGCCGGGCATGGCCGGCAGAACCCGACTGCGCAGTTCTCTTAAGCTCTGGCAGGTGGTGATGATGGGGCTGGCTTACCTCACCCCCATGACCGTGTTTGATACCTTCGGTATTGTGTCCGGTATCAGCAACGGCCACGTGCCCGCCTCGTATCTCCTGGCGCTGGCTGGCGTCATGTTTACCGCCATCAGCTACGGTAAACTGGTACGGCAGTTCCCGGAAGCGGGCTCCGCGTATACCTACACGCAGAAATCGATTGGACCCCACGTGGGCTTTATGGTCGGCTGGTCATCGTTGCTGGACTATCTCTTCCTGCCGATGATCAACGTGCTGCTGGCGAAGATCTACCTTTCCGCGATGTTCCCTGAGGTCCCGCCGTGGGTCTGGGTAGTGGGGTTTGTGACGATCCTGACGCTGGCGAATCTGAAGAGTGTTAACCTGGTCGCCAACTTTAATACCCTGTTTGTGCTGGTGCAGGTCGCGATTATGGTGGTGTTTGTCATCCTCGTGGTGCATGGCTTGCACAAGGGAGAAGGGGTCGGCACCGTCTGGTCGCTGCAGCCGTTTATCAGCGAGAACGCACATCTGATCCCTATTATTACCGGCGCGACCATCGTCTGCTTCTCTTTCCTCGGTTTTGATGCGGTTACCACGCTTTCGGAAGAGACGCCAAACGCGGCACGGGTCATTCCCAAAGCCATTTTCCTGACCGCGCTGTACGGCGGGCTGATATTCATTATTGCCTCGTTCTTCATGCAGCTCTTTTTCCCGACCATCGCGCGCTTTAAGAACCCGGATGCCGCGCTGCCGGAAATCGCACTGTACGTGGGCGGTAAGCTCTTCCAGTCGGTGTTTTTATGTACCACCTTTGTCAATACACTGGCTTCGGGTCTGGCCTCGCACGCCAGCGTCTCGCGGTTATTGTATGTGATGGGGCGTGACAACGTCTTTCCGGAGCGGGTGTTTGGTTATGTGCATCCGAAATGGCGTACCCCGGCCCTGAACGTCATTATGGTGGGGATAGTGGCCCTGTCGGCGCTGTACTTTGACCTGGTGACCGC
This sequence comes from Enterobacter kobei, assembly GCF_001729765.1. NCBI lineage: Bacteria > Pseudomonadati > Pseudomonadota > Gammaproteobacteria > Enterobacterales > Enterobacteriaceae > Enterobacter > Enterobacter kobei. Next base: position 2,134,888 of record NZ_CP017181.1, read on the forward strand.
AACGGCGCTGATCAACTTTGGCGCACTGGTGGCGTTTACGTTTGTTAACCTCTCGGTGTACAACCATTTCTGGCGGCGTAAGGGGCTGAACAAAACGTGGAAAGATCGTTTCCACTATCTCCTGCTGCCGCTTATTGGGGCGGTAACGGTCGGCGTGCTGTGGATAAACCTCGAAGCGACGTCCCTGACGCTTGGCCTCATCTGGGCGGCACTGGGGATCCTTTA